>NZ_JAENXS010000001.1:330625-661250 GCF_016612535.1 Bradyrhizobium diazoefficiens
GCTGTTAGCCTGCACTACCATAGGTTTAACATTTGCGACGGTATTGGAGGGGATTTGACATGGCCGACAGATATACCAAATCTGTACTTACGGTAATTGCAGCAGCGCTTTGCATGATTGCGACCCAGCAATTCCTCCGCACCGCGGAGGCAGAGACAGGCCGATGCGGCGATCCCAGCCACCCATGTGCCACGTATAACGTCTATTGGGAGAGCAATTCCAGCCAGTGGATACCGTGTTACGGAACTGGGCGCAGCTGTTATGCGGTTGGCACGAACAACAGATGAGCTGGCGTCAGTCGACAAGCGCAACGACCTGACCCGCAGTTTGTTTCCATACGCCAAACAGTTGATCGGGCATCCTCCGATCGATCGACGTCGCGCGCAGACTATTGCAAGCGGGTCATGCCGGCGATACGACTTGGACGGAAGAACTCAGAACGTGGAACAGCCGGGCCTCAACCGGCGCACATCATGTCGAGGAAGCCGCCGCCATGACCGACGATCTCTCCGGTGTCTGGGACGGCACTTACATCCAACCCGGCACGGGAATGGTCACGTTCACCGCGACGCTGGTCGAGGCCGGCGGTGCGCTCGAAGGCCACGTCACCGAGCCCTGCTCGAATCCGCGCTGCCCGCTGCGCACCCACAGCGCTTCGATCACGGGCCATCGCTCAGGCCGCGTCGTGTCGTTCGTCAAACGCTACGAGCCGCCGGGTTACGGCTTCGACATCGTCCACTACGACGGCATCATGAATGGAGAGGCGACCGAGATCGACGGACGCTGGCGGCTGCCTGATACGTCCGGATCGTTCCTGATGATTCGCTCCAGCAAGCCCGCGCAGGCGGTCACGACTGACGACAAGGCCAAGCAGACTGCACGCTGAAGGGAGCGACCATGCTGACCCTCTATTCGTATCCGGAGCTGTTCGGCGTCGCCGACAACAACGGCTATGGGCTCAAGGTCTACGCCTTCCTGAAATTGGCCGGCGTTCCTTTCGTGCACGAGCACGTGTTCGATGCCTCCACCGCGCCGCGCGGGCAACTACCCTACATCGTCGATGACGGCGAGATCATCGGCGACAGCGAGACGATCATCGCGCACGCGATCGCGAAATATCATCTGACTATCGATGCCGCACTATCACCGGCGCAGCGCCGCACCCATCATCTCGTCACGCGCATGCTGGACGATCTCTACTGGGTGATGTCGTATTCACGCTGGAAGGACGAGCGCTACTATCCGGCGTTTCGCGACGGCTTCATCGCCCAGCATCCGCAGATCGACGCCGATGGCTTCGAGAAGGCAAAAGCCTACAATGCACAGCGCTATCATTTTCAGGGCATCGGCCGCTACAGGCCCGAGCAGGCCTATGCGCGGGGACTTTCCGATTTACAGGTGCTGACCGAGATCGTGCCGGCGCACGATTTCGTCGATGGCGAGCGGCCGACCAGCTGCGATGCCGGGATCTACGGCTTCATCGCGAATATCTATTATCTGCCGATTCCGACGCCGCTGAAAGCGTTCGTCGAGGCGCACGAGAACCTGATCGCGCATTGCGAGCGGATTCATGCGATGGTGAGTTCGTAGATCGTACTTCGTAGGGTGGGTTAGCCCTGCGGCTGCGCGAAGCGAAGTCCGCTGGCGTAACCCACCACTGTTCCTATCCGCGGAAACAGAAGAGGTGGGTTACGGCTTCGCCTAACCCACCCTACGCACCTCTTCCTACCGCATCGTGATCGCAAGCCCGCTCAGATCCGCGTTCGCCATCAGGCCGACCTGGGTGCCGGTCAGCTCCAGCACCGCGCCCTTTTGGTTGGTCAGCACGATGGCGCGGGCGCCGCGGCCGACCGCGAGACCGGCACCTGCGGCGCCATAGACGCCGGCGACGTCCGAGGGACGGTTGATGTTGGAGACGCGGCCGCGCAGCACGGTCTTGGAGCCGCCGAAGACGAGGCCGTAATCGAGCCCGCCGGCCGAGAGCGAATAGGAGCGGCCGCGGAAGTTCAGCGTACCGCCCCCGCCCGAACCGCCGATGATCCAGCCCGCCTTGTAGATCGTCAGCACCACGGTGCCGCCGTCGGCCTGCGCCGCGGTCGAGAGGCCGGCCAGTGCGGCAATGCCGACGAGCGCGGCACGCAAGGTGGAAGCAATCTTCATGGGGCGTCTCCGGGGGCTATTTTTCAAGGCAGGGGAATCGAAAGCAATCGAATCAGACGCTGCAATCTATCCGATCGATCGCGGCGGCAACATGATGGCGGCGGTGCGCTCGGTCTGCTCCCTCGCCCCGTTCTTACGGGGAGAGGGTTGGGGTGCGGGGCTGCCTCCGCAAAATAAGTGACAGTTGGACTCGCGGAGACTCCCCCTCACCCGGAATTTGCTGACGCAAATTCCGGCCTCTCCCCGCGCGCGGGGAGAGGCGAAGCAAGGATCGCTTCCGCACACCGACGCGCCAACCCCACCATGCCATCCTGCCCCTGTTTTGCCCGACGGGTCAACCAAATATTTCTGCCTTCCCGAATTCAAGTTTTGCCAATCATTTCTACTGTGCATGGGGTTGTTTTCGCGTTTTCTGTTGGAGCGTGCCCCGCGTGCCGCTACGCTGCGGCGAACTCCATCACCGTTCGAGGCGACCCCATGCCGATCCAGCATTTCGCACCCCCGCCGCACGTCAAGGCGCCGCCGCTGTCCTTTGCGGCGCGCGTCGGCGACCTGCTGTTCGTCTCCGGCATTCCCGGCTTCGATGCCCAGGGTGCGCTGCCTGACGGCTTCGAGGCGCAGTTCGCCAATGTCGTCGTCAACATCAGGCGCGTGCTGGACGAGGCCGGCGCCACGACGCGCGACCTCGTCAAGGTCAACGTGCTCTTGACTCGCGCTTCCGATGTGGCCCCCATGAACGCGCTCTATGCCGGCGCGTTCGGTCCGCCGCCCTATCCTGCCCGCACAACTTGCGTGGTGCAGGCGCTGCCCGATCCGAAGATGCTGATCGAGATCGAGGCGGTGGCCTCGCTGGCGCGGTGAGCCGCGCCAGGCGCGTGTGTCTTGCCGGGCACTCGGCCGAACCAAGTGCCCGGCTTCTTCTGACATATCCGTGAACGGCCGCTCCTCGGCTTGCAAAGGATCTGCTTTTACCGCACGAATTTTGCGTCACACGTCCCATCAGGAGATTTTTCATGCGTCGCGTTCTCGCTCTTTGTGCCGTTGCCGGCATCGCCACCTCCGTGTTCGCCGTGCCCGCGTCCGCAGCGGTCGGCTATTACGTGATCCGTTGGGACAACACCGGCATCTGCCAGGTCTGGAACGAGGGCCTGAAGTATAAGCCGTTCCAGTGGGGCGTCTCGACCTACAAGGTGGTCAGCAAGCCGCTCCCGACCTTCACGGCCGCCTCCGAGCTCCAGATCAAGATGCGCGCCGAGCGCCGCTGCACGCTCTGAGCCGATCGGCCAGTCCCATTCGAGGGCGGGTTGCGCGAGCAGCCCGCCCTCTTCTTTTGCGACGACAAGTCTTTTGCAACGACAAGGGCCGGGCAAGGATGCGATGCTAGCATCCTTGCCCGGTCTTTTTTTCACCTCGCCAATATGGAGCAGGTCGATGCGCGCACGGACGACGACGGTAGCCGCTCTCGCCGCATCACTCCTGCTCGGTGCAGCGGCGCAGGCGCAGGCGCCGCAATCGTTGCGGGTGATCTCGCCGATCTTCGGCCAGCTCGTCAGCTTCGCGATGCCGTCGGATTTTGTCGCAGCGTTCGAGAACACCAAGGACGGCCATTACATCCGCGAGGCCGTGCTCAAGGGCGAGACGCCCGAGCGCTGGACGCAGATGATCACGGTCACCGGCGAGAAGGGCATGACGTTGACGCCAGGTAGCTCGCCGCAGATCTTCGCGGGCACGATCGCCGGCGGGTTCAAATCAGCTTGCCCCGACAGTTTTGCGGCGAGGCCCTTCGGCGCTATGACCTTCGGCCGCTTCGAGGGGTTTGTCGCGGTGATCGGTTGCGGCCGCATCGACAGCGGCCCGACGCGGCACAGCGAGACCGCGCTCCTAATCACGCTCAAAGGCGCGACCGGCTATTACACCATCCAATGGGCCGAGCGCGGCCCCGAAAGCGACGAGCCGCCGCTCAACGACGACCGCTGGCAGGCGCGCCTGCACGACCTGAGCCCGATCGACCTCTGTCCGATCATGCCGGGCGAAGCCGCGCCCTATCCGAGCTGCGTAAACAAGCGCTGAGGCCCCTTACGCGTCCTTGTGCGCGCCGGGATGGATCAGGACATCGCGCGCGGCGGCGAGGTCGATGAAAGCCTGCGCGCTGCCGCCCTGGTCGGGATGCTTGCCCTTGGCGGCGCGGCGATAGGCCTGGTTGATGTCCTCGCAGGTGAGCTGCACCGCGAGCGGCAGGCCCAGCATCTGGCGGGCGCGATCCTCGCTGGACAGTTTTTTCGGCGCCGCGTTGCGGCGGCCGAAGCGCGGCGCGGTCAGATCGTGGACAACGTCGAGGACGACCCCGACCCGGCGCTGCGCCGCCAGCGCGACGGTGCGATCGTCATTGTCCACGGCCTGGCGCAGCACGGGAAGCGCCTGCTCGGCCGCCTGCCGCAGCATGATATCGGTGCTCATCCGCGCGATCTCGGCCACCAACCGGCCCGCCTCGGTCCAGTCGGCGAATTCCGCCGACCGCAGGCGCTCGAGCGCCAGTTTCCAGGATTCAAGTCGTTCCATCATGCGCGCAACGTTTAGCAATGAAGATCAGTATGCCAAGGCCGCCGTTTCCGACCCCTTAATTTCGAGTTAGCCTTTCATGAAATTTAGAAGCGAATTCGGGAGGAAAATGTCATGGCATTGCTCGCAAACCACATCGCTGTCGTCACCGGCGCCGGTTCCGGCATCGGCCGGGCGATCGCAGCCGGCTACGCCCGCGAGGGCGCGCAGATCGTGCTGCTCGACGTCAATGCCGACACGGTCGCGGAGGCCGCCGAGGGCATCCGCGAGGCTGGCGGCAAGGCCGAGAGCTTTGCGCTCGACGTGACCAGGCGTGACGATTGCTTTGCGCTGGCCAAGCAGATCGCGGACAAGGTCGGGCAGGTTTCGATCCTCGTCAACAATGCCGGCATCACCCGCCGCAATGCCTTCACCGCCGAGCCCGAGACGGTGGCGAAGGACTGGGACGACATCATCTCGCTCAATCTCAACGGCGTCTTCAACACGACGCAGGCCTTCCTCGCGCCCCTGCGCGCGAGCAAAGGCCGCATCGTCAATATCGCCTCGATCCAGTCCTTCGTGCACCTGCGCACGCCGAGTTCGGCGGCGTACACCACCTCGAAGCATGGCGTGCTCGGCTTCACCAAGGCGCTTGCGGTCGAGCTCGGCAAGGAAGGCGTGCGCGTCAACGCGATCGGGCCAGGCTTCATCGAGACCAACATCAACGCCAATGTGCGCGCCACCAATCCCGCGCTGGTGCAGGCCTTCGTCGATCACACCCCGCTCGCGCGCACCGGCAAGCCGGAGGACATCGTTGGTCCCGCGATCTTCCTTGCCTCCGATCTGTCATCCTACGTCACCGGAACGATCGTAATGGTCGATGGCGGATATCGCACGGTGTGATCGAGATCGGTCCGCCTTGCTATGCATCTCGTGCCAATCGCGGCGACGCGGCGGCATTCCCAAGGTCAATTCGTGCGGTCGCTCGCAATTAACTTTTCATTAACCAAACCCGCCCACCGTAGATCTACGGCTTGGGGGTCGTTTGTTCTCGATCCGCTTCCTGCGGTGGAAGCGGGCGTTGATCGGGGAGTATGTTGATGACCACTGTTCATGTCGCAGCGTCCGAGCAGGGCGCGCAATTCCTTGCCCCCAACGAGATCGTTCCACTGCTGATCGGCGCGACCGTCGGCGAGGTCGAGCGCGAGCTCGTGCTCCAGACGCTCGCGCGCTGCGATGGCAATCGCACGCGCGCCTCGCGCGTGCTCGGCCTGTCGGTGCGCACGCTGCGCAACAAGATCAGGCTCTACGCCGCCTCCGGCATCGAGGTGCCGGCCTATCACGACTAGCGCGTGACGGCGCGATCATTCCGCGCGCGGCGCCGCTCGTGAGAAGATCTGATACAGCTTGGTGCCGGCCAGCAGCGACAATGCGATGATCGCGACCCAGGCTGCGGTCAGCGCGATCGCGCGCAGCAGGAAGGCTGTCAGGACTGCCCATGAAGCCTGCGGCTCCTCGGCGTGGCCGACCGGCACGACATCGGGCACGATCAGATGAGCGAGACCGAGCGCGGCCACGAAGGGTGATCGCGGACAGGCAAAAAATTTTCCAGGCTGCGCGCATCGATCGCTCCTCGCTGAGTTGTGGCCGCGATCAATGACACGGCCCCCCGTGCCGCCGATTGATGTTGATCAAGCCCGGCCAGATGCGCGAGCGGAATTGCTGCTGTCGTCAAACGCCGCTAAGTAGCTTGCTTTGCGCAAAGGGAGTCGTGGCGTGGCAGACGATCAGGGACGGCAGGGACCTCCGGGTCCGCGCGGGCGGCAGGGCGAACCGGGGCGACCAGGGCCGCAGGGTCATCCGGGCAAGCGGGGGCCGGACGGCACGCGCGGCAAGCCGGGTCCGCAGGGCAAGCCCGGTCCCGTCGGCAAGGCAGGAGCGCAAGGCAAGGCCGGCCTGCCGGGCAAGCCGGGCGAAGCTGGCCCGCGGGGAGCTGCTGGACCGCAGGGCCCCGCCGGCCCGCAAGGCCCGCGCGGCGAGGCGGGGCCGCCCGGCCAATTGCCGTCGATCGAGCAGGTGCTGCCGTGGCTGGATCAGCTGTTCGACGCCTGGGACGAGCGCCGCCGCCAGCGCGAACAGGAAGCCGCCGAGCGCGCCGCGCTCGAAGCCGCCGTGCACGAGGCTGAAGATGCACCTTCCGACGAGAGCGACGACGGAGAAGGTGACGACAAGAAAAAGAAGAAAAAGAAGAAGCACGGCCACTAGACTAGGATTACCGGCTACTTCGCCTGGTCCTCGCGCCGCGGCAACATGCCCATGCGCTCGAACTGCCAGCGCATGGCGCGGTACCAGAGATAGCCGACCGCCGCGCCGCACAGCGCCAGGATCACCACGTTCGCGCTCGAGAACGAGCCGCTCCACCACATCATCCACGCGGTCCATAGCAGCGTGAAGACGATGGCACCTGCTTTCAGCGGAAGAAGGGGGCGGCTCATGGTCGTGCTCCGGGCTGTCAAAACCCCGGCGAACATCATCGCGCGCGGAGATCGCTTTTTCCGTGAGCCAGATCACGGAGCGGCTTTGGTCAGCCGAAGCGCAGCCGCGAACGCTCCTTCGCTTTCTCCGCCTCGACCTCGCGGTCGCGCGCCGGCGCGTGGGTGTGCAACGAGATCAGCAGCTGTCGCGCAGCCTCCGAGACCTCGGCCACCGCGCGGTCGAAGGCCGCCTCATTGGCCTGTGATGGCTTGTTGAATCCGGAGAGTTTTCGCACGAACTGGAGCGCGCTGGCATGGATCTCATCCTCCGTCGCCGGCGGCTCGAAATTGAACAGCGTCTTGATGTTGCGGCACATGCAATCTCTCCCGAGGATTTCCCATAAGACGATCGGCAGAGCCGAAATCCTACATCCTTCCGGGCGCTTCTGCTAAGGTCCCCCCACGCAGCCAAGCACCGAGACATCAAAAGCGTGATGGCGCCGAACGGTGTGCCCTGCTGTGACATCTCCGACGGCCATCGCACCGAATACGACGTCCGCAAAGGCACGTATTGGGTGCCGATCGAGGGACAATGGATGGAGGTGCCTGAGCGCGCCATCATCCGCGATCGCGGCAATCCGATCGGCCAAGCCGTGGTGTGGTACGCCCACCACCGCGGCGCCATCATCATCAGCTGCTTCGTGCCGGCAGACGCGGTGTAGCAGACGGCAGGCCGGATTTCGTTGGCTGGAGACGGCCCGATCCGGTAGTTTGAAGCGAAGCTGAAGCGGAGACACGCCGTTGACCAACCTTTGCGCCGAAGACCTATCCACCATCTATGCGAAGCCGACCCCGCGCGTGATCGCGAAAGCGCGTCCCGGCATCGACGTCCATGCGAAGAAGTTCATCGAGATGTCGCCGTTCTGCGTTCTCGCGACATCAGGCATCGATGGCAGCGTCGACGTCTCGCCGCGGGGCGGCGGCATCGGCTTCGTCCATGTCGCCGGCCCGAACCAGTTGCTGATGCCCGACCGCGCCGGCAACAACCGCATCGACAGTTTTCGGAACGTCGTCGAAGGCTCGGGCTTCGTGCACTTGTTGTTCTTCGTGCCTGGCATCGACGAGACGCTGCGCGTCGGCGGCCGCGGCACGCTGTCGGCCGATCCGGATCTGCTCGCCTCAATGGTGGAATTCGGCAAACCGCCGCGCGCGGTCCTGAGCGTCGCCGTCAGCGAAGTCTATTTCCACTGCGGCAAGGCGCTGATGCGCTCAAAGCTGTGGTCGCCGGAAAAGGTGCAGCGCTCTGTAATGCCGAGCATCAGCCAGGTCATCCACGACCAGACCAGCCTCGGCGAGCCGGAGAGCCAGGAGATCGTGGAAGAGCGCTACAAGGCGCAGCTCTGAATCACAGCGTCGTCGCGGCCTTCGCCGGAACGACGCTGAGTTGCGTGGCGAGGCCGAGCTTAGTGCCCTTCGCCCTCGAGCCCGCCGACATGCTTCTGCGTGTAGAGCTCGAGGCCGATGCGGCCGATCAAATCGAGTTGGGTTTCGAGGAAGTCGATGTGGTGCTCCTCGTCGCTCATCAGCTTCTCGAACAAGTCGCGGGTGACGTAGTCCTTGACGCCGTGGCAGTAGGTCGCCGCTTCCTGGTAGAGCGCGCGCGCGCTCATCTCGGCGGCGAGATCGCACTCGATGATCTCCTTGACGTTCTGGCCGATGCGCAGGGGATCGAGCACCTGCATGTTCGGGAAGCCGTCGAAAAACAGGATGCGCGCGGTGAGCTTGTCGGCGTGCTCCATCTCCTCGATGGACTCCTTGCGCCAGACCTTGGCCATCTCCAGGAGGCCCCAATTGTCGAGGAAGCGATAGTGCAGCCAGTACTGGTTGATCGCAGTCAGCTCGTGACGCAATGACTTGTTGAGGTAATCGATGACTTTTGCGTCGCCCTGCATGGTTCACTCCAGCTCTTGCAGTCCAAATCGGCCCTACTCGACTTTAGAACGCTTCTAAGTCCGTTCAAGAGCGAGGGCAACCGGCGACCGGGAAGCAGCCGGGGAAAGCTCAGCCCATAGTAGGAAGGTTTTCAGCAGGCCGCGAGGGCGAACTGAGCCGGCTCGGCCGCTCCGTCGTTGGCGGCGACCGTGTGGCTGTGCGGGCAGCCGGAGCAGCAGGACGCGGCACAGGGGCCAAGCGCTTCGTCGATAATGGTCTTGATGGTGCGGGCGCAACGGCCGCACTCGGCACTGCAGCCGAGGCATCCATAGACCTGCTTGGCATGGCGCACAGCGTCGTCGGACTCGGCGACGGCGGCGCGGATGTCGTCATCGCTCAGCACGTTACAGGAACAAACGATCATGGAAGCGGCAGGCCCTTCGGTGATGCGACATCATCGATATTTAAGGGGCCGTCCGGATGCAAAAGGAAAAACGGGTATTTCAAGCTATTCCAAACTGGCCCGGAAACAGCCTAGAACGGCTCTGAAATAAGGGGTTGCGCTGGATCAAGATGATGCCGGAACGGGGCCTAATCGCTGCTCCCGCCTCCCCCACCATCGCCGCCGCCACCGCAATCTCCACCCCCGCCGCCATCGCTCGTGGAACAGCTGCCGCTGTCGGTCGAGCTGTCGGAACTGCCGCTGGAAAACCAGCTTCCCAGCGAGAAGCCTTCATTCGTCGTATCCGAATAGCTGTCGCTGCATCCGCCGTCGCCTCCTGCTCTGGCGCGCGGACGCGGTGCGCGATTCTGCAAATGGCTCATCAGGGCATAGCCAACCACGCCGACGGCCGCGAGGACGATGAGGGCATTGGCCAGGACGTTCATCGTCGCCTCCCGGGCTTGAAAGCCGCGATTTCTACCAATTGGTCGCACCCGACGGATATGCCGTTCATTGATCGTTCAAACGAAGTATGGAACTTTGGCCGCAAGAGTTCGCGTTCGCTGTGAAAGGTCGAGCCAATGAAGAAGACGCTTACGGCAGTCGCTGCCGCCGCCACCCTGGTCCTGACGATGGCAACGCCGGCCCATGCACAGCGCGGTGTCGCTGCCGGTGTCGCCGCGGGAATCATCGGTGGCGCCATCGTCGGTGGCGCACTGGCTTCCCCGTATTATTACGGACCAGGCCCAGGCTACGCCTATGGTCCGGGCTACGGCCCCGGCTACTATCCGCCCCGCTACTATGCGCCGGGTCCCGGTTACGCTGCGGACGGCTACTACGGCGACGGCTGCATCTGGCAGAAGCAGCGCTTCTGGGACGGCTATGCTTGGCGCGTCCGCCGCGTCAGAGTCTGTGGCTGAGACGCTAACAGGTTCGCTACGGATGTGCCGTTCATCTCGGGGCCTGAAAAAGACCGCTTTTTCTCGTCACAGCTCTGCGCGCGTTTACCGCGGATTGACCATTTGCGCGCTTCCTACCCGCAAGGCCAATTCCATCAGAGTCTGCGTGAACCTTTGAACCCCGGACGTTCCTGACAAGGTGCGTCCATCTCTCAGGAGAGCCAAGAGCATGAAGAAGACTTTAGTTGCCGCCCTCACGGTTGCGACGATCGCCGGTTCGCTGGTGACCGCCACACCGTCCGCCCAGGCCCATGACGGCGTCGGTGTCGGCATCGCGGCCGGCCTGCTCGGCGGCGCGATCATCGGCGGCGCCATCGCGTCGAGCCGACCCGCCTACGGTGGTCCGGTTTACGTCGCCGAGCCCGGCCCGCCCCCGCCGCCCTGCTATTGGCAGCGCCAGCGCTACTGGGACGGCTACGGCTGGACCGTCCGCCCGGTTCGCGTTTGCTACTAATCTGATCGCACGGCGCTGATTAAGCGCCGCGATCGAAGCCCGGCCGAGACCATCGGTCGGGCTTTTTTCTTTTGCTGAGCAGACTAGCGCGCCGCCTGGATCGAACGCAGCACCTCTTCGCTCGGCCAGCAATCGACCTTGAGCCCGGCCGACTTCTGATAGGCGCCAAGTGCAGCGCGCGTCTGCATGCCGGCCTTGCCGTCGATCTTGTCCTTGTAGAGCCCCGCGCGCGTGAGCCCGCGCTGCATCGTCTCGACGTCCTTCGTGCGCAACTGCTTCGACGCGGACCATGGAGTCGCGAAGGGGAGCGGGCTTGTCATGCGGTCGCTGAGATGACCGACGAACAGCACATAGAGGTCGGAGAAATTGTATTCCTTGATGACGAAGTAGTTCTTCGTGGTCAGGAACGCCGGACCATAGATGCCCTCCGGCTGGAGCAGTGACGCCGGCTGCGCCTGCTCGGCCGCGCTGAGCTTCTCGCCGCGCACCGGCACAAAGCCTTCACGCAGCCACTGGCCTATCGGCTTGGTCACTTCGGGCACGCCGGTGGTGCAGTCGACCTTTGCCGGTGCCTTCACCTCATAGGCCCAGCGCACGCCGCTCTGCCAACCCTTGTTGACGAGCTGCTGCGCGGCAGAGGCCAGCGCATCGGGCACCGAGTGCCAGATGTCGATGCGGCCGTCGCCGTCGAAATCGACGCCATGCTTGTAATATTCCGACGGCAGGAACTGCGTGAGCCCGGTGGCGCCGGCCCAGGACGAGCGCATGTCCTTGCGCGTCACCACGCCCTCGCCGAGGATCTTCAGCGAGAGGATGAACTCGTTACGATAGGTGTCCTTGCGCCGGCCGACATAGGCCTGGGTCGCCAGCACGCGGACGAGATCGTAAGGCAGCGTATAGCGGCCGTAATCGGTCTCGCGTCCCCAGATCGCAAGCATCACGGTCGCGGGTACACCGGAGCTCTTCTCGATCTTCGTCAGTGCGGCACTGTATTTCTGCAGCAGCCGCTGCCCTTCGCCCGCAAGATTGGCAATCGAGGCTTCCCTGACATAGTCCGCCGGCACCTGCACGAATTCGGCCTGCGACGGTGCGCCGGTCGCGGGGCGCCCCGGCAGGATCAGATCAGGCAGCTTGTAATCCGGCTCCAGTCCGCGCGTCTCCCGATCGAACGTCGCACGCGAGACGCCCGCGGCCTGCGCTTCAGGCCAGAGCGAGGCGATGAACTGGGTGAAGGCGGCGTCGGTGGCGTGGGCGGACGACCATCCGCAGGTGGCGACAATCACCGCAACGATGAAAGCCCGCCATATCATGGCGAAATCACCGCGTCAGCTTCTTGTACTTCACGCGGTGCGGAATGATGCTGTCCTGGCCGAGCCGGCGCATCTTGTCCTTCTCGTAATCCTGGAAGTTGCCTTCAAACCATTCGACATGGCTTTCGCCTTCGAAGGCCAGGATGTGGGTCGCGATGCGGTCGAGGAACCAGCGATCATGGCTGATGATGACGGCGCAGCCGGCGAAATCCTCCAGCGCCTCTTCGAGCGCGCGCAGGGTGTCGACGTCGAGGTCGTTGGTCGGTTCGTCGAGCAGCAGCACGTTGGCGCCGGACTTCAGCATCTTGGCGAGATGCACGCGGTTACGTTCACCACCGGAGAGCGCGCCGACCTTCTTCTGCTGGTCAGCGCCCTTGAAGTTGAACGACGAGCAATAGCCGCGCGAGTTCACTTCCTTCTTGCCGAGCAGGATCAGCTCGTTGCCGCCGGAGATCTCCTCCCACACGTTCTTGCTGCCATCGAGCGCATCGCGCGACTGGTCGACATAGCCAAGATGCACGGTCTCGCCGACCGTGATGGTGCCCTTGTCCGGCTGCTCCTGCTTGGTGATCATCTTGAACAGCGTGGTCTTGCCGGCGCCGTTGGCGCCGATCACGCCGACGATGCCACCCGGGGGCAGCTTGAAGGTGAGATCGTCGATCAGGAGGCGATCGCCATAGCCTTTGCTCAGGGCTTCGAAGTCGACCACGTTGGCGCCGAGACGTTCGGCGACCGGGATGATGATCTGCGCGGTCTGGCTCTGCTTGTCGCTCGCCTGCTTGAGCAGATCCTCGTAACGCTGGTAGCGCGCCTTGGACTTGGCCTGACGCGCCTTCGGCGAGGAGGCGACCCATTCCTGCTCGCGTGCAATCGTCTTCTGGTGCGCGGCGTCTTCGCGGCCTTCCTGCTCCAGCCGCTTCTGCTTCTGCACCAGCCAGGACGAATAATTGCCCTCGTAGGGAATGCCCTTGCCGCGGTCGAGCTCGAGGATCCAGCTCGTGACGTTGTCGAGGAAATATCGATCGTGGGTGACGATCAGGATCGCGCCGGGATAGCTGCGCAGATGACCTTCCAGCCACGATACGGACTCGGCGTCGAGATGGTTGGTCGGTTCGTCGAGCAACAGAAGCTCGGGCTGGTCGAGCAGCAGCTTGCACAGCGCGACGCGGCGGCGCTCACCGCCAGAGAGCTTCGTCACATCGGCATCGTCGGGCGGGCAGCGTAGCGCGTCCATGGCCTGGTCGACCTTGCTGTCGAGATCCCAGAGGCCCTGGGCCTCGATCTCGTCCTGCAGCTTGGTCATCTCGTCGGCGGTCTCCTCGGAATAATTCATCGCCAGCTCATTGTAGCGATCGAGGATGGCCTTCTGCTTGGCGACGCCCAGCATGACGTTCTCGCGCACGGAGAGCGTCGCATCGAGCTGCGGTTCCTGCTCGAGATAGCCGACGCGCGCTCCCTGGGCGACCCAGGCCTCGCCGGTGTATTCCTTGTCGAGGCCCGCCATGATCTTGAGCAGGGTCGACTTACCGGAGCCGTTGACGCCGAGAACGCCGATCTTGGCGTCCGGGTAAAAGCTGAGGCGGATGTTGTCGAGCACCTTGCGGGTCGGGTAGCTCTTGGTCAGGCCGTCCATGAAGTAGACAAATTGGCGCGCCATCGGTCCCGTGAAACCTTCAATTTGAGGATATTTGCTTGCTGCCGATGTAGCGATCCCGCCCCCAAAGGGCAATGTTTTCCCTCCGTTCACCACGGATGAATACTGGACGGACACCATCCGGGCCTCGATCCGGACAATTGAAACCATCTTTTAATAAATCAGGCCAAAGCTCGGTTTCGCGCGGCAACAGCGCCACCCGCTCAGAATGAACGGGGAGCACAGCGAGGCCCATCATGGCTCTGATCGAGACCAATTCTCTTCCCGTTCCGGCAGGAGCCGGCCGCGCCTCCGCGCTCGCCTCGGAAGTTAAGGGCTTCTGGAAGCGCTTCTTCGCCACGGCGTTCAACCCTTACCGGCCCGAACTGCATTACATGCGCGGCCCCGGCCCCGCCTGGCGCGCCAAGCACGGCATGAATGCGCCGATCCGGCTGAAGCCCCGCGACCTCTGAGCTGCCCTTCCCGATCGGATTATGGCCTAGCGGATTTTTGAAGACCCAAGCGTCTTGCGCGCAGGTGTGATTGCGCGCAACCATGGCCCGGTTCCGACGATGGCGCGCCTCACTTAACGCCATCTCCTATCGCCATGGAAGAACGCTGATGACGCGGCTGCGCTGTGCAATTCTCGACGACTATTTTGACCTCGCTCTCAACGTCGCCGACTGGCCGAAACTCTCCGACCGCGTCGACGCCACCGTGTTCAGCCATCCCTTTACCTCCGAGCAGGCCGCAGCCAGCGCGCTCGCAGACTTCGACATCGTCTGCGCCATGCGCGAGCGCACGGCTTTCCCAAAGAGCCTGTTCGAGAGCTTGCCGAAGCTGAAGCTGCTGCTGACGTCGGGCATGCGCAACGCCTCGATCGACATAGAGGCCGCGAAGGCGCGCGGCGTCGCCATCGGCGGCACGCAATATTCGCGCGATCCGACCGCCCCGCTCACCATGGGCCTGATCCTGGAACTGACCCGCGGCATCGGCCGCGAGAACGCGCGCATGCATGCCGGCCAGCCCTGGCAGACCTTTGCCGGGGTCGAGATCGAGGGAATGACGCTCGGCATCGTCGGGCTGGGCAAGCTCGGCAGCAAGATGGCCGGCATTGCCAAGGTATTCGGCATGAACGTGATCGCATGGAGCCCGAACCTCACGCCTGAGAAGTGCGCGGCGGCGGGCGTCGGCTATGCCACCAAGGAGGAGCTGTTCGCCAAGGCCGACATCGTCACGATCCATGTGGTGCTGAGCGAGCGCTCGCGCGGTCTGGTTGGCCGCGACGATCTCGCGCGGATGAAACCGACCGCCTTCCTCGTCAACACCGCGCGCGGGCCGATCGTGGACGAGCAGGCGCTGCTCGAGGCCTTGCAGCAGCGCAAGATCGCGGGCGCCGGCATCGACGTGTTCTCGGTCGAGCCGCTGCCGGTCGATCATCCCTTCCGCAAGCTCGACAACCTCGTGCTGACACCGCATCTCGGCTACGCAACCGAGGACGGCCTGCGCATCCATTACGGCCAGATGGTCGAGGCGATCGACGCCTTCACCAAAGGCCGCGAACTGCCGCGGCGGCTGGTGTGAGAGTCAAGCGGCTGAGCGCTCAATCCGCAACTCCCCAGCGACTGCTGCGAACCCGTCTCGCCAGATCGGGTACGCCGGCCGCCAACCGAGTTCACGTTTAGCTTTCGCATTGGAGCCACCGCGCACCTGCGTCATCATCAGGACCATATGCTCGCCCGCAAGCAGCCGGCCGAGCCATGCCGGCACGTGAAGCGGCCTCTTCGCACCTAGTAACTCGGCAAGCGCCGGAAGCCAGTTCCTGACTTGCGTCGGTTGATCATCGACGATGTTGTAGATGCTGCCCGGCCTGCCCTTGTCGATGGCTGCAACGGTCGCGGACGCAGCGTCCTCGGTATGGATGAATGACCACCAGCCGCCGCCGTCGCCAATCAGCGGCACGCGGCGGCGGCGAAGCTGATCGATCATTGCGGACGAGAGCATCCCGGTATCCGGCCCGTAAAATGACCCATAGCGCAGCACGATACCTTCGGGTTCCGATGACGCCGTGACGGTACGCTCCAGATATCGGATCGCTTCGAGCGTGCGGCGAAGCTCCTCCGGCGGATTGGGATCGAGTTCATCCGTCTCGCTCTTGACCGCACCGCCGTGGCGAGTGAACGTCCAGCCGCAGAAACTCTGCGCGACGAGCCGTTTTGCGCCAGCTTCGCGCGCCGCCGCCAGCAGGATGTCGGTCCCTCGCGTACGCAGTTCGTTGGTCGTGGCAAAGGCTCGATCGAAGTGCCGCAGGTCGGTCACAGCCGCAAGATCCGTCATCTGATCGATGATGATGTCCGGCCTCGCCGAAATGATCGCCGCGCGCATGCTGGCTGCATCGAGACCATCCGCGACAACAGGCTCGGCGCCCATGCGCCTGAGAAGATCGGCCTTCGCTGCGGTTCGCGTCGAGCCGACAACGGAATGACCTGCCGAGATCAGCGCGGGAACCAACTCCCGGCCTACGGCGCCGGTGGCGCCAGCAACAAAGATTCTCATCCTGTGCTCCTGCTATTCGCCAGCCCCTCGGCAGGTAGGCGAGGCGAACATGAATTCAAGCAGGCGGACCAAATGCGGATGGTCGCACAAGAACGAGCGGCGCGCGGGCCGAAGTACGCGCGCCGCTTGTCAATCAATTCTGACGTATCGAATTAGCGCACGGTGACCGGCGCGGGCAGCGGCGGCACGACCGTCGGCTGGGTACCCGGCACGGGACCTGCCTGGGCGGCCATCGGAGCCGGCGCAGCACCGGGCGCAGGCGCAGCTGATGCGGTCGCCGTACCCGGCGGCGGACCGCCCGGCATCACCACCACGCGGGTGCCGACCTTGGCGCGGTCGAACAGATCCGACACGTCGTCGTTCAGCATGCCGATGCAGCCGGAGGAGACGAACTTGCCGATCGTCGACGGCTGGTTGGTGCCGTGGATGCGATAGACGGTCGAGCCGAGATACATCGCCCGCGCACCGAGCGGATTGCCCGGGCCGCCGGCCATGAAGCGCGGCAGATAAGGCTGGCGCTCGATCATTTCCGCAGGCGGATGCCAGTCCGGCCACTCGGCCTTGCGGGTGATCTTCTGCACACCGGTCCAGGTGAACCCGTCGCGGCCGACGCGGACGCCATAGCGGATCGCGCGGCCATTGCCGAGGACATAATAGAGGTAGGTATTCGGGGTATCGACGATGATCGTGCCGGCCGGCTCCTTGGTTGCCAGCGACACTTCCTGACGACGCAGGTTCGGCGCCAACTGCGCCGGCGCCGCGTCAGGCTGCTCCTCGGGCGGCAATGAGGCCACCGACATCGGCCGGCCATCGGGGCCAGCGGCGGACTGCTGCGAAACCGCGCCGGTCGCGGGGGGGCCGCCAAGGGCCTCCGGCGGACGCATGCCATCACTGGGCGCCTGGCCCGGTCGGTCGGCATAGATCACCGCGGGCGGGCCGGCGGGACGGCCGTAGCGGGGATCGTCGGGTGACATCACCGGACCCTGGGGCGGGGCGGCTGAATAGACCGGCGCGCCGGCGGGACGGCCATAACGGGGATCATCCGGCGACATCACCGGACCCTGCGGCGGAGCAGCGGAATAGACAGGCGGAGCGCCGGCGGGCGGACGACCGTAGCGCGGATCTTCGGCCGGACCGGGCGGCGGCAGCGACGCCTGCGGCGTTGCGTCGTCGTCATCTTCCAGTGCGTCGAAATTCGGGGCGCGGTCGCCGGGGCGATATTCGGCCGGGGCGCCGTAGCTCGGCGCCTGCTGGACCGGATAGCTCTGGGCCTGTGCGAGCGCGGTTCCCGCCGCAGCGACTGTTGCAGCAGCGCATATCGTCAGAAAATGTTTGATCATCATCGTTCTTGTATAGTCCCCGGGCCCCGTCCGAGCCGTTAACGGCCAGATGACCGAAGATAGCGGCACATTCAAGACATAACAGGCGCATTCGCGCCTGAATTAGCGATTTGTGATGCAATCGCACACAGTTGCTCCGTTGCATCACGGGGCGGGAAATCGCATCACGCCGTAAATTGCCGGAGTCTTCCGCCCGATTTTTTACGGAACGGCGCGGAGGCGTTGCGATATGGTCGAATCAGCCTGATTCGCCACCGCTTTGAGCTCGAATCCCGCGTGGCGAACGCGGCAATCAGTACCGTCACCGCGTTCAGATGGCTCATGGGCCCTGGCCACACCCCGCCGGGGCGGAAATTCGCAATCCGTCAATGCTTCCCGGCTTTCGCTTCCTGCTTGCCGCGATCCTGCTGTCAACCTCCATCCTGGTGTTCGGCTTAGGGGCCGCCGCGCTGCTGCGGACGACTCATGAGCAGTATGTCAGTAACCCGTCCTGGCGGAATGGCCCCCAGGAGCAGGTGTTCGCGCAAGGACCCGAGCCGGCCCAACCGGTGCTCGCGGTGCTGCGCGTCGAGCCGGTCGCCGATGAGGCGACGCCTGCGAAGCAGGACGACCAGGTCCCGAGCGTCGGGCTGCCCACGGTCGAAACCACGCCCGAGCAGATGGCCGCGGTCACGCTCGAGAACCACGCCCAGCCTGAGCCTCAATCTGAGTCTCAGGCTGCCGTCGCACCGCCCGCTCCGCTCGCCGCCGAAGCGCCAGCCCCTGAGCCAGCCAAGAGCCTGGCTGCAGACGAGGCTGCGCCTCCCGCGCCCGCTGACACCCTCACCCCGGCCGACACGACGGTTTCCACCGCGACGACAACGCCCGCACCAACCGTCAGCGCCACCGACGTGCCGCGCACAGCGACACCAGCGCTGGCATCGCACGTGAGCGACATCGCGGCAGCTAGAATGGCCGCGCTGAACGACCTTGCACCGCGGAAGACCAAGGCCGACAGGGCGAGGCCCGACAGCAACGCGGCCAAGCCGCGTGCGCACAAGCCGAAGAGGCGTCACCGCATCGTGCGTCGCCCGCCGCCTCAGCCGGTTCAGCAGGCAATCGATCCGTTCACGCAACAGCCGACGCTCACCGCGACGGCCAAGCGCGCGCGCCAATAAGATCTACGCGGGCCCGGTTGCGATCGGCGGGCCTTTTTCCTGGCCCCATTCCGACCACGAGCCGTCATAAAGCGCGGTGTCGGTAACCCCTAAGCGATAGAGCGCGAGCGTCAGCACGCCGGCCGAGACGCCGGAGCCGCAGCTCGTGACGATCGGCGCATCGAGTTTCACGCCTGCTCCGGTGAAGACAGCGCGGAGATCGTCGAGCGGCTTCATCGTGCCGGTGGCGGCATCGAACAGCTGGCTGTAGGGCACGTTACGCGCACCTGGGATGTGACCGGAGCGGATGCCGGCCCGCGGCTCGGGCGCGCGGCCTTCGAAGCGATCGGCCGCGCGCGCATCGATCACCTGCTCGGCCCGGCTTTCGACGTTGGCGATCAGCTGCTGCATGCTGCGCACGCGCTTTGGATCGTAGCTCGCCTTGAAGCTTGCGGGCTTCGGCTTCACCTCACCGCTCTCGACGGCGCGTCCCTCGGCGCGCCACTTCTTCAGGCCGCCATTGACGATGCGCACATTGCTATGGCCGAAAGCCAGGAACATCCACCACGCGCGCGGCGCGGCGACCCAGCCGCCGGCATCGTAGAGCACAACCGTGTCGGCATTGCCGATGCCGAGATTACCGACATCGCGGCCGAACTGCTCGGCACTCGGATACATGTGCGGCAGCGGGTTGGAATGATCGGACACCGCATCGACGTCGAAGAACACAGCACCGGGCAGATGCGCGGCGAGATAGTCGTCCTTCGGCAGCGGCAGCACACCAGGCAGCTTGAAGCTGGCGTCGAGCACTTTGACGTTGGCGTCGTTGATATGAGCGGCGAGCCATTCGGTGGAGACGAGGGGATCGGTGGGGGTCATTGTCTGCTCCGGCAGTTTGCTTAGCCGTCATGGCCGGGCTTGTCCCGGCCATCCACGTTCTTCTTCGCAGCAAAGACGTGGATGCCCGGGTCAAGCCCGGGCATGACGGAGTATGTGGCGAGAAAGGCGCTCACCTCACCCCTTCTTCTTCGGCTCCCACTGCTCCGTCGGACCGCCGGCATCACGCCAAGCGGCGTAGCCGCCGGCGATGTGGGCGACGGGCTTGAGGCCCATGTCCTTCGCGGTCTTGGCTGCGAGTGCGGAGCGCAGGCCACCGGCGCAATGGAACACGAACTTCTTGTCTTCCTGGAAGATCGGCTTCGCATACGGGCTCTGCGGATCGATCCAGAATTCGAGCATGCCGCGGGTGCAGGCGAACGCACCGGGGATGCGGCCGTCGCGCTCGATCTCGCGGGGATCGCGGATGTCGACGATGACGACGTCGCCGTTCCTGGATATCTCGATGGCGTCCTTGGCGGTGAGCGTCTCGATTTCGGCATTGGCCTCGTCGATCAGCGCCTTGATGCCGCGGGTGATGTTTTGGGGCATGTGGTTCTCCCTCTTGTCGTCGTTCCGGAGCGCGCGTGCTAGTGCGTCAATTCCTTCATCGCACCTTCCAGACCCTCGATCGTGATCGGGAACATGCGGTTGGCAAAGATGCGTTTGATGATGGTGGTCGATTCCGAATAATCCCAGTGCTTCTGCGCGACCGGATTGAGCCAGACCGAATGCGGATAGGTGCGGATGATGCGGTCGAGCCAGATCGAGCCGGGCTCCTCGTTGACGTGCTCGACCGAGCCGCCGGGCACCATGATCTCGTAAGGCGACATGGAGGCGTCGCCGACAAACACGACCTTGTAGTCGTGTGGATATTTGTGCAGCACGTCCCAGGTCGGCGTTCGGTCGGTGAAGCGGCGCTTGTTCTGCTTCCACACGCCTTCATAGAGGCAGTTGTGGAAGTAGAAATATTCCATGTGCTTGAACTCGCTCTTCGCCGCCGAGAACAGCTCCTCAACCTGCTCGATATGCGAATCCATGGAGCCGCCGATGTCGAAGAACACCAGCAGCTTCACCGCATTGCGCCGCTCCGGACGCATGACCACGTCGAGATAGCCGTGGTTGGCGGTCTCGCGGATCGTGTTGTCGAGATCGAGTTCGTCCGGCGCGCCGGTGCGCGCGAATTTGCGCAGGCGACGCAGCGCCACCTTGATGTTGCGGATGCCGAGCTCGACGTTGCCGTCGAGATCCCTGAACTCGCGCTTGTCCCACACCTTCACGGCGCGGTTGTTGCGGTTCTTTTCCTGGCCGATGCGGACGCCTTCGGGATTGTAGCCATGCGCGCCGAACGGCGAGGTGCCTGCCGTGCCGATCCACTTCGAGCCGCCCTGATGCCGGCCCTTCTGCTCCTCAAGCCGCTTCTTCAAGGTCTCCATGAGCTTGTCCCAGCCCATGGCCTCGATCTGCTTCTTCTCTTCGTCGGTGAGGTATTTCTCGGCGAGCTTCTTCAGCCATTCCTCGGGGATCTCGGCCCCTTCCATGGCGTCGAGCAGGCTTTCCAGCCCCTTGAACACCGTGCCGAAGACGCGATCGAACTTGTCGAGGTTACGCTCGTCCTTCACCAGCGAGGTGCGCGACAGATAGTAGAAATTCTCGACAGAATAGTCCGACAGATCAGCGTCGAGCGCCTCCATCAGCGTGAGGTATTCGCGCAGCGTCACGGGGACCTGCGCATCGCGCAGAGAGGTGAAGAATTGCAGGAACATGGGAGACAGATTGCCCGTCGGATGGCGAACGTCAAGGGGCGCTTCAGCTCTCCCATTGGGAGAGGTTGCGCCGAAGGCGCGGGCGAGGGGCTTCGCTCTCTCGTGGGACCTGATCCCCTCACCCGGATCGCTGACGCGATCCGACCTCTCCCACTGGGGAGAGGTGAACCACGCGCCTCGGCGAACCAATTCAACATGGACCGGGAAGCTTTTTGCTCTAGAATTGACCGTCTCAAGGGGTTGTTTTGGGGACGTTTGCAATGGGAATTCTCGCAGCGCTCATCATCGGCGCAATCGCCGGCTGGCTTGCCGGCAAGATTGTCCACGGGGCGGGATTTGGGCTGATCGGCAACATCGTCGTCGGCATCATCGGTGCGCTGGTCGCAGGCTGGGTGCTGCCGCAGCTCCATATCGAGCTCGCAACCGGCACGGTCGGCGCCATCGTGGATTCCACGGTCGGCGCGGTGATTGTGCTCGTCATCCTTTCGCTGATAAAACGGGTCTGAAAGCCTGACCGAACCAGGAACGGCCGCCATGAGCGGCCGTTCCCTTGTCGTGACCGGGGCGACAGCCTCGCGCCGACGATACCTCAAGGACGCGCAATGAAATTTACCGGCACCAAGGACTATGTTGCGACCGACGATCTCAAGGTCGCGGTCAACGCCTCGATCGTGCTGGAGCGCCCGCTCCTCATCAAGGGCGAGCCCGGCACCGGCAAGACGGTGCTGGCCGAGGAAGTGGCGAAGGCGCTGAACGCACCGCTTCTGACCTGGCACATCAAGTCCACCACCAAGGCGCAGCAGGGCCTCTACGAATACGATGCGGTGTCGCGCCTGCGCGACAGCCAGCTCGGCGATAGCCGCGTGTCCGACATCAAGAACTACATCAAGCGCGGCAAGCTGTGGGACGCCTTCGCCGCCGAGCAGCGCCCGGTGCTGCTGATCGACGAGATTGACAAGGCCGACATCGAATTTCCGAACGATTTGCTGCTCGAGCTCGACCGCATGGAATTCCATGTCTACGAGACCGGCGAGACGATCAAGGCCAAGCAGCGCCCGATCATGATGATCACCTCCAACAATGAGAAGGAGCTGCCGGACGCCTTCCTGCGCCGCTGCTTCTTCCACTACATCAAATTCCCCGACGCCGACACGATGGGCCGGATCGTCGACGTCCACTTCCCCGGCATCAAGAAGCGCCTGGTCGAGGAAGCACTGCGCATCTTCTTCGAGGTGCGCGAAGTGCCCGGCCTGAAGAAGAAGCCGTCGACGTCGGAGCTGCTCGACTGGCTCAAGCTGCTGCTCAACGAAGACATGAGCGTCGAGCAATTGCGGGAACGCGACCCGCGCAAACTGATCCCGCCGCTGCACGGCGCGCTGCTCAAGAACGAGCAGGACGTGCATCTGTTCGAGCGGCTGGCGTTCTTGAGCCGACGGGAAGTGTAGGCCGGCGGTGCACGTTCGCTGCGAAGGTCGAGGCACGGTGCCCCCACGGGGTCGTCCTGGCGAAAGCCAGGACCCATACCGCGTGATCTATCGATAAGACTTCGGGGCCAGTACCGCTCACCAAACCACTCCCTGGGGTAATGGGTCCTGGCTTTTGCCAGGACGACGTTGGGGTGGCGTTAGCTCTCACCACTCGTCATTGCGAGCGCAGCGAAGCAATCCAGAATCCCTCCGCGGCAAGACTCTGGATTGCTTCGCTGCGCTCGCAATGACGGAGCAATGGCCAATGATGTCGCTCTCCAATTCGCATTGTGGTCCGCAGACATACGTCCGCATCCTCGCGGCGCATCTCGCCCGAGCTTTGCTTGCACTCAACACCCTCTTCAAACAGAGGGCGCAGGGAAGGCCGGGTGCCGGCTTGGCACCCACGGTCCGCTGTGCGCATGTAGCGCAAAAGGACTGCACAGCGGCATACAGGTGCGGCCGAACACACGGCCTTCCCTGCGCAATGGGTTGACGGCTTATGCCGTGCTCTCCCGGGAGCCGAATTCCTTCTGGCCTCCCTCGCCCCGCAAATTGACGATGTGGTTGACCCGGTCGGGCGCTCCACACCTCCGCGAAGGGCTTGACCGTAGCGACGACGGTCGGGACCACACGGTTTTGCCGTACGCGTTTCAGCGTCGCTCGTCCGCACGCGGGTTTTCGGGCTCACAGGGACTACCCGCCCTGCCCGCCCCATCTCGTGCCGACGCTGCCGCGTCCACCGCAACCCGGCCCGCGTTTCGAACGACTCGCGAACCGCCCCTCTTCGTCGGGCCGGGCTGTTTCGATGTATGCCGCAATTCCGAATTTCGGTAAAGTGGAATATTTTTGCAGGGAGGGGTTGACGGGGTGGCGGGTGTTTTGCCCGACGGACGCGAAGCTTTCATTCACGACTCTGCGCTGCCGTTTCGGCCCAGTGCAGGAAGATCGCGATCACCTCACGAAGCCTGTTGGGAGGACACGCACCCGCGAATATGTCGTCCTTCACGTTACAATGGAAGAATTCCCGGTGATCGCTTGATTGCGGTTTGGCAATTTCTTCGAAGGTGCGGCCGGACAAATATGTGTCCCTAAGTTCCACCTTGAAACTCCAGCCGGGATTGTCCAACGTCTCGATCGTGATGCCGTAGGTGTGCTCCCAATCTCCATTGCATTGAGCCGCATACCAGCGCTCCAACCGTTCAAGCACGTCGCCTGCGTCCTGCATCGGGGTTGTGTCCGTTGGATGAAGGGCTCGTAGGGTGGGTTAGCGTCAGCGTAACTCACCTCTTTTGCTTCCGCACTTGCCGGTCGAAAACATCCGACCTGAAATAGCATCGTTTCCACTCACGACGCCTTGCGCTTGACCGCCTTGCGCAAGGTCTCGTCGATCCGCGATTGCCAACCCGGCCCGGTCGACTTGAAATGCTCGACCACCTCCGGGCTGAGACGCAACGAGACGAGCTTCTTGGTCGGCGATTTGTTCGGACCTCGGCCCTTCCGAATGGATGCGCTGAGGTCAGGGAAGACTTCGGAGAACGGCCGGGCCTTGGCGAAATCCGCCTTTGTCAGCTCCGGATTGTCACTGACCTCGCGCAGATCCTTTTTAGTGTAGCCTGACTTCTTTCTAGCGCTCGGCATAGAGTTTCCTTTCGCTAAGGCTGGCAGGCCGCATGCTGATGACGCTGACGCCCTCGCGCCCCAGCCGGGCGAACACCACAACAATGACACCCCGGATGCTTACGTCGATCGCGACCCAGCGCTTGCTCTTGTTATGCGAGGGAACGACCAGCGCATTGTCGAAAAATGTCTCGTTGAGATCGGCGAAATCCAACCCGTGCTTATTGAGGTTGGCAAGACGCTTGGGTTCATCCCAGACGATTTTCATCAGCTTTAAGTGTAGTTACAATTTAGCCGGCCGTCAAAGATTTTTGTAGCTACAAGATAACGACTTCGTAGGGTGGGTTAGCGTCGGCGTACCCCCTCTTTTGTCTCCGTAGCGAGAGAAGCGGTGGGTTACGCCGCGCGAACTGCGCTTCGCGCAGTCGCGGGGCCAACCCACCCTACGCAGCTGTGCGCTACGCCACCGCAACGTCCGGAACGCGCGCGGCTTCCATGGGCGCCTTGCCGCGGATCAGGTCCGAGGCGCGGTCGGCGATCATCATCGTGGAGGCATTCAAATTCGCCGAGATCATGCGCGGCATCACGGAGGCGTCAATCACGCGGAGGCCTTCGAGGCCGTGGACGCGGAGCTGATCGTCGACCACCGCCCAACTCGAGTCCGCGGGGCCCATGCGACAGGTGCAGCCGGGGTGGAAGGTGGTGGTGCCGCGCTCGGTCGCGGCGGCGAGGAATTCGTCGTCGGTGTTGATGTTGGGGCCGGGGAAATCCTCGTAGGCGTAATAGGGCGACAGCGGCGCGCTCTTCAGGAGGCGCCGTGCGAGCTTCATGCCGCCGACGATGACGCGGCGGTCGAGCTCGGCATCGAGATAGTTGGTCTGGATGATCGGCGGCGCGAACGGATCAGATGAGCGGATGCGGACATAGCCGCGGCTCTCGGGGCGCTGCTGCCAGGAGGCGACGGTCATGCCGGGCTCGTCCTCGAGCTGACCCTGCACGCCTTCCTTGTAGGACGCGGGCGTGAAGGTGAGCTGGAGATCAGAGCTGTCGGCACTCTCGCCGGAGTGCCAGAAGCAATAGACCATGGTCGGTGACAGCGACAGCAGGCCGCCGCGCGTGGTCGCCCATTTCAGTGCCTCGATCCACAGCGAGAAACCGCGACGAAGCTCGTTGATGGTCTTGATATCCTTGACGCGCGCCACCGTGCGCGGTGCGTAATGGTCCTGCAGGCCCTCGCCGACGGGCAGCGCTTGGCGCACCTGGATGCCGTGGGCGCCCAGCAGATTCGGCGAGCCGATTCCGGAGAGCTGGAGCAGCTGCGGCGAGTTATACGTGCCGCCGGACAGGATCACTTCCTTGTTGGCGCGAACTTCGACCGGTGTACCGCCCTTGCCGCCCTTGGTGTAGCGCACGCCGACGGCGCGCTTGCCCTCGAAAAGGATCTCGGTCGCATGCGCATGCGTCTGCACATGCACATTGGGCCGCTTCATCGCGGGTTTCAGGAACGCGGTCGAGCCGGACACGCGCAGGCCCTTGTCGATGGTGCGCTGGCAATAGGAGACGCCCTCCTGAATCCTGCCGTTGTAATCGGGGTTGCGGGGAATGCCGAGCGAGACCGCGCCTTCCATGAAGGCTTCGCAGAGCGGATCGCGCCAATCCATGGTGGTGACGGTGAGCTTGCCGTCGCGCCCACGGAACGTGTCCTCGCCCTCGCCGACCCGTTTTTCCAGCCGCCTGAAGTAGGGCAGCACGTCGGCATAGCCCCAGCCGCGATTGCCCATCTGCGCCCAGGTGTCGAAATCCATGCGCTGGCCGCGATTGTAGATGTGTCCGTTGATCGAGGACGAGCCGCCGAGCGTCTTGCCGCGCGGCGCGTAGATGCTGCGCCCGCCGGTGTAGGGGCCGACCTCCTGCTGATAGGCCCAGTTGATGCTCTTCATATGGAAGGTCTTGATGAAGCCCGCCGGCAGATGGATGTAGGGGTGCCAGTCGCTCGGACCCGCCTCGAGCACGCAGACGCTGGTATTCGGATCCTCGCTGAGGCGGCTGGTGAGGACGCAACCGGCGGAGCCCGCGCCGATGATCACATAGTCAAATCTATCCATGATGCCTCGGCCGCCTTTAGCGCGGCTTGTCGTTGAGTTGATAATTCAAATGCGTCTTCACCGTCGGCCATTCGGCCGCGGTGATGCTGTACACGACGGTGTCGCGCAACGTACCGTTCGGTGCGACCTGGTGACTGCGCAGAATGCCGTCCTGCCTGGCGCCAAGGCGCTCGATGGCGCGGCGGCTCTGGTGGTTGAAGAAATGCGTGCGGAATTCGACCGCAATGCAGTTCAGCGTCTCGAAGGCGTGCGTGAGCAAAAGCAGCTTGCACTGCGTGTTGAGCGGGCCGCGCTGCGCGCTCTTGCCATACCAGGTCGAGCCGATCTCGACGCGGCGGTTGGCGGCATCGATGTTCATGTAGGTGGTCTGTCCCACGATCTTGCCGCCGGCGTCGAACACGGTGAACGGCAGCATCGAGCCCGCGGCCTGGAGGCCGAGGCGACGGTCGATCTCCTTGGCCATGTTCTCAGGCGTGGGGATCGCGGTGTACCAGATCGTGGAGAGCTCGCCGTCCTTCACGGCCTCCACCAGCCCCTCGCGATGCTCTTTCGACAGCGGCTCGAGACGGGCGTGCTGTCCACGCAGGGTGACGGGATCAGGCCAGGGCATTGAAGTCTCTCCTTCGTCATTGCGAGCGAAGCGAAGCAATCCAGACTCTTACCGCCGAGGCAGCCTGGATTGCTTCGTCGCTTCGCTCCTCGCAATGACGGCTTGGCTCACTTGTTCAAAAAATTCAACGGCAAACCGCCGCGCGGCCAGTCCATGGCGACGAGTTCGCCCTTGCCTGACAGCGTGATGTAGGCGGTCTTGAGCTCGGGGCCGCCGAAGGCGATGTTGGTGGTGACGCGGTCGCCGGTCGGGACCTGCTCGACCAGGGTGCCGTCGGGCGCGATCACCGAGATGCAGCCGGAAACGAGGGTGGCGACGCAGACATTGCCGCCTGCTTCCACCGCGAGCGAGTCGAACATCTGGTAGCCGCCGAGGCCGCAGATCGGCTTGCCCCGCTCGCCGCGATAGATCACGTCGCGCGGCTTCAGCGTGCCGGGCGCGGAAAGCTCATAGGCCCAGAGCCGCCCCGTGGGCGTCTCCGCGATGTAGACGGTGTTTTCGTCCGGCGACAGGCCGATGCCATTCGCCGGCAGCACGCCGTGCACGACTTCGACGATCTCGGTCATGCCGGGCTTCAGATAGTACATGCCGCCGACATCCATCTCGCGCGCGCGGCGCTTGCCGAGATCGGAGAACCACAGGCCGCCGTGCTTGTCGAACACGAGATCGTTGGGCCCACGCAGATCGTGCTCGCCGCATCTGGTCACGACGGTCTCGATCTTGCCGGATTGCAGGTCGACGCGCTGGATCGAGCCGCCGAGATAATCCTCGGGCTGCGGACCCGGCATGATCATGTTGCGGGTCGGAATCCAGGAGAAGCCGCCATTGTTGCAGATGTAGATCTTACCGTCGGGCCCGAGCGCGGCGCCATTCGGGCCTCCCGGCACTTTCGCAACGACCTCCTTGCGGCCGTCGGGATGAACGCGGGTCAGGCGCTGGCCGCGGATTTCCACCAGCACCACCGAACCATCAGGCATCACGACCGGCCCTTCGGGAAATTCGAGGTCGGTGGCGAGAACGCGGACGTTGGGCGTGGCAGTGGACATTTGGGGGACCCTCCCGGCTGCTTGTTATGGCTTGCTCGGGATGTCCGGCACGGGCCCCGCTGGCAAGTTTTGCCAGCGGTTATGACAAAGTAGGTCCCCCTTGCCAAGCAAGCGGGCGCAATGCTGCGTTGCGCGCTATTCCCGCACCGGCACCCAAATCTCGAAGCCGCCATTGCCGGTCACCGGGTCGAACTTCTCGTCGTAGCGCTCGAAATTCGGTGCGTCCGCAGCCTTCAGGCCGGAGGCCGGCAACCATTGATTCCAGATCGTGTTGACGGTGCTGCGGATCGAGGCGACGTGGTCGGTGTGGGTGAACACCGCATAGCGCTGCCCGGGGACGCGGATGCGGCCGAGCCCGCGCGGCAGATCGGAAAAGTCGCCGACTTCGACGCCGGCGATGTAATCGAAATTGCCGGAATCGTCGCCGTTGCAGCAGACACCGTAAGCGACATCGCCGACGCGCGCAGGGATATCGGCGACCTCCTGGTGGAAGCGCTGCCACAGGCCCGGTATGACGGCGCCGTTGTCGCAAGTGATGCGCTCGGAGAGACCGGCGATGAGGAAAGCCTTTGCGGTTTCGAAACGCGGTGCTTTGAGATTGTCTGATATAGTGGACTTCATGAGGATCGGCTCCTGAAGCTGAAGATGGTTGGCGCATGTCGCGGCCCGCACCGCTTCGGGCGTGGTGCCGAACTGGTCGCGGAACGCGCGGGTGAATGCTTCGTGAGAGCCGTAGTCCGCCTCCAGCGCCAGCGACAGAATGTCCGGCGCGCCCTTCGCAAGCGTGCGCGCCGCTTCACTCAGCCGCCGTGCGCGCACGTAACGCATCACCGGCAGACCGGTGGCTGCGGCAAACGCACGCACCATGTGGAACCGCGACACGCCTCCGATCGCCGCAATCTCGTCGAGCGTCATCGGCTCGGCCAGATGGCTCTCGATGTACCAGAGCGCGCGCTGGGCTGGGTTCATCGGTTACGACTCTCGTTCGAAGCAAGGCCGGTTTAGGCGAATGCAAGAGGATGCGCTTGATCGGCGTTGCGGTCCGGCAGAATCGTAGGGTGGATTAGCCGAAGGCGTAATCCACCAACTTCGTCCCGCATTCGCTGAAACATGGCGGGTTACGCCCAGCGGACTGCGCTTCGCGCAGCCGCGGGGCTACCCCACCCTACAAGCCTACTTGTCCTTCGCATCCTTCGGCGGCGGGGCGTCCTGCTTCTTCTTCACATCCTCCGCCGTCTTCACTTGTGCCGTCTGCAGATCGCCGAGCGTCTTTTGCAAGCCGGCGAGCGTCACCTTCAACGCATCGATCTGGCGGTTGGCGGCGTCGAGCTTCTGCTGGTGATCGAGATTGAGCTTGGTAATCGTCTTCTGGAGGAAATCGACATTGCTCTGGAGGCAGCTGGTGCGCCGCTCCATGGTCTTCTCGACCGTGCAGATCTCGATGCCTGGCACGTCCTGCGCGTGCGCCGGCACGTGCGCCAGCGCGACGAGCGGTAACACGGCGAAACAAACGGCAGCGATCCGGCGCGGCATCCAGGTTCCTCTTCAAATCGATCACGGCAATTTGCGCCTTTCGCGCAGAGCTGCGTGAAGCTACCACACTCGCACCGCATTCTCGCGTTGAGCTTGGCGTGTTCCCTTGGACGGGGAGCAGTGAACCGCGCGCGGAAGAAGTGGGCGCTCTCTCCGCGGCTTTGATTAGGGGAGATTTTTGGAATGGCAACGCGCGATAGACGTCTGGCGGAATTCGATGGCGCCGGCGAACCACCACCTGGCCTGCCGGTCGAAGTCTTGTGCGAGGACCATAGCGGAACGTATCAGCTGCCGTTCGCCTGCCGCTATGTCGAGGGTCGCTGGCAAAACGACGCGGCCGGCGTCCCGGTGGAAGCCACCGTCATCGGCTGGCGCGTGCCGCGCATGAAGCATTCCGGCGTGGCCTGACGGCGCGCGTCTGTCTCAAAATGCAACGGGGTCGCGCTCAGGCTTAACCTTCGGAACGCGGCCCGAACGAATCACGTCCGAATCAGCCGTTTGGCCCCGTACGCGGCTGTTCACGGCTAGATGTCGACACGGCCCTGCCGAGGCGCACAAGATATGCGCAGCGGACATGCCGCCCGCGCCGCCGACCGGCGCCAAAGGTTAACGATGGCAATGTCTTAGAGGTCGGCGAGGACCTAGCTGGTCGCCGCCCCGGAAACAGGCAGCGCCGAACCAGACCTGCCTAATATTCGACCTCAAGCTCCTCGATCTCGGCCGGCTCTTCGTTCGCCGCCGCGATCCATTCCTTCATCTCGGGCATGGCCATGATGGTGTCGGCATAGGCCTTCAGCCGCGGCTCGAGCCTGACGTCATAGGTCACGAAGCGCGTCACCACGGGGGCGTACATCGCATCCGCAATGGTGCGCTTGTCGCCGAACAGGAACGGCCCCCCTGATTTCTCCAGGCAGTCGCGCCAGATCGCCCAGACGCGATCGATGTCGGCCTGGGCGCGCGACCAGATCTTGAAGCCGGGGAAATGCCCCTTCAGATTGACCGGCAGCGAGGCGCGTAGCGTGGTGAAGCCGGAATGGATTTCGCCGCAAATCGAGCGGCAATGCGCGCGCTGGATGCGGTCCGCCGGCAAGAGCCCGGCGTCCGGCATCGCCTCGTTGAGATATTCGGCGATCGCGAGCGTATCCCAGACCGTGGCGCCGTCGTGGCGCAGGCAGGGCACCAGGATCGACGACGACAGCAGCAGGATTTCGGCACGTGCCGACGCGTCGTCCGGCGCGGTGACGATCTCCTCGAAATCGAGCCCGGAAAACTTCGTCAGCAGCCAGCCACGCAGCGACCAGGACGAGTAGTTCTTGCTGCTGATGGTCAGTGTCGCTTTCGCCATATGGCCCTTCCCTTACGCCTGTGAGCAGCACCTCGCCCGGCCCGCCGGGCTGCTCATGACCTGTGCTTCCCACGAAACACCCCGCTTCAACAGCAAGCGACGTGCCAATTTTGAGGGCGATTTGACTCCAGCTTGGCTTCGATATTGCATAGCAACACGGGGACAGTTGGGCGTTTCAGAATGATGTCGATGTATTATCAGGCTTTTCAGAATCACATGGATTTGACGGCGCCGTTTCGGGCGGGCGCCTCGTCCGCGCTCAAATTCCTCAATCTGGTGCCCCAGGGCGTGTCCCACCAGGTCGTCGGCCGGCTTTCGGCGGCGCTGGAGTTGATCTCGCGCTCCACGCTCACCTACGACCGCCCGGCCTACGGCATCGACAGCGTGATAGTGGGCAATCGCGAGATCGCGGTCCGTGAAGAGGTTGCCTACGCGACGCCGTTCGGCTCGCTGCTGCATTTCAGGAAGGAGGGCGTCACCGAGCAGCCGCGCATGCTGCTGGTCGCGCCGATGTCCGGCCATTTCGCGACGCTTCTGCGCGGCACCGTGAAGACGCTGCTGCAGGACCACGACGTCTACATCACCGACTGGCACAATCCGCGCGACATTCCGCGCAACGAGGGCCGCTTCGGGCTCGACGACTACACCGATCACCTGATCGACTTCCTGGGACAGCTCGGCCCGCGCCCGCACATGGTCGCGATCTGTCAGCCCTCGGTTTCGGCGCTCGCGGCCGCCGCTGTCATGTGCGAAGGCAATCATCCCTCGCGGCCCGCGACGCTGACGCTGATGGCGGGGCCGATCGACACGCGGATCCAGCCGACCAAGGTCAACGACTTCGCCAAGAGCAAGCCAATCGACTGGTTCGAGCAGAACCTGATCAACTACGTACCGGTGCAGTGCCGCGGTGCGCTGCGCAAAGTCTATCCCGGCTTCGTGCAGCTCACCGCGTTCGTCTCGATGAATCTCGAGCGCCACATCAAGCAGCACATGGATCTCGCCAACCACATCGCCAAGGGCGAGAAGGAGAAGGCCGCGAGCATCAAGACCTTCTACGACGAATATTTCGCGGTGATGGATCTTCCGGCCGAGTTCTACATCGAGACCGTGCGCGACGTGTTCCAGGAGCACCTGCTGCCGCAGGGCAAGCTGATGCACCGTGGCCGCCCCGTGGACACCAAGGCCGTCGGCCGCATGGGGCTGATGACGGTCGAGGGCGAAAAGGACGACATCTGTTCGATCGGCCAGACGCTCGCAGCGCAGGACCTCTGCACCGGCGTCCGCGCCTATCGCCGCGTCCACCACATGCAGGCCGGCGTCGGCCATTACGGCGTGTTTTCCGGCAAGCGCTGGAACAACGAGATCTATCCGCTGCTGCGGGATTTCGTGCACGTCAATTCGTGAGGCGGCGGCCCATCAGGCCGACCACTCCTCGCCCCAGACCTGGACGACGTGGCCGGGCGAGACTTCACGGTATTGCCGGACCGGCGGCTGGTAGTCGGGCGCGCGCACCGGGCTTCTGATCTCGTCGTTCGCGACCCCGCGCTTGGTGCCACGGCGCGAGGGATCTGGCACCGGCACGGCAGCCATCAGCTTCTTCGTATAGGGATGCTGGGGATTGCCGAATACAGCTGCGCGCGGGCCGGTCTCGACGATCTCGCCGAGATACATCACCGCGACGCGATGGCTCATCCGCTCCACCACCGCGATGTCATGGGAAATGAAGAGGTAGGCGAGCGCCATGCTGGCCTGAAGGTCGAGCATCAGATTGACGACCTGCGCCTTGACCGAGACGTCGAGCGCCGAGACCGCTTCGTCCGCGACGATCAGTTTTGGTCCGAGCGCGAGCGCCCGCGCGATGCAGATGCGCTGGCGCTGACCGCCGGAGAATTCGTGCGGAAAGCGCGCGGCCATGTCGGTGGTGAGACCGACGCGAACGAGCAGGTCGGCGACCTGCTCGCGCGCTTGCGACGCCGTGGCGAGCCCATTGGCGAGCAGCGGGGCCGCAATCGCCGTTCCCACCGACATCCGTGGATTGAGGCTTGCGAACGGATCCTGAAACACGATCTGCATATGCTTGCGGAAGCCGCGCAAGGTGCGGCCGTTCATGGCGAGCACGTCCTGGCCGTCGATCAGGACGGTGCCGGCGTTCGGCTCAGTCAGCTTGAGAATCGAGCGGCCGGTGGTCGACTTGCCACAACCGGATTCGCCGACCAGCGCCAGCGTCTCGCCGGCACGCAGAGTGAAGGAGATGTTCTCGACCGCGTGGACGCGGCCCGAGAGCTTGCCGAAAATGCCTGAGCGGATCGGAAAGCGCGTCGTGAGATTTGACACCTCCAACAGCGGCCGCTCGGCGATCGAGACCGTATCCGGCGTCTCCGTCGGTTCGTCCGAGGTGCCCGTCACCTTGTCGACGATCGGAAAACGCATCGGCCGCACGCGGCCGTCCATCGAACCGAGCCGCGGCACGGCTGCGAGCAGTGCGCGCGTGTAGGGATGCGAGGGCGCGGCGAAGATACGCGAGGTCGTGTCGGTCTCCACCGCCTGCCCGCCATACATCACGACGGTGCGGTCCGCGATCTCGGCGACCACGCCCATGTCGTGGGTGATGAAGAGGATCGACATCCCCTCCTCCTGCTGGAGCTGCTTCAAGAGTTCCAGGATCTGGGCCTGGATTGTGACGTCGAGCGCCGTGGTTGGCTCGTCCGCGATCAGGAGTTTTGGTTTGCAGGCGAGCGCCATCGCGATCATCACACGCTGGCGCATGCCGCCGGAGAAGCGATGCGGATGCTCGTGAAAGCGCGATTTCGCCGCGGGAATCCGGACGCGGTCGAGCAGACGGATGGTCTCGGCCTCGGCCGCCGCCGGCGACAGGCCGCGATGCTGGATCAGAGCTTCCGCAATCTGGAAACCGATGGTGAGCACCGGATTGAGGCTCGTCATCGGTTCCTGGAAGATCATGGCGACGTCGTTGCCGCGGATATCTTTCATATCAGCTTCAGGCAGCGTCAGCAGGTCGCGGCCGGCAAGCGTGACGCGACCCTCGACACAACCGCTCTCCTTCGGAACGAGCCGCATGATCGAGAGCGCGGTGACGCTCTTGCCCGAGCCGGACTCGCCGACGATCGCCACGGTCTCCCGAGGCGCGATGTCGAACGAGACGTTGCGAACCACGGGAATCCATTGCCGCTCGCGCATGAAGGACGTGGTGAGGCCGGCAACCGACAACACCGGCGCCTGCGCCTCGGCTGCGACTTGGTCAGGTACGCTTGCGCCGATGTTCATGCGAATGTCCTAATAGCCGCGACTACGATCGACGCACCCGGGCAGCTCTTCGCCGCGGCGGTGACGTGCGATGACGTCGAGCACGTAGTCGACGGCGGTGTCCGGGCTCGTCATGCTGGCATTGTGCGGCGTCAGCAGGATGCGCGGATGGCTCCAGAACGGATGGCCCGCGGGCAGCGGCTCGGGATCGGTGACGTCGAGCACCGCACCCGACAGCGCGCCGCTGTCGAGCGCTGCGAGAAAATCGGCTTCGACGAGATGCGGGCCACGCCCGACATTGACGAGGGAAGCGCCGCGCGGCAGGCGTGCGAACAGGTCTGCGTTCAGGATGCCGCGCGTATCGTCGGTCAAGGGCAGCAGGCAGATGAGAATGTCGGTCTGCGCGAGGAAGTCGGGCAATTTATCGATGCCCGCATAACAGGTGACGCCCTTGATCTCGCGCGGCGAGCGGTTCCAGCCTAGAAGCGGAAAACCGAACGCCTTGAAGCGTTCGAGCACGGCCTGGCCGAGCTGGCCAAGCCCCATCACGCCGACACGGCGCCGCTTCGCCGGCGTGATGCGGATCTCGCGCCAGACCTGTTCCTTCTGCAGAGAGATGAAGTCGAGAAGGTCGCGATGCAGGGCGAGCACGGACATGGTGACGTATTCGACCATGGTCTCGGCGATGCCGGGCTCCAGCATGCGAACGAGCGGGATGTGCAGTGGAACTCTTGTGGCGTCGAACTGATCGACACCGGCACCGACCGAAAAGACCAGCTCGAGATTGGGGAACGTCGCGGCGATGTCGTCCGGCGGCACCCACGCCACGAGGTAGCGAACATCCGCGGGATTGCCGATGTCGGGCCACAGCCGGAACGGCAGATGCGGCGCGCGCTCCGCGAAGAAGATCGCCCACTCCGCGCCGCGCACCATGTTGGCCTTGTAGAGAACCGTCATGCCGCGAGCGCCCCTAGAACGGGCTGACCGGCGCGAGCCGCCGGCCGTCGATCATGCGCTTGTGGCTGTAGGCCGCGGGATCGACCAGCGGCGTCGAGCCCGTCACGATGTCGGCGGCGAGCTTGCCGGCCGCGGGACCGATGCCAAAGCCGTGGCCGGAGAAACCGGTCGCGAGGAAGAAGCCGGGCAGCGCGTCGACCGGAGAGATCACGGGAATGGTGTCGGGCGTGCAGTCGATGGTGCCGCCCCAGGCTTCTGCGATCTCGATGTCCTTCAATTCCGGGTTCGATTTGATCAGCGCGGCGAGTGCCGCATTGACCAGCGACATGTCCGGTGCGGGATCGCGCACGCGCTCCGTCTCGAAGGGCGACGGCTTGTCGAAGCCCCAGCTGGTGCCGCGCACGATCTGGTCGAAGAACGACTTGCCGAACGATATCTTCAAGCCATTGCGGCGATGCAAATAGGTCGGCCAGAAGGTGCGGGCGTAGCGGAACAGATCGGGCGAGAGCTCGACCGTGCCACGGTTGCGCAGCGCGAGTGTGAAGCCGCCGTCGAGGCGGCGACGAATGCAGTAGAAATCGGTGCCGAGCGCGCCGGAGGTGATCTCCGGGCCCGGCGTGGTCCGGCATGCGGTGGCGTTGACGAGGCCGATCGGCAGCTCGATGCCGTGGCGGCGGCAAAACAGCGACGACCATGCGCCGCCCGACAGCAGCACGGATTGCGTACGAATGGTGCCCTTCTCGGTGACGACGGCACTGACGCGTCCGCCTTGCGTCTCCAGCCCGCGCGCGGCGCAGCCCTGATGGATCGTGACGGAGTGCTTTCGCGCGGCGGTGGCAAGCGCCGGCACCGCCATCGACGGCTCGGCGCGTCCGTCGCTCGGCGTATGCAGGCCGCCGACCCATTTGTCGGTATTGCCGGGCATGCGCTCGGCGATCTCGGCCGGCGTCAGGACGGTCGAATGCACCTGCATCTCGCGTGCCATCGCCGCCCAGCGCTCCCAGCTCGCAAGCTCGTCCTTGCTCTTGGTCAGGAACAGCACGCCGGTGCGGCGGAAGCCGGCATCCACACCGGCATCGTTCTGCATGTCCTCCCACAGCCGCAGCGCCTCACGCGCCAACGGAATTTCCTCACGCGCGCGCCCCTGCTGACGGCACCAGCCCCAATTGCGGCTCGACTGCTCGCCGCCGACATGGCCCTTCTCGACCAGCGCGACGGAGAGGCCTTTCTTCGCGAGATGATAGGCCGCGGAGACGCCGATGACGCCGCCGCCGATGACGACGACGTCCACCTGCGCCGGCAGGCGTTCGTCGCTGTTTATACGATTGAGCGGCGGGGACATGGGACACTCCAGATATTCAGTTCGATCGAAGCAAATTGGCTCGTCATGTGTTTGCAGATCATGGGATGTTCATCCGCGGGTCGAGCGCGTCGCGCAGGCCGTCACCGAGGAAGTTGAAGCTCGTCACCGCGAGCGTGATGGCGAGGCCCGGCGCAATCGCGAGCCACGGCGCGCTGGTGAGATAGATCTGCGCGTTGTTGAGCATGTTGCCCCAGCTGGCGGCCGGCGGCTGGATGCCGTAGCCGAGATAGCTGACGTAGGATTCGAGCAGGATCGCCTTGGCGACGTTGAGCGTCGCCGCCACCACGATCGGTGCCATCGCGTTGGGCACGAGCTCGCGGAACATGATCCGCAGGTTCGACGAACCGAAGGCGAGCGCCGCCACTGCAAACTCGCGTTCGCGCAGCGAGCGGACCTGGGCTTCGACGACGCGCGCCACCGCCATCCAGGCGGTGGCCGCGATCAGCACCGTGGTGGTGACAGGGCCCGGTTCGGTCAGCGCCGCGAGCGCGAGCAGCAGGAAGATCGTCGGAAAGCACAGCACGGCGTCGACGAGCCGCATCAGGACCGCGCCAACCGCGCCGCCATAGAAGCCGGCGAAGGCGCCAACCACGATGCCGACTGCCATCGCGATCACCATCGCGACGATGCCGATCGACAGCGAGATGCGCCCGCCCATCACCAGCCGCGCCAGCACGTCGCGGCCGAGTTCGTCCGTACCGAGAATATGCGCGCCGGAAAGCGGCGGCGCGAACCGCTTCAGGATATCGATATAGGTGTCGTCGAATGGCAGGAGATAAGGGCCGAGGACCGAGCCGAAGACGAGCACCAGAATGATGACGGCGCCCGCGAGCGCGAGCCGATGCCGGCGGAATCGCCGCCACGCGGCCTGGCCGGGCGCGGGCTGGACAGTCGAGAGCGTCGCGGTCGTCATCGCCTAGCCCACCCGGATGCGCGGATCGACGACGGCATAGAGGATGTCTGCGAGCAGCGAGCCGATCAGCACCATCATCGCCGAGAACATCAGGATGCCCATCACCACGGGGTAGTCGCGGTAGCCGATGGAATCGAGGAACAGACGTCCCATGCCCGGCCAGGTGAACACGGTCTCGGCGACCAGCGCACCGCCGAGCAGCGTCGGAAACTGAAGGCCAGCAACCGTGATCATCGGAAGCATCGCGTTGCGAAGCGCGTGCACGGTCAGGATGCGCCATTCCGGCATGCCCTTTGCGCGCGCGGTGCGGATGTAGTCGTGATTGATGACCTCCAGCATGGAGGAGCGCATGAAGCGGCCCCACATCGCGGTCTCGACCAGGGCCAGCACCATCGCTGGCGCAATCAGATGATGCAGCAGATCGAGGAAAGAGCCGTCGCCGACGGTCTCGCGGTTGCCGGCTGGCAGCCAGCCGAGCGTCACCGAGAACACGTAGATGGTGACGAGGCCGAACCAGAAGGTCGGGATCGACAGCGCGATCATGGCGCCGACCGTTGCAAGCGTATCGAACAGCGAGTATCGCCGCAGCGCGCCGAGGATGCCGATCCAGCAGCCGAGCAGCACCGCGATGATGGTCGCCGTCGCCATCAGCTCCAGGGTGGCGCCGAGATGTGAGGAGATCACCGACAGCACCGCCTCGCCGTCGCGATAGGACTTGCCCCAATCGCCTTTCAGCATGCGGCCGAACCAGTCGAGATACTGGATCGGCAGCGGACGATCGAGCCCGAGCTGTTTGCTGACGCGGTCGAGATCCTCCTGCGTCATCTGCGCCGAGGCGGCGTATTGCGAGAGCGGACCGCCGGGCGCCAGATGCAGGATGGCGAAGCCGATTGCGGAGACGATCACCAGCAGCATGACCGCTTGCGCCAGGCGATTGGCGATGTAACGGGCCATGTCAGGCGATCCAGCGCGCCGGATGCATCAGGCCCAGTACCATTCGCGGATGTTCCAGCAATTGATCGAGGTGTTGATGTTGGGACGGAAGCCTTGCAGTCCCTCCTTCACGCCCTCGGCGATGAAGCCCTGGAACAGCGGCAGGATCGCGAGGTCGTTGCGGATGAGCTTTTGCAGGTCGCCATAGGTGGTCTTGCGCTGGGCGAGATCGAATTGCTTGGCGCCTTGCGCGAGCAGCCGATCCGCCTCCGCGCTCTGGTATTGATAAGTGTTGTAACCGCGGCCGCCCTTGGCTGGGATAGCGCCGGAGCCGAAGCGCGGCGTCACGTCGGGATCGCTGCCGAGCATGAAGTTCACGCCCACGATCACCGAGTTGAACTTCGACTGCTGCCAGAAGTCGCCCCAGATCACGGCGGCCGGCATGTTGTTGACGCGCATGGTCGCACCGATCGCGCGCCAATCCTGGATCAGGAGCTGCTGGGTCTGCTCGCGCACCGCATTGCCTGAGGTCGTCGAGTTGGCGAATTCGAGCTTGACGCCCCCCTTCTCGCGCACGCCACTGGTGCCGCGAACCCAACCGGCCGCATCGAGCAGCGCATTGGCTTTGGTCGGATCGTATTTGTGCTGCGGCAGCCCCTGCTGGAACGACCACGCCTGCTGCGGCACGAAGCTCTCGGTCTGCGTCGGCAGGCCGTAGTTCAGCGTATCGATGATCGCCTGCTTGTTGATGGCGAGGTAGAGCGCCTCGCGCACCGCGCGGTCGGCGAAGGGGCCGAATTCCAGGTTCGGCGCGATGTGCTCCACCGACGATGTCGCCGAGACGACGATCTTGTGCCCCTTCAGCGTCTTCGCCTCCTGGACGAAGTTCGGCAGGATGCCTTGCAGGCCGGTGTAATCGACCTGGCCGGTGCGGAACTGCGTGTAGAGCACGGTGAGGTCGGGGATGTATTTGAAGACCACGCGTTCGACGTACGGCCCCTTGCCGTGGTAGCCGGTGTGGGCATTGAGCAGGATGTGGTCGCCGGGCACGCGCTCGCCCCAGCGGAACGGCCCGGTGCCGACAGGCGCATTGTGGAACGGCGACGAATTCGGGTCGGACACCTTCTCCAGGATGTGCTTTGGCACGATGAAGGTGAGCGATCCCAGGATGGACATGTAAGGCGAGTACGCCGCCTCCATGCGCCAGTGAATCTCGTCGGCCGCAACGACCTTGATGTCCTTGACCAGGCTGTGGCCGACGCGACTGCGTGCGCGGAAGTCCGGATTGTTGATCAGGTCGAGCGAGAATTTGACGTCATCGGCCGTGAAGGCCGTGCCGTCGTGCCATTTCACGTCGCTGCGCAGCTTGATCTTCCAGGTCAGGCCGTCGGCCGATAGGCCGCCGTTCTCGATGGTGGGGACTTCGCGCGCAAGGTCGGGAACGAATTTTCCGTCGGGATCGATGAACCAGAGCGGCGAGAACACCTGCCACCAGACGCCTTGGTCGACCTCGATGCCGGGCATCAAGGGATGGAAGACGGTCGGCTCCTGCGACAGCGCCGCAATCACCTGCCCGCCTGGCTTGTCCGGTGGATTACCCGGACGCTCGGTCTGTGCAAAGGCGTTGCCTGCAAGGCTCCATCCTGCCGCGGCGCCTGCGCCGAGCTGGAAGAACTGACGGCGATTCGGAATGCCGAGATGCAGTGCCCCAACGCCGAATTTCCCGGTGTCGTCCGCCATGACCACTCTCCGTTTTCGCACGCGGCACCGTCTCCCGCGTCCCGAAACCCCGGCAAAGGGACAGGAGTGGGCTTTAGTGCTTCTAAATTTTTCAGCCAAAATTTCATCACGACTAAATACAGCTGTCAATCACCTTGCTAAGATGCGCGACCATTTCACACCGCAGCCGGCCATTCCGGCGGCGAGATCATGCACGGGAGAGCGACATGGACGGTCGCGGCAACACCAACGGACCGAAGGGCGTCCCGACGATCGAGGCCGACGGTGCGATCGACCAGCGCCTCGGCGAGACGGTGCGGCTGCTGCGTCAGCGCGCCGGCCTCTCGATCCAGGACGTCGCCACCAGGACCGGCCTCTCCAACGGCATGATCAGCCAGCTCGAACGCGCGCGCGCGATGCCGTCGATCCGCACGCTGCGCCTGCTCAGCATCGCGCTCGAGGTTCCCATCTCCTACTTCTTCGAAACAACCGATACCGCCGATGTGCAGCAGTACATCGTGCGCAAGAACAGTCGGCGGCTGTTGCGGCTCACCGCCAGCGGCGTCGTCAAGGAGGCGCTGACGCCCGAAGGCAAAGGCCAGCTCGAGCTCTACGAGCTGACGCTCAATCCCGGCGCCTCGTCCGGCACCGACTTTCTGCAACACACCGGCGAGAAGGCCGGCTACATCCTCTCCGGCAGCCTGCGGCTTTGGCTCGACAACCAGGCGCATGTGCTCGAGGCCGGCGACAGTTTTCGTTTTCCGAGCATCGTGCCGCACATGTTCGACAACCCGACCCAGCAGGCCGCGCGCGTGATCTGGGTCACGACGTTGCAGCAGACCGATTCGCCGGCAGGTTGAGCCCCGCGGAACGCCCGCGCCCCGATAACGCCGGAAGTTGCCCTCGACCTCGCCGCAGAGAGTCGAAGAAGGCCGCGGCACGACATTCACGATCTATCTGCCGAAGGCCGAGACCAGCGCCCTTCGCCCCGCAGGCTATGACGCGCGCAAGATCGTGCGTGGAACGGAGACCATCCTCTGCGTCGAGGACGACCGCGGCGTCCGCCGATACGTCACGGGTGCAGCTGAAAAGCCCCGGCTACAAGGTCGTCCCTGCCGCCAGCGCGACCGAAGCGCTTGCCATCGCCGCCGACGGCACGCCGTTCGACCTGCTGTTCACCGACACCGTGATGCCCGGCGGCATCAACGGGCGCGAGCTCGCCGAGCAGATGGTGGCGGCGCGGCCCTCGCTCCGGGTGCTATTCACGTCGGGCTACGCCCACGACTCCCAGCACGCACCAGGAGGCATCACCATGGGTGCGCCGCTGCTGACCAAACTCTATCGCTAGGCCGAGCTCGCACGCATGCTGCGCCGCTCGCTCGACACCGCCGTCGATGCCGCGGGAGACCAGATCCCGACGCCCTATTCGGTGCAGGCCGAGCTGGAAGGCTTTTTGCGCAAGCAGTCGTCGGATCGCGACGGCTAGCGCGGATGGACTCCGCACCGAGCCTGGGCAACACTCCGGTAGAGCCGGAATTTCCCAATGGAGGCGAGCCATGACGTCACTTGAAAAAGGCATTACCGCGAACGGCACCGGTTTTGGCGACAAGAGCTGGAACATCCTCGGCCAGGTCTATTTCCCCAAGGCCGTCGCCGAATCCACCTTCGCGTTCGAGACCAACAGCGAGCCCGGCCAGTTCGTGCCCGTACACATCCATCCGACCCAGGACGAGTTCATCCTGGTGCAGGAGGGCACGCTCGACCTCAAGCTCGACGGCCAATGGGTCAAGGCCCATGCCGGCGATCTCGTGCGCCTGCCGCGCGGCATCCCGCACGGTTATTTCAACAAATCCGACAAACCGGCCCGCGCGCTGTTCTGGGTCTCGCCAATGCAGAAGCTGGAAGCGCTGTTCACCCAGCTCCACAATTTGACCGACCCGGCCGAGGTCGTGCGCATCTCGGCCCTGCATGAGGTCGACTTCCTGCCGCCGGAGGCCAACGACTAGGCTAGTTGGTGATGCGGGCTTCGGACACCGCATGATTGAACATCGCGTTCAGCGCCGCCGTGATGTCGGCCGGCGTGTTCGCGGTGTAGAAGAAGCCGGGCGAGGCGCAGTTCTGCAGGCTCGTCGGAATATTCGGGATGTTCCAGTTGGCGTAATCGTCCTCGTCGCCGGCGAAGGATGTGTTGACGGGATCGATCTTCTGATAGGGAATGTACAACACGGAGACGATGATCCCGCGATTCTTCAAAGACGTGCACGACGTGGCTGGGTTGATCGTCGTGGCGTGGTTGCTGCCGGACCAGGAGCCGTTCGGAACACCCTTCATCTGCGGGTCCTGCGCGCCGTCGGTCACAAGGAAGACATAGGGCAACGTGTTGTTCCACGCGCTGCCATCGCCCACGCTGACGATCAGCGTATTCACTCCGGACAGCGCGTTGTCGATATGCGTGCCGCCGGAGCCCAGATTCGCATTCGTATTGGTATCGAGCAGCGTTGCCAGATTGGCGGCGGCGTAGTTGATGGTGGAGGGATTGGTGGTCGAACCGTTGATGCTGCTGGTCAGCGGAAAATACGAATAGAGATACTGGATGAAGGGATAGAGGCCGATGCGAAACTGGTTCGCCACCTTCTCGGTGCTGTTAGCTGTGGCGAACAACTGGTTCACCGCATAGCCGACGGCGTCCAGACGCAGCTGAATGCACGAGTCAGTCCCGTCCGTCGGACAGTTCGCCACCGTTGAAAGATTCGAGTAGAGCGAATTCGGCAGGCCGGAGACGATCGACGACGGCAGTTGAACGCCCATAGGGTTGCTGGCCTTCGTGGTGAGAAGGCCCTTGTATCCACTCTGGCTGACGCGCGAGATCGCATAGCCGAGACAGTAATTGTTCGTGGGGTAGCCCTGTGTTCCGGAATCCGTGCAGGCGCTGTTCTGCGGCGAGAAATGGCAGGCGAGCGTGCAGCCCGTCGGGTATTGCCGGTAGTTGTCCGGATTGATCGACTGCATGCGCTGGGCTTCGGCGGTGGTCGACGGCAGGCCCATCGATCCCGAAACATCCAGCGTGAGATAAAAATCGAGATAAAGGGGCAAGGTCGTGGAGGACGACGAGCTGCCGGTCACGGTCAACTTCTTGTAGCCGAGAAGCTGCATGAAGGTGACAGGAACGTCGGCGCTGAATTGCACGTTCGACGCCAGCTTGTTTCCGGTCTTGGTGACGGTGCTAGTCACAGCCAGGTTGGTGTAGCTGCCGGAGAACGACGAAACATTTCCGTTGAAGATGTTGTTCGCTTCCGTGACGCCGGCGGAAACCGAACCGTTCGAGGTCATCGCCATCGCAGCGTTATACCCAGCCGAGTTTATCGAGATCGAGGCGACGCTGGCCGAATCCGACGAGCTCTGCAGCTTGGCTTTGACGCGCGTCGCCATACTGTAGTCGATGGCACATCCGATCGCCGTGATGATCGGCACGAGGGCGATTGCGAAAGTGACGGCGGTATTGGCATTGGTGTCGCGCTTCAACCGCGGCATGAGTCGTCCAATACGGACGATCGTTTCGAGAATTGCCATTGCCAAGCCCCCGCTCGACGGTTCGTTCTGAAATGACCGAGATGAATTGCAGGAAGATGATACGAAACTGACGCCAGGACCAACGCGCGGTAGCGAAAATGATGAACTTCGCGCAGGACGACTCGCGTCGCCCCTCGTGCGAGGCGTGCATTATGCCGATGCGAAGCTACTGAAACGTAAAGGGGTTTCGTCAGCCTCCGGTAAGCTCGCCCCGGCTCATCCGTTGTTCTACGGAGATAAGAGCAGACCCTCCTCGACCGGCGCGGCGCAGATGCTTACGATCTGCACAGCCCCCGAATCGACAGCCGATGGAACACGCGATGCGACCAGGACCTCATGCCGCTGCGGCCGTCGCAGCGCTTGCCTTGCTCCTCACGACGCCCGCCGCGAGCCAGACGCAAGTGCTCACGCCGAAGCAATCGGATGCGCTCGCGGCTTACGACCGCGCGCTCGGCGATTTCAAATCGGTCCTTGCCGAGCGGCGCAGCCAGATCGAGGCAAAGCAGCCTTTGCCGAACCTGCCGGGACAGGCTCTTTATCTCGCGCGCGTCGCGGTGATCAGCACATACAAGGATCTCACCGACGCGATGCCGTCGCGGATTGGAAAGCCGAACAGGTTCGAAATTCCCCCGGCCTATTTCGATGCCGAGATCGAGCCGCTGGTCGACGAATATGCCACGCTCTTCGAGATCATGGAGGCGCCCCCTACCGACGCGCAGAATTCGGCAACACCATTCAAGGACGTCGTCGATCTCGGCGCTGCGATTGCGCGGGCGAAAGGACTTGGGCCGGCTGACGCAGCCGCCGCAGGCCGCATCAGCCTGGGACTGTTCTATGCCGAGACGAACGGCAAGCAGAACGTCCGCAACGGGCGCTCGAACACCTACATGGGCAGCCTGCAGACCGGCCCGTCCGAAGATCGGAATGGCCAGCGGAAATGGGAGGCCATCAAGGGCGCGATCGCGGCCGCCGATCCCGCACTGAACGCACGTGACGACAAGGAAGAGGCACGATCCCGCGGCACGGATCGCCGCTTCAATCACTGGACCAATGTGCGCGACGGCCTCATGAACGCGCATGCGGAGCTGTTTGCCGAGATCCCCGCGATCGTGAAGACGCTGCCCGATCCGATCGACCAGATGAAGCTGTTCGAGCTGATCCAGATCATCCCGACGCCGACTCGCTCCGCGCTGAAATCGGGCGACCTGCTGAACTACAGGGTGTCCAGTCCCACCATCATGAAGCACCTGCGCAACAACAGCATTTTTGCTTTTGGACAAGCCGACCGGGCACGCAATTCGGCAAGCTTCCGCGAGATCCTCGGTGCGATGTGGCTGTTCAAGCGGAAGTTCCAGAAGGCAATGGCGAAGTATGCGGAGATCAAGCCGCGCTAGCAGCAGAGCGCGCTCCAACGCTGCGCTGGACGCGCCTTCTAGTTCTCCACCTTGTAGCCGTCCGTCAGCGTCTTCAGGAACGCGATGATGTCAGTCATATCCTGATCTGTCATCGCCGGCTTGTCGCCGAGGTGACGATCGAAGGGCGGATCGGTCACGTCGACATTGGCGTGATACTTTTGCGGCAAATCGTCGTATTTCTGCGCCGTGCCGTCGGCAGCATGCGCGAACACCTTTTCTGGATCTGTGTCGCGGAAATTGTAGAAATCCATCACCTGTTCGAGGGTGCTGAAAACGCCGTTGTGGAAGAAGGCGTGGCGGGTCGCGGTGTTGCGCAGCGTCGGCGTCAGGAACATGCCGCAATATTGCGTCTGTTCCGCGACGTCGGTGCGTTGCGGGCCGCAGACGCCGAGATCGAAATAATTCGGCTCGCGATTGCCGGCGAGCGCGGCATTGCGCGGCGCGCCGAGCGCCTCGTACTGGTGGTCGGTGAAGAGCGGCGGCAGGCTGTCGCGGGTCGGCGCTGAGATGTGGCAGCCGGCGCAATTGGCCTTGTCGGGATCGTTGAACAATTGCAGGCCGCGCAGTTCGCTCTCGGACAGCCGCGCCTTACCTTCAAGCCAGTAGTCATACTTGCTGCTGTAGGGATGGAAGCTCTGCTCTTCAACCTGGTAGCGCGCGACGGCAAACATCGCCTCCGCGATCAGGAGCCGCTGGTTTTTGAGTACACCCGCGCCGAACAACTCGACGAAGCGCTGGACGTAAGGTGCACGGCGCAGCTTGTCCACAACGATCTCGACCCTGCCGCCGTCCATCTCGTTGGGATCGAGCAGCGGAAACAGCGCCTGGCCCTGAAGCGTATCGGCGCGACCGTCCCAGAACAGGCCGCCCTGCGGCACGATGTTCGCCGACGCGCCAGTGCCGCCCGCGGTCTTGGTCGTGCGCGCGGCCCGCTGACCGAGCGCGGCCATCTGCGCGAGGTCAATGATATTGTCGTCGTCGCCCTTGTCGGGGCCGATGCTGAAATTCGGCTGGCGCTCAAGATAGGTCAGCGACGGCACCGCGCGTGCGCCTTGCTGCGACAGCGTGGCGCCGCCGAGCATCACCGGTCCGTCATTAGGCGGGCCGTAGGCGTGATCCGGGCTGTGGCAGGACGCGCAAGAGAGCCTGCCTGAGGACGAGAGAGAGGTATCGTAAAAAATCTCCTTGCCGAGGAGAGCCATCGCGGACAGTGGCGCGACTGGCGGACGATAGAGATGAACCGGGTTCGGATTGACGCCCGACGGAGTCGCCTCGGCCAGCCCCTGCGTCTCGACCGCAAAGACAGCGCCGGCCAGCGAGAGCAGGCCGGCGCCGAGGAGCCACAAAGTGCGGCTGTGCATAATAAGGTCCCGTTGGACTAGTGGTGGTGGTGGTGGTGCTCGTCCGGCGGGCTGACAACGACCGTGCCAGAGGTCGGATCGAGGAACAGCGCGTCGGTCCGGAAATCGTGGCTGTGGTCCTGGTCGAAGTCGAACAGGTCCATGATCGATCCGGTGGTGGCGTCGAACGAGCCGCCGCCAAGACGCTTGCCCTTCAGCCAATTGTCCTCGATGAACCGCACCACCGAAGCCTGCGAAATGGCGGTATGACTGACGAAGTTGGTCTTGGCATAGGGCGAGATCACGATGAAAGGCACGCGGGTGGCAGGACCACAACGGCCGTTCACCGGATTGCCGCCGACGCCTTTCAGTTGAGGCTGCTTGGCGACGCCGCGACCGCACAGGCCGGGGCCGTTGAGTTGATCAGCGGTCGAGTCATAGGAGGCGCTGGTCGGCTTGGCGTAAGCGTGATCGTACCAGCCGTCGGAGTCGTCGTAGGTGATGATGACGGCCGTGTCACGCCATTCGGGCCGCGTCTGGAGGAAGTTGATCAGGTCGACCGTTCCCTGCTGCTCGTCGAGAGGATCGGAATAGCCGGCGTGGCCATCCTGGTAGGCCGGCAGCTTGACGTAGGACACTGCCGGGAAATTGCCTGCCTTCACGGCCGCATAGAAATCCTCGAGATCGTAGCCGTGATTGGCGGGATCGGCGGTCTTGCCGTCCGCTTCGTAGGTGTGGCCGATCGCGTCAACCGAACTCGGCCGCGCATGGGTCCAATTGGCGGTCGACTTGTAGTATTGGAACCAGGCGTGATGCGGAACATAGTCCGCCTTGGTGCCGCCGGTGACGGTCGAGAACGTGCTGCGCGCGCAACCGGTCGTGGTGTTCGTGTTTGTCACCGACAGATCGAAGCCGCCCATGAACGAGCCCCAGCTGATGCCGGCATCATTGAGCAGATCGCCGATGTTCTTGCCGGTCATGGTGACCTGCGTCGTATAGCCCGGGGTGCTGCAAGGATCATAGCCCGGACCGGGGTCGCCGATCACCGTCAGGCCGCCCTGGCCGTCGGAGATGATGTTGGAAGTCGAATTGCCGACCACCGCCACCGCGCCATTGGTCTGGCCCGAAATCACATTGAGCGCGCCGACCGTCGACGGACCATAGGTGTCGGTGTAGGCGTTGTCGCTCATCGAAAAGTTCTGCGCGTAGTTCCACAACGCGGTGGTCGTGTTGCCGTCGAAATAGCCCATGACCTGGCCGGTGGTGCCGAAGGCCCCGACGCCGCCCGACGTGCCGCGCCCGGTATATTTCGGGAACAGATCAGCCTTGCCGTTGTCATAGGCCTGCTGTTCCGCAGTATAGGCGTGGTTCTGGGACTGCGTGTTGGCCTGGGTGCGGTCGAGACGGAACGGATCCGTCGCGCCGTCGCCGTTGGCCGCGTTGGTGTTCGGGTTGTTGGTCAGCAGGTTGGCGTTGGCGAGGTTGTTCACCTTCGGCGTATGCGGCTTCGGCACGAAGGCAATCGATCCAGATGGATTGCCCGCTTTCGGATAGGTCGCGAAGTAATGATCGAACGAGCGGTTCTCGTTGAAGAGCACCACGAGATGCTTGATCGGCGTTTCCGTGTGAAGGTTATGCGCATGATGATCGCGATCGTGGTCGCGATCATTGGCGAGCACCGGAATGGCACACGCAAGTGTCGTCGCAGCCGCGAAAATCGCAGCTGTCGTCAGGAATTTGGATTTCATTTTTTGACGCCCCGGAAGGAAGTAAGAATGTTTTTGAGCAGAAATATTCTAAACACGGTCGGTGACAGGTCTGTGTCAGTTTGACGCAAGAGACCGTTTGCACGGTTGCTCGGAACACAAAGATCGAAGGCTCCGGAATTGTTGCGCAATCGCGCCGGTTGTTTTTTGTCGAACAAAAACAAATCTCGCTAATGTTGCCGGTCGAGCGAGGCCAGGAATTCGTCGGCGGCCGCTCGCCACCGGTCAGGATAAAGCCGCAGCAAATGGCCGTCGTCGGGGACGCCGTGAAGCAGCTCGAAGCGCGTGTTGCCGCCGGCGGCTACAAACGCCTGGTGATATTCGCGGATGAGATCTTCCTTGTAGAGGCGGTCGCTATCGGCATAGAGCCAGAGCTGCGGGACCTTGGCGGCCGACGCATCAGCGCCAGCACCGCAAATCCATTGTCGCGCAGCCAATGCGCCTCGGTCGAGAACGACCAGGACCTGAGCTGATTGCGGCCGACATCGGAGCCGCGGGTGAAGATCGCGAGCGCGAGGCTGCAACCCAACCTCCAAGCATATGCGCCCGCTTGAAATCCAATGTGGCCGGCAAAGGACGAACCTATTCGGTGCGGATCGGCGCGTCCTTCAGCCCGTTATGATCATAGGCCTTGCGCAGGGTGCCGTTGGTCACGGCGTCGTTCATGAATTTTGTGACGAAGGCAAGCGACTGGCTGTGGCCGAGCGGGACCGCGATGGCCGTCACCGTCTTCTTGAACGTCTCGTCCAGCACCTTTGTCCCCGGGATCTTCTCCGCCATCTTGTTGAGCTGGTCGCGCGACAGCGCGAAGGCGTCGATCTCGCCGCTCTTCAGAAGCGCGAATATTTCGTCATAGGTTTGATAGCCCGTGACCTTCGCATTCTTCAGATGGGCAACGGCGCCCCGCATCGTGGTCGTGGCGTTGACGGCCGCGACCTTGATGCCGGGCTGGTCGAGCGTGGCGAAGTTGGTGACGCTCGAACCCGCCTTGACGATGTAAGTGGCGTCCGCGACCTCGTAGATCGGACCGAACATCATCTTGGTCTCGCGCTCGGGATCTTTCGGTAACCAGGTGACATCCCAGGTGCCTTTACCGGCCGCATCGGTGATCTGCCCGGAATTCTGATGCACCACATATTCGACGCCGACGCCGAGCTGGGCGGCCATCTCCTTGCCGAGATCGACGGGGACGCCGGCGTAGCCTGTTTCGGTCTTGGTCGACCAGAACGCGCCGCCCGCCGGGCTGATCGCGATCGCGACCCGCAGCTTGCCTGTTGGCGCGATTTCGTCCTTCAGGCCATCGGCTAGCGCGGGCATAGCGACCAATGCCGCAAGAGCGAGGCCGGCGCAGGCCGACCAGAGTGACGTTGGCATGTCATTGGCTCCTCACATTTCTTCTTTTGTGTCCGCTTCATTCCGTCCGTCTCGCGCCCATCGCGCGGCCTTCGGCCAATTCTGGCCGATCATGCGCTCCGTGAAAAGCGGCTTCTCACGACAAACCTCAGTCCGCTTGCAGTGCAGGGCCTGTGACTGCCATGGCTATGGTGTTCCACGCCCGGCCATTTGTTGCTAGCGTGCCGCACCGACAGACCGCAAATCGGGGCCATCGAATGACCTGCACGAATCCGGCTCGTCCCGCTCGACACTACGGACAGTGGAGACATATCGGTCTGACGCTGGCGGCGACGGCGGCCGTGGCCGCACTCGCCGGCTGCGAGGACAAGAACACCTTCGTGGCTCCGCCGCCGCCCAAGGTGGACGTCGCCACGCCCGTGCAGCGCCCGGTGACGCGCTATGTCGAGGCCACCGGCAACACCGCGCCGATCAAGAGCGTCGATCTCGTGGCCCGCGTCCAAGGCTTCCTGCAATCGATCGACTATACGGACGGCACCTTCGTGAAACAGGGCACCCAGCTGTTCACGATCGAGCCCGAGACCTACAAGCTGAAGCTCGACCAGGCGCAGGCCGCCGAGGCCGGTGCACAGGCCTCGCTCCGGCAGGCGGAGGCCGATTTCAAGCGGCAAAGCGACCTCGTGCAGCGGCAGGCTGTGTCGCAGGCCACGCTCGACACCTCGACCTCGACCCGCGACAACGCCCAGGCCAATCTTCAGCAGGCCCAGGCCAATACCAGGATTGCCGAGGTCAATTACGGCTACACCAAGGTGAGCGCTCCGTTCGACGGCATCGTCAGCGCCCACATGGTCTCGATCGGCGAGCTCGTCGGCGTCGCTTCGCCAACCCAGCTCGCGACCATCGTCGCGATGGATCCGGTCTATGTGAACTTCACTGTCAACGAGCAGGATGTGCTGCGCATCCGGGCCGAAGCGCAACGGCGCGGGCTGACCGCCGTCGATCTCAAGCAATTCCCAATTCAGGTGGGCCTCCAGACCGAGACCGGCTATCCGCACGAAGGCCACCTCGACTATGTCGCGCCGACCATCAATTCATCGACGGGAACGCTCGCGGTGCGCGGCCTCGTGCCCAACGACAAGCGGGTGCTGCTGCCCGGCTATTTCGTCCGCGTCCGCGTGCCGTTCGACCAGGACAAGAACGCCCTTCTCGTCCCCGACACCGCGCTCGGTAGCGACCAGGGCGGCCGCTATCTCTTGGTGGCCAACAAGGACAACGCGGTCGAGCAGCGCAAGGTGCAGATTGGGGCTGTCGACAACGGCCTGCGCGTCATCGAAACCGGCCTGAAGCCGGACGACCGCGTCGTCATCGCGGGGCTCTTGCGGGTGATCCCGGGCCAGAAGATCGACCCGCAGCAAACCAAGATCGAGCAGCCGCAGGCATCAGCCAAGTAAGGGGCCGCCGGTCATGATCTCCAAATTCTTCATCGAGCGGCCCGTCCTGTCGAACGTCATCGCCCTGCTGATGATCCTGATCGGCGGCGTGTCGTTGTTCAACCTCGCGATCGCGCAATATCCGGACGTGGTGCCGCCGACGGTCCAGGTGACCACACGCTATCCCGGCGCCAGCGCCAAGACCGTGATCGACACGGTGGCGCTGCCGATTGAGCAGCAGGTCAACGGCGTCGAGGACATGCTCTACATGCAGTCCTACAGCGGCTCCGACGGCACCTATACGCTGACCGTGACCTTCAAGATCGGCACCGACCTCAACTTCGCGCAGGTGCTGGTGCAGAACCGCGTGTCCAGCGCGCTGTCGCAACTGCCGGCATCGGTGCAGAACCAGGGCGTCACCGTCCAGAAGAAGTCGACCTCGATCCTCTTGTTCGTGACGCTGACCTCGCCGGATTCCAGGTTCGACAGTCTGTATCTGAGCAACTACGCTACCATCAATCTGCGCGACGAGCTGTCGCGCCTGCCCGGCGTCGGCAACGTCACGGTGTTCGGCGCCGGTCAGTATTCGATGCGGATCTGGCTCGATCCGAACAAGCTGCAGGCGCGAGGATTGGTGCCGCAGGACGTCATCCAGGCGATCCAGCAGCAAAGCCAGCAGGTTTCCGCAGGACAAGTCGGCGCGCCGCCGACGCCGCCGGGACAGGCCTTCCAGTACACGCTCAACGTCAACGGCCGGCTCGACGACACCAGCCAGTTCGAGAACATCATCGTCAAGACCGGCACCAGCGGCGACGTCACGCGCGTGCGCGACGTCGGCTGGGTAGAGCTCGGTGCGCAGACCTACAGCCAGATCTTCTCTCTGAACAAACAGCCCGCGGTCGGCATCGGCGTATTCCAGTCGCCCGGTGCCAACGCGCTTGAGGTCGAGCGGGCCGTCGAGAAGAAGATGACGGAGCTCGCCAAGCGCTTTCCGGAAGGCATCAAATACGACACGCCGTTCGACACCACGAAGTTTGTGGAGGCCTCGGTGCACGAGGTCTACATGACGCTGATCGAGGCCGGCCTGCTCGTGCTGGTCGTCATTCTGGTGTTCCTGCAGGACTGGCGCGCGATGCTGGTGCCGGCGACCACGGTGCCTGTCACCATCATCGGCGCCTTCGCCGCGATGGCAGCGCTTGGCTTCACCATCAACATGTCGACGCTGTTTGCGATCGTGCTGGCGATCGGCATCGTCGTCGACGATGCCATCGTCGTGGTCGAAGGCGCTGCCCACAATATCGAGCAGGGCATGAACGGCCACGACGCCGCGATCAAGGCGATGGACCAGCTGTTCGCGCCGATCGTCGGCATTACTTTGGTGCTGATCTCGGTGTTTTTGCCGGCCTCGTTCCTCGCCGGCCTCACCGGGCGGATCTACTCGCAATTTGCGCTGGTGATCGCGGCGACCGCGCTGTTGTCAGCCATCAACGCTGCGACCTTGAAGCCGACGCAGTGCGCGCTGTGGCTGCGGCCGGCGGTGCCGCCGGAGCAACGCAACTTCTTCTACCGCGGCTTCAACAACGTCTATGGCCGGCTCGAGCGTCGCTATGTGGCCGGGATCGGCTTCCTGTGCCGGCACGCCACGGTCTCGGTCGCGATTGCATTGGTGCTGATCGGGATCGGCGGCTATGGCCTGTCGCGGGTGCCGACCGGCTTCCTGCCGATCGAAGACCAGGGCTATCTGATCGCCGCCGTGCAACTCCCCGACGGCGCCTCGCTCGAGCGGACCCAGACCGTGCTCGACAAAGCGAGCGAGCTCATCAAGGAGACGCCGGGCGTCCAGCAGGTCATCACCATCGCCGGCATCTCCGCGCTCGACAGCAGCGCGAGCCTTGCCAATGCCGGCGTCGCCTACATCATCCTGAAGGACTGGGAGGCGCGCAAAGGCCCCGGCGAGGATCTGCGCTCGCTGGTCTACGGGCTCAACGACAAGCTTGCGACCATCATGGAGGCGCGCACGCTGGTGCTGCCGCCACCGCCGATCCAGGGCATCGGCAACGCAGCCGGCTTCTCGATGCAGGTCGAGCTGCGCGACGGCAACAGCGATTTCGGCAAGCTGCAAGCCATCACCGGCGCGATGGTCTCAAACGCCCAGAGCCAGAGCGCGCTGCAGCGCGTCTCCTCCTCGTTCCGCTCGTCGGTGCCGCAATTCAACGTCGAGATCGACCGCGTCAAGACCCAGACCCTGCACGTGACCACGGACGCCGTCTTCTCCGCGCTGTCGACCTATCTCGGCTCGTCCTACGTCAACCAGTTCAACAAGTTCGGCCGCGTGTTCCAGGTCTACACCCAGGCCGATCCGGCGTTCCGCGTCACCGAGCGCGACATCGCCAACATGCAGGTGCGCAACCAGAATGGCGACATGGTCCCGATCGGCACCGTCGCCAAGATCACGCCGGTCACCGGCCCGTCGCTGATCAGCCTCTACAACCTCTATCCGTCCTCGACCATCGTCGGGCTGCCGGCGCAGGGCTATTCGTCCGGGCAGTCGCTGAAGCTGATGGAGGAGATTGGCGACAAGACCCTGCCGCCGGGCACCGGCTTCGAATGGACCGCGATGTCGTATCAGGAGAAGGCGGTCTCCAACCAGATCTACTGGGTGTTCGGCCTTGCGATGCTGCTGGTCTATCTGGTGCTCGCCGGCCAGTACGAGAGCTGGTACGCACCGATCTCGGTGATCCTCGCGGTGCCGCTGTCGCTGCTCGGGCCGATGCTGATCCTCTCCGGGTTGAAGATCGACAACAACCTCTATTGCCAGATCGGCCTGATCCTGCTGATCGCGCTGTCGGCCAAGAACGCCATCCTGATCGTCGAGGTCGCGCTCGAGCTGCACGGCCGCGACGGCAAGCCGGTGCTGGAAAGTGCGATCGAGGCGGCGCGCGCCCGCTTCCGCCCGATCCTGATGACGTCGTTCGCCTTCATCCTCGGCGTGGTGCCGCTGGTGATCGCGACCGGCGCCGGCGCCAGCGCCCGCAAGTCGATCGGCATCACGGTGTTCTCGGGCATGCTGGCCTCGACCTGCCTCGCGGTGCTGTTCGTGCCGGCCTTCTTCGTGGTGGTGCAGCGCTTCGAGAACTGGCTTGAATCGCGCAAGAAGTCGAAGGCGCAGCCAGCCGCGGAGGTGAAGTCCTAGGCCTGCTCGGTGGACGCCTGCCGCGCCTCGCCGCTCGACACCAGCAGCACTGAGACCTTCGACTGCCTGAGCACGGCGTCGGCGACGCCGCCGAAGGAGAGATGGTCGCCCTGGATGCGGTCGACGCCCATGACGACGAGATCGACGTCGGTGGTGTCGATCTCGCGCAGGATCGCGGCCTCCGGTGCCCGGTTCACGCGCAGCGTGGTGGTGATGTCGACGTCATAGCGGGCGGCGAGATCGCTGGCGTCTTTCAGGATGCCGGTCTCCTGGCTAAGACCGCGAGAGGCGCCGCGCTGGGCGCCCTTGTCCCGCGTCGTCGCGACATAGATCACCCGCAGCGAGCCTGATCCGGCCTGCGTCAGCGCGACCGCGATCTCGGCGCCGCGCTTGGAGACGCCGCTGCCGGAGACCGGGACGAGGATGTCGAGCGCCTCGGGCAGCGGTTGCTTCAGATGCTTGCCCTTGGCCGCGACGATCGCGAGTGGGCCATCGAATTTTGCGGCGATGTCCTCGATCTTCCGATCGAAGCGATCCTTGCTCGCGGTGACCTTGTCGACGCCGATGACGAGCAGGTCAAAACCCTTGCGCGCTTCGTCGGCGATGGTCTCGCCAAGCTCCGCGCGCCGGGCACGAGTGACGACATCGACGCTGCCGGTATCTTCATCGCTATTGGCGGAGACGGTTTCGGCGGCCTTCTTCACCACGGCTTCGTGGCTCTCTTTCTCATCGCGACCCTTCACCTGCTCCTTGGCGCCCTTGCCGATATGCAGCACGGTCACCGGAAAACCGCGCATGCCGGCGATCAGGCCCGCAATGTGCGAAGCGAAGGTGGCGTTGACGCTTTCGTCGACCGCCAGCAGGGGGCGCTCGAGATTGGCGACAAAGCCGCGCCTCTCGAACTCCTCCCGCTCCAGCCGCTCCTTCTCCTCCTCGTTCATCGGCAGCCCGGCCAGTGCCGCGCGCAGCATCGGCGGCATCGCCATCGTGGTCACGATCGCCATGGTCACGATCATCGTGAACAGGTTCTGGCTGAGCACACCGATGGACAGGCCGATGGTGGCAATGATCACCTCGGTGGAGCCGCGCGCATTCATGCCGCTCGCGAGCGCGAGCGACTCGCGCCTGTTCAAGCCGCCCAGCGTGCCGCCGACAAAAGCGCCGCCGAACTTGCCGACGCTGGCGATCACGACCAGCAGGCCGGTGAGCATCAGCAGGTTGGGATCGCGCAGCACCGAAAGATCGGCGCTGAGGCCGGCGAGACCGAAGAACACCGGCATGAAGAAGCTCGAGATCAGGCCGCGCAGGCGCTCGTCGATCTGCCGTGTCAGGATCGGCGACTCCCCGACCAGGATGCCGGCGACGAAAGCGCCGAGCACGGTGTGGACGCCGATCAAATGCGTGATCAGCGCCATCACGCCCATCAACAGCAGGATCACGGTGACGACCGCCGCGGAGCTGACGAGGTTGTCGTTGGCCCAGCGGATCAGTTGGAACACCAGCCGCCGGCCGATGGTGAAGCTGATGGCGAGGAAGGCCAGCGTGCCCAGCACGGCCTTCGCCACCGAGGCGACATCCAACGTGCCCTGCGAGGCGAGGCTGAAGATGACGGCGATGATGATCCAGCCGATGGTATCGTCGATGACGGCAGTCGCCACGATGATCTGCCCGACATTGCGGCGCATGAAATTCATCTCGCGCACGACCACGGCGACGATCTTCACCGAGGAGATCGACAGCGCCGTGCCCATGAACAGCGACGCCACCAGGCGCTGCTCGGGTTTGGGCAATAGCGCATCCGGCAGGAACTCACCCAACGCAAAGCCGCAGGCGAAGGGCACGAGGATGCCGGCGATCGAGATCGCGATCGCCGCCTTGCCGACCTTCTTGACCAGCTTGAGATCGGTCTCCATCCCCGTGAGCAGCAACAGCAGCAGGATGCCGAACTGGGCGATGCCGTCGATCATCGCCTTCTGCTCGGGGGTCTTCGGGAAGATCGCGTGCTGCGCGTCCGGCCAGATCCAGCCGAACAGCGACGGCCCGAGCAAGATGCCGGCGAGCAATTCGCCGATCACCGAGGGCTGGCCGATGCGCTGCATGATCTCGCCGAGACCGCGGCCCACCGCGATCAGCAGCACGGTCTGCGCCACCAGCAGGAATTCGGACGGCCCGGTGGATTTGCCGCCCTCGGCAGCGGCCGCAATGGTGGTGAGGACAAGCGCTGTGGGGACAAGGCCGACCGGTCGGAGCAGGCTCCACTGCATGCGGGTGTCTTTCCCCCTTGATCCGCCCCGGCGAGATGTCGGTGGCGAGACAGTAGAACCCGCGGGAGGCCGAGTGGGTTCCCCCGCTTAGCGGCGGGCTTAAGGGGGCGAAGGCAAAGAGCGCGAAAACAACCCCATGCACAGTAGAGATGGCGTTGAACAAGCTCGAGAAATTTCGGTCTTACCGAAATCACTTGCTCCGTCGGGCAAAACACCGGCATAATGGCATCATGGGTGGCGTGCGCGACGCGCCGCGACGTCCCTCCGCCTTTCCGGCATTACGCCACCTGCGGTGTCCGGATCTCGCGCGGCAGGATGATCGCCGCCGCAATCGCGAGCAGGCAGAGCGCGGCAAAGGCGTGCAGCATGGTGACGAAGCCGCCCTGCTCGTAGAGCCAGGCAACCAAGCCTACCGAGGCGCCGGCGGCGGTGAAGCCGATGAAATAGCGGACCGCATAGGCGCGCGAGCGCCATTCCTCGCTGGTGTATTTTCCGACCATGGCGTCGTTGACCGTGACCTGTCCGAACGCGCCCATGACGATGCCGATCGAAACCAAAATCAGCGGCAGATTGGACAGGCTCGCGGCGAGATAAAGGAACGGCGCCAGCATGAAGGATAGCGGCAGCGCCACCGTCTTCAGCGAATAGCGGTCGAGCAGCCGGCCGATCGTGTACTGTGTCATCGCGCCGAACACGTAGACGCAGGCCGCGATGATTCCGAGCAGCGCCGGGCTCTTGGTCAGGTCCGCGAGCCGCTCCGCGAACAGCTTTGGCAGCGCGACGGTCACGGCGTTGAAGGTCGTCGAGATCGCGATCACGACGATCAAGAGCGACAGCACTACACGCCACATGTCCTGTTTGGCCACCCGCGCTTGCGCTGCCGCCTGCTTCGAACCCTTGCGGTCCTCATGCACGACCATGATCGCGAAGGCGATGCCGATCAGGATGGTGACGATGCCGGGAACGATGAAGGCCAAGCGCCAGCCGAAATATTGCCCGATCACGCCGGTGACCAGCGCGGACGAGGCAACGCCGAGATTGCCCCAGACGCCGTTCAATCCCATCTCGCGGCCGAGCCGGTCGGCATAGGACACGATCATCGCGGTGCCGACGGGATGGTAGATCGAGGCGAAGACGCCGATCGCGAACAGCGCCGCGCCGAGTTGCTTCGGGGTCTGCACGAAGCCGACCGAGATCATGGACAGGCCGATGCCGATGAAGAAGATCAGCATCATGTGGCGGCGGCTCCAGCGGTCACCCAGCCAGCCGGTGAGCAGCGAGCCGGCGCCGAAGGCGATGAAACCCGGCGTCGCGTAAGGCAGCAGTTCCGAATAGGCCATGCCGAGCGCCGGCCCCATGATGATCACCGCGGCGGCGAAGATCAGCATCGCATAATGGTCGATGAAATGGCCCGCGTTGACGAAACTGATGACCCGGCTGGGGCTGTTCATACGAATCTTCTCCTGCTCCAAAATGAGTTATATGTCCTGGGCATGACGGGATGCTGCCAATGACTGTCGCCGAAACGCCAATCCGGGAGGTCCGGAGCAACCACCGCTCGACCGCGGGGGTGCACCTGGTCGCGCGCGACTACCCGAAAGGCCTGCGGCTCGATCCGCACATGCATCGCGAAGCGCAGCTCGTCTATGCAGCGAAGGGCACCATGCAGGTGACCACGCCCGGGGGACGCTGGCTGGTGCCGCCGGACCGCGCGGTCTGGGTGCCGGCTCATCTCGAGCACGCCATCGACGTGCTCGCCGACATCGAGATGCGTACGCTGTATTTCGACCTGCCCTGGCTCAAGAGCGAGCAGCGCTATGAGGGACTGACCAGGGAATTCGTGGTGCGGGTATCGCCGCTGCTGCACCAGGCGATCATCGCGCTGTTCGATGCCCGCAACACCGAGGAACGCACCGAGCTGCTGGTGCGCCTGGTGATGCTGGAATTGCACCAGGCCGAGGATTCCGCGACCTTCGTGCCGCTGCCGCACGAGCCCCGCTGCCGGCGCGCCGCGATGATCGTGCTCGATGACCCCACCGGCCTGCACGACATCGACACGCTGGCGCGCGAGGTCGGAACCTCCACGCGCACGCTGTCGCGGCTGTTCTCCACGGAGACGCAACTGAGCTTCAAGAGCTGGTGCCAGCGCGCCCGCATCGCGGCGGCGATCCAGCGGCTGTCGACGGATACGAGCGTGTCGGTGAAGCAGCTCGCGACCCAGCTCGGCTATGCCAGCGTGCCGGCGTTCTCGGCCGCGTTTCGCCAGGTGACGGGGCGGACGCCGACGGAGTTTGCGCGGAAAGCATAGCCGCCATTGCGCACGAGCAACGTTCGCGAGACGTCCGATGCGACGACTTCGGTTACCGCAGGCCATGTCCGCGCTACCCGCGAAAGCGGACGTCAGTGGCAACGACTTGCAGTTCCGCTAAGGGCCAACAGCAGACTCATGCACCGCAGCAGTGCGTGCTTATTCGATCACCTCGTCGGCGCTGGCGAGGATGGTGGGTGAGAGATCAAGCGCTATCCGTCGCGCAGCTTTTGTATTGATGATGAGCAGAAATTTCGTCGGCTCATAAACCGGAATTTCGGCTGGGCTTTGGCCTCGCAGTATAGCAGCCATCTCACGCCCCGCGCTTCTAAAGACCTCAATAAAATCGACCGCGTAAGCCATCAACCCGCCCGCTACGACGAGGTCGCGAAATGGATACATCGTCGGAGTCCGCGCATCCGCTGCAAGATCCACCAATGTCTTGCTGTTTTCGAGGTGCTCGGGCTCATCCGACACCAGGAGTCCGTCGATGGGTGCTCCCTTCAGTGAGCCGAACGCTGCTAGATATGCGGGCTTGCTCAGGGTCTCGCCTAGGTTCAGATGAGTTAGCGTAATATTTGACCGATGCGCAGCCGCCCTTGCGCCCGCAGCTTGGGTAGTGCTCCAATTCTGAGATGACGCGAGATACCCAATTCTCGACGCACTAGGCCGTAGCTCGACCAGGAGTTCCAGACGCTTGCCGTAAAGCTCCACACCAGCGTCGACCGTTGCGCCAGTCAAATTGCCTCCCGGTCTAGCTAAGCTTGATACAAGTCCTGACGCGACCGGATCACCTATAACCGCGACAATCGGAATGGTCTGTGTCGCTGCTTTGAAGGCAAAAGCCAAAGGACTTGCGACCGATAAGATGGCGTCGGGACTAGTGCTAACCACAGCTTCCGCGAGGTCACGATAAGTGCCCATTTGGTTGTTTCCAGTATAGCGATTAACAACCAGGTTATGCCCTTCGACGAAGCCGAGACGGCTCAATTGATCCATGAACGCCCGGTAGTAAGGGTGACTTTTCAGCTCCTCGACGGAACGGTGGGGAGCGACCATCGCAATGGTCTTTTCTAGTGATTGCTGTGCCCGCGCCACGGGAGCACCCCCCGTCAAAGCGCCACTGAGAATGCCGATGAACTCCCGCCGCCTCATTGAATCCCCGTTACAGCAGAGGTGATGCCGAGACTACCAGCTCCTGGCGACCGGCGCATCAACCTACGGCGTAGCAATAAGTCGGCATAGGTTATGACTGCTGTGGGTCTTGGTCGTGTCAGCAAGCGAGACCATATTCTTTGAAAAAGCACCTGTGCTAACCTCGCAGTGCGGACTGAAGGAGGGACACGTGGCTCATTTAATGACGCGTCGTATCTTGCTTACGACAGCCTGTTCGGTTGCCGTTGCCGCCATGGCGAACGCCGATCCATCCCAGCCAAGGCGCATTGGACTGGTTACCTCCGGACAAGGCGATCGAATCATCGGATGGTTCAGGGAAGCTTTCAAAGCAAAGGGATATCACGAGGGAAAGGACCTCATAATCGAGCTACGCGAAGCGAAGGGGCACTACGCCCTGTTGCCGAATCTGGTTGATGAACTCGTTGCGCTAAGGCCGGATGTCATAATTGCTGAAGCGACACCCGCAATAGCAGCAACACAACGAGCGACCTCGACGATTCCGATCATCATGTCGCCATCGACTGATCCCATCGGCTCTGGCTTCGTCAAGAGTTTTGCAAAGCCCGGTGGGAATATCACTGGCGTCGCGAACATGTTCGGTGATCTCACAGCGAAGACGCTCGACATCGTTCGCCTTCTTTTTCCCAAGGTGCAGAAAATCGGTGTGCTCACTTCAGACAATCCGACGCATCCGGCGCTGGCGGAAATAGCGGCCACGACAGCAGGCGCTATAGGCATTGCAGCCCAGCTATTCGTTGCACCCAACCCCGAGGACCTTGATAAAGCGTTCGCCGACATGCAAGCGGCGGGTTGCGAGGTTGTTTACGTGCTCGCAGACCCGCCGCGCCAAGCATTGCCATCAATCGCACTCAAATACCGGCTGCCGACGGCTTATCAGGTTACCAACTACCCAGACTTAGGCGGGTTGATGGCTTATGGGCCAGACATCAAGGCTCTTTTTTTGCTAGCGGCCGATTACGCAGATCGGATCCTGAAAGGCGCGAATCCGGCGGACTTGCCGGTCGAGCAACCGACGAAATTCCAGTTCGTGATCAATCTTCAAACGGCCAAAGCATTGCACTTGGCTGTTCAAGAGCAAGTGCTCCTACTGGCGGACAGAGTGATCGAGTAGCGTTCGTTCTGAAACACCGAAAGTCTGCTCTGGGTCAAAACGCGAAGTAGTGGCCATCTCGCGGCCCGTCAGGTAATTTCTCAGAAGCAGCCAGAAGCGGAAGTGGCTTGCCATCGCAAATCGCGCGTTAGTGGGTCGCAGAACTCACCTCGTTCGCTGACCGCCCGAAAGGACGGCGGCCGCAACGGTCTGCGCAAACTTTTCCAAACGTCCCGAGACATCTTGGGCCAGGATGGAGCTGGTTTGTTCAGAGGTGCTTGGCACACGGAAAATGATTTGAAATCGAGTCCTTGAACCCAGGCGGCTTGAGCGAGCTTCTGGGCTTTTCCGCCAGGTGTCGCATCGGGTATGCAGTGATCGCCAGTATTTTCGCTGCAGAATAGTTGTGTTAGTCTTGCTGCGATAATCGCCAAGGCCGCATTCCTACTCCGCGTTCGGGCCATGAGTTGCCTTGGCGGGCCTAGGGCGCTTGAGCAGACAAGCCATCACCCTCACCATTGCTCCTGCTAACCGTTTGGATCATTCTATGCGTATCCTGTTTTCCACCATCAAAGACATTGGCCACGTGACACCCCTCGTGCCCTATGCGCGAAGCTTGCGCGATCTTGGGCACGAGGTACGGGTCGCCACCTCGACGGACGAAGGCGCTGTGGCGGCGCTGAATAAAGCCGGATTGGCGCACGAACCATTTGATCGTCCAACACCTGACGAACTGCAAGGGGTAATGAAACGTGTGGATGAACTAAAGGGAGAAGAAGCGATCGCTTTTGCCTTCCGCGAAGGCTTTGCCGGCATCGCCGCGCGTGCTGCAATGCCGAACTTCAGCGGACCATTCGGGAGTTTCGTCCGGATATCGTCATCCGCGAATCTGCCGAGTTTGCCTCGCTGGTTGCCGCGGAGGCGGCGGGCGTTCCGCAGGCCGGTGTCGCCGTGTATTGCAGCGAATACGAGTCCTGGATCGCAGCACAGGTCGCCGGAGCGGTCGACCAGCTCCGCACTCTGGTTGGCCTGAAGCCCGACGACGGGTATGCCCAGCGAAGCCAGCGCACCTTCACGTGTTTTCCGCCGTCATTCGACCGCGGTCCGCCATTACCTGACCGGCCCGCGGCTTTCCGGGTCGCGCAGGAGATTCCGCTTCGGCACGTCGCCAGCGCGTTGCAGGCCGATTGGATGCCTGCCGGAGACAAGCCATTCCTGTTTATGACCTTCGGGACGGTCGCGGGCCGTTCGGAGCGCGTGAGAAACGCTTATCGGGTCCTCCTGGAAGCGGTCGGCTCCCTGCCCGTGAAGGCTCTGCTGACCACCGGTCCCGTCATGCCGCGCGAAGAACTCGGAGCGATCCCCGACAACGTTCGCGTGGAGAATTTCGTGCCTCAGGTGGATATTATGCCGCACACCAGCGCCGTCGTCTGCCATGGCGGTTCGGGGACTTTGTTGAGCACACTCGCCATAGGGTGCCCGCTTGTCGTCATTCCGCTTTTTGCCGACCAATCCGCCAACGCACGTGCGGCGGAAGCCGCCGGAGCCGGGTTGGCGGTGTTCACGCATGATGCCGAACAGATCGCGAGGGCGATCCGTGCTGTCCTTACAACTGAATCCATTCGCACGGGCGCACAAAACATCGCAGCAGAAATGGCCTCCATGCACCCGATCAACGAGGCGATCGCCGAAATAATTTCAATAGCCGGCAAGTAATCTGATCACCTCGCTCGAAGACCGCTTCGGATCAAAAGCGGCGATCCGGCTCAGACCGAGCATGTCCGGTTAATCTCAGTGAGCCGACCTACGGATGAGCCATGCGGTCTTCGGCAAAGGGCCCAGAAGCCGACGTGGCATCCGCGAGGCACATGCCCATAGTGATCAAGATTGTGACGTCCTGATCAAACCGGCAATTCGAGCCTCTCAGTTGCGAACGAGCAAAGGACAGCAGGGACAGCTCCGATCAGGCCCCACGTAAATTGAAACGAAACAGAGGCTCTGCTTCGACAAGATTTGCCAACATCAACAGGTATGCGGAGGCGTATCCGACGAGTGCTGTTAACAGGTATCGTTGGACTGACTTAGCTCCAAGTCGTTCGAACAACAGATCAAATGTGGCCGTCACTAAGGCTGGCACCACGCCCGCAACCCAGGCGACCGGCAGCAACATGGCGAACGCGATCCCAGCAGAACTGGAGCCTCTGAAGCCGCCCCCAAGACCGAGGAACATAAAGTATCCCGCCATCGGCCCAAGTGCGCCGAACACAACAGACCGGATCATCGCTGGACCCCATGCAGGAAAACCAAAGGCACTATCGGCGTAGGACTGTATCGACGGCCTTAACACAGGTGACTGGATTGTCCGCTAGGGGGTCATAAGCCGACGTTGCACGAGCAGTGCAAAAAGGTCAGCCATGGGCCAAAAGCAGACGTCCGCCCGACGGCCCTTTTGCTGCTGGGCGGCGGTTCTCAAAGGTCTGCGGGGGCGTACGGTGTGAGGCTGAGCGCTTTGGCGGTCTTCATGTTGATCACAGTTCGAATTTGGTCGGCTGCTCAACCGGCAGATCGGAAGGCTTGGTGCCTTAGCTTTTATCGGCGAAGCTTCGTGCGCTTCGCGGCTGCCAATCTTCGTCTGCTGATCAAGTCTTTCGGGTTGCGCTAGGCATCCACCGTCCATTCCTCGGCGCTGGCACCGGCCATGGCGCGGACGCGTTCGTCATCCTTGGCAAGCTCGGCAGCATTGCCGCTATAGATCACCGCGCCGTCATTCAGCACATAGGCGCGGTCTGCGATGGCCAGGCTGACGCGCACGTTCTGCTCGACCAACAGAACCGCGATGCCCTCGTTCCGCATCAGCGCGATGATGCGGAACACCTCCTTGACGATGAGCGGCGCCAGGCCCTGACTCGGTTCATCGAGGATCAGGAGCTTGGGATTGAGCAGCAGCGCGCGACCGATCGAGAGCATCTCCTGTTCGCCGCCCGAAAGCTGCCGACCGAGGTTGCGGCGCCGTTCGGCGAGCGCTGGAAAATACTTGAAGACGCGTTCGATGGTCCAGGAACCGGGTCGGACCAGCGGCACTTTCAGATTCTCTTCCACCGAAAGATTGGGGAAGATCTTCCGGCCTTCCGGGACGTAACCGACGCCAAGCGCTGCGATCTGGTAGGTTGGCATCCGGGTCGCTTCCTGCCCGAACAATTTGACGCTGCCTTCGCGCGGCGGCGTCAAGCCCATGATGCTGCGCAGCGTCGTCGTCTTGCCCGCGCCGTTGCGGCCGAGCAGAGCGACGATCTCTCCCTCGTTGACCTCCAATCCCACGCCATTCAGAATGTGGCTTCTCCCGTAGAAGGTCTGTAGGCCAGCCGCTTCCAACGGTTTCATGCGACTTCCCCGAGATAGGCCGACTGGACCGCTTCCGACGCGGCGATCTCCTTTGGCGTTCCTTCCGCCAGAAGGCGGCCTTGATCGAGCACGGTGATGCGGTCGGCGAGGTGAAAAACAAGGCGCATGTCGTGCTCGATCAGCACGACGGTAAACTTGTTGTCGCGGTGCAGCCGCCGAATCAGTTTCGCAATCTCATAGGTCTCCTGATCTCCCATGCCGGCGGTCGGCTCATCGAGCAGAAGAAGCCGCGGCCGCAGCGCCAGCGCCATCGCGATTTCCGTCGCCCGCTGATCGCCATGCGCGAGCTCGCCGACCAGCCGGTCGGCCTTGTCGGAAAGTCCGACGAGCTCCAGCATCTCGACGACTGCCTTTTCGGTGCGTTCCGCATCGGCGCGAGAGGTCCACATTTTGAGCGTCTGTCCCGCAGCCACCTCTGCGGCACTGAGCACGTTCTCGTGCACCGTCAGCGCTGGAAATATTTCGGTGATCTGGAAGGTGCGTGCCATGCCGAGCCCGATTCGATTGTGGGCCGGAAGCTGCGTCACATCGGTTCCGTCGAACACAATGGTGCCGCTGGTGGGCGGAAAAGAACCGCAGATCAAGTTGAAGAAAGTGGTCTTGCCGGCTCCGTTCGGGCCGATGATCGCCCGCAGTTCGCCGGGCTGCACCGACATCGATACGTTTCGTACCGCGGCCAGGCTGCCGAAATTCTTGGAGATGTCGCGAACCTCGAGCATCGTCATGCAGCCCCTCCTCGTAGCCGCATGCCAAGCAGACCGCGCGGGAAAAACAGTACGACCAGAACGAAGATCACTCCGACGAATGACATCCAGTTCACGGTCATCGAAGAAATGTAGTCCTGCAACGAAACGAACAGGGCGGCGCCCACCAGCGGCCCCCAGAAGGTGCCCATGCCGCCCATCACCGTCATGACGACGAAATAGCCCGACAGCGAATAATGCAGAGACAAAGGATCGGCAAAATTGTTCAGCAGTGCGTAGAGGCTGCCTGCCAGGGCGGTGAAGAAGCAGGAAATCGAGAACGACAGCCAGATTTGCCGCTCCACCGGAATGCCCAGAAAGCGCGCGCGCCGCTCGTTCTCGCGGATGGCACGCAAGCTGTGGCCGAAGGGAGAGCGGATGAGAATACCCATCAACGTCACCGCGACGGCGAATATCCCCAGCAGGAAATAATAAAACGTCGGTCCGCCGCCGGTAATATCGATGGTCACCGGGCCGAGCCCGATCGGCTCGCGGTGAAAATCGCGCAGCCCGTCGAATCCACCGGTAAAGTCGTTCCAGCTATAAGCGAGGTAATACCAGAGTTGCCCGAAAGCGATCGTGCACATTGCAAAATAGACGCCGCGCCGGCGCACGATCAGCATGCCAAAGAGCGTTCCGGCCAGCCCACCGAGCAATGTACCGGCCAGGATCGCAAGCGGCGTGCTGTGCACGAGATATCGCAGCGTGAGCCCGGCGCCATACGCACCCAGCCCGAAATAGGCCGCATGGCCGAAGCTCAGGACGCCGGTAAATCCCAGCAGCAGATTGAGTCCCATGGCCGCCAGCCCGAACACCAGCACGCGCGCGGCGAGCGCGGTGTAGCCGCCGAGCAGCGGCAGCCAGAGAGGCACGGTGAGCAGCGTCAGCCAGATGGCGGCAAGCATCAGCCAGCGCCGCGGCGAGAGACGCCGCGCTTCGACGGTCGCGATTGCCGCAGTCATGACAGCATTCCCTCCTCGCCCATGATGCCGCGCGGACGGACCAGAAGCACGATCATCAATATCGCGTAGATCACCGCCTCGCTGGCGGAGGGGTAAACGACCGTGGTGAGCGCCGACGCCATGCCTATCAACAGTCCGCCGAACAAGGTTCCGATCAGGCTGCCCACACCGCCGACGATGATTGCAATGAAGCTCGGCATCAGCAGGTCATCGCCCATATTGGGATTGAGGCCGATCTGTCCGGCGGCGAGTACGCCGCTCAGGCCTGCCAACAGACAACCCACCGCGAAATTGAACGTCCGCAGAAAGTGGACGTTGATGCCGAGCGATGCCACGGTTTCCAGATCGAGCGTCCCGGCGCGGATGCGCAGTCCCACGCGGGTATAGCGCAGGAAGGCGAACAGCCCGGTCACCGATACAATGACGACCGCCACCATGAAAACACGGTACCACGTCACGAAGAACAGGTCGGCATTGATCGGCTGCGACAAGGCGGCGGGCAATCCCATCGGCAGACCATTCGGACCCCAGATATAGCGGGCCATGTCCTGCATCACGAACGCAAGACCAAAGGTGAGCAACAAACTGTAGACCGGGTCCCGGTTGTAGACCCGGCGCATCATGAGCCGCTCGACGGCGACGCCAATCAGCGCCGTTAGCAGCGGCGATACCAGAAGCGCGCCCCAGTAGCCCAGCGTCGGTGACAGGGTGAACGCCAGATAGCCGCCAAGCGCCAGGAAATTTCCGTGCGCAAAGTTGATGACGTTGCTGAGATTGAGGATCAGCGAAAGCCCGAGCGCCATCAGCACGTAAAATGCACCGATGATCAGTCCATTGGTGACGTTGAAAAGTATGACGTCCCTCATCCGCCGCTCCTCGCTTGGGATTTCGCCGCCGGCAGCAACGGATCAGGCCGGATGAACCATCTTGCATCCGGTATCGGCCACCGAACCGGCAGCCTGCTCGCCGGGTACCCTCCCGGCGATCGTGAAGACGTCGTCCGGACCGCTCTTTGGCGGGTGCACTTCGCCGATGAAGATATTGGGCATCAATTCGTGATCGCCGGCGCGGTAGCGCACTTTGCCCGGCTGAAGTGCAACTTCCGGCGGCAGCTCGAGGTCTTCGACGGCCATCGCCAATTTCGGCCCATCCAGCGAATTTGCCTTTGCCGCCGCAAGCCGCACCGTGTGCATCGACACATAACCGAACCAGTCGCGTGCCGACGGCGTCTTCTTGGTGGCCGCGCGGTAATCCTTCACGAACTTCACGACCTCGGGCACATCGGGCTGGTTCCACCACCACTCCATGTCCCACCAGCCGGCCTGCGCATCCGGTTGCAGCGCCTTGACCGTCTCCAACTCGAACAGCGCGCCGCCAAGCGCCATTTCCTTTTGCATGCCGAATTGGGTGAATTGCTTCATGCAGTTGATCTGCGTCAGCCCGCCCATGTTGTTGAGCAGGACATTTGGCTTGTAACCCTTGGCCTTGATCAGGGTCGCCGAGAAATCGGTGTTGTTGATCGGCAGGTAGTCGCCTTCGAAGGTGCCCCCCAGCTTCTTCAGCTGTTTGATGAAGGCATCCTCAAGCGTATGGCCGTAAGCATAGTCCGGTGTGATGAAGAACCATTTCTTGCCGAACCGCTTGACGAGCTCCGGCGTGATCGCTGCCGCATCCATGGTCGTCGTGTTGCAGACCCGGAACACATTCCATTTGCAATTGGTGCCGGTGATCGGATCGGTATGGCCGCCGGGGACGATATGGAACACCTTCTTCTCGGAGGTCACCTGCGACATTGCATAAGCGATGCCGGAGTTCACGTCGCCAAGGATCACCGCGACCTTGTCACGGTCGATCAGCTTGCTCGTCTTTTGCACACCGGTGCCGACATCGTTGGCCGAGTCCTCGACCAGGAGCTGGACCTGGCGACCAAGAATTCCGCCGTTCTTGTTGATTTCCGCCTCGGCGTATCTGGCGCCATCGACCTCGCTTTGCGCGAGAGCCGACAGCACGCCGGTCAACGGATTGACCATGCCAATCTTGACCGGCTCTTCGCCAAGCGCGGTGACGATGAATGGCGCGCCAATGACCTGGCTGGCGCCAAGCGCCACCCCCGCCTTGATCAGCGTACGCCGCCCAATCGGGATATTGAAATGAGACATTTCCGACCTCCCTGCTGTCATTGTTAAATCGGGATATTTCTCCGGATCTCAGCTACTTGCCGTCAAACGTTCTGGATCAAGCATCGGTCGAGTTGTTTGAGCGGCCAACCAATGCAGACCCGAACTTCAGTTTGAGGACCCTTATGAGGACGCGTCTCTTGACGGACGCAGAGCGATCAAAGTCGCGAAAACGCATTGTTGACCGTCGCTATAGTCGGACATCAGCGTAGTCGCGATTATGACGATCGCCACGCAAATCGCGATATACGACGATCGTATACGACAAGCGATCGTTGCTGCGATGCGCGCGCGAGGCCGGCTAACGTGGCGGCAAGCAACGCCCGCCGCCGCTCTTGATTTATGGTCCGTTCGGCCACACCGATTTGATTGCACTCCGTGGTATCGCCGTTGGCCTCTATTTCCTGTCTTGAACCCGGTTTCGTTGACCGAAACGATTGCTCGGCCCAGCAAGTGGGTCAATTGCCGACGTGGCCTCTGGACGCCCTATGGCCCAGCTAAAGATGCCAAATCCTCCTCCTTGATTGTGATCGGCTTTCGCCTAAATCCCGTGTAAGCTTCCCCGCACCGCACAAACCGGTTTCGAAAGGCCCAGATGGCTAACGCCTTCTTCTCCGACCTGCTCGCCACCATCTCCGAGCGCGGCCGCACGCTGCTTCGCCGCGGTGACGCCTCGGATACCAAACACGATGCCGACGGGCTGATCGAGCTCTGCGGTGCGCTGCTGTCGGGCCGGGGCGAGGCCTCCGGCACCGCCATGGCGCGCGAGGTGCTCGACATCTACGGGGAGTTGGACGCGGCCGGACGCCGCGCCTTCTTTGAGGGGCTGGTGCGCGATTTCGGCCCGGACCGGGAACGTTTGGCCAAGGCGATCGAAAAGTGGCGCGCCAAGCCGGCCGACGAGGACGCCAGCGCCCTTCACTTCGCCTCAGAGCCGCGGCGGCAGGAACTGATCCGTCGCCTCAACCGCGCACCGGGCGGCACCGGCGATCTCGTTGCCATGCGTGCCGATCTGCTCGGCATGATGAACGGACACACCGATCTCGCCGCGCTCGATCGCGACGTCTCGCATCTTCTCTCGTCGTGGTTCAACAGGGGGTTTCTCGTGCTGCGCCGGATTGACTGGTCGACCCCGGCCAACATCCTCGAAAAGATCATTCGCTACGAAGCCGTGCATGAGATCTCCGACTGGGACGATTTGCGCCGCCGCATCGACCCGGTCGACCGCCGCTGCTACGCCTTCTTCCATCCGGCAATGGTCGACGAGCCCCTGATCTTCGTCGAGGTGGCGTTGACCGAGACTATCCCGGGTGCGATCGCGCCGCTGCTCACCGTCGATCGCCAGTACCTTCCGATCGAGAAGGCGCGCACCGCCGTGTTCTACTCGATCTCCAACACCCAGCGCGGCCTTGGCGGCATTTCCTTCGGCAGCTTCCTGATCAAGCAGGTGGTGGAGGAGCTGCGCCGCGAAACGCCGAAGCTCGACACCTTCGTGACGCTGTCGCCGGTGCCGGGCTTCATGCCGTGGATCAGGCAGGACAAGGATTTGCCGCTGTCGGACGAGGACCGCGAGATCCTGAAGCGTCTCGACGATCCCAAATGGTTCGAGAATCCCGAGACGACCGCGCAGCTGCGGGGCGTGATCGAGCCGCTCGCGGCGCATTATTTCCTGAAGGCGCGCACGCCGAAGGGCAAGCTGATCGATTCCGTCGCCCGCTTCCATCTCGGCAACGGCGCCCGCCTCGAGCGCATCGACTGGCTCGGCGACCTCTCGCCGAAGGGCGTGCGGGAATCGGCCGGCGTGATGGTCAACTACCTCTATCGCCTCGACGACATCGAGAAGAACCACGAAGCCTACGCCAATGACGGCGAGGTCGTGGCGTCCAGCGCGGTGAAGAAGCTGTTGAAGGGCGAAGGACGGCGGCTGCTGGACATGCGGCTGTCGTAGGGCGGGCGCGAAGCGGCCAGAGTGCAATTGGAATTCATGCAATGACTTCCGATAGCGCCGCATCTTCCCGGCCGACAAATCCATCGGATCGAATTGACGCCATTGACGTGTTGCGCGGCATCGCCCTGTTCGGCGTCATGGCGATCAACCTCGTCATGGAATTTCGCGTCTCGATCTTCGAGCAGTTTCTTGGTCCGAAGACGTTCGCATCGCCGATCGACCGCGTCATCGACGCAATCCTGAGCCAGGCCGTCGAACTCAAGGCGTTCGCGCTGTTTTCGCTGCTGTTCGGCGCAGGCCTTGCCATTCAATTCGACCGGCTCGCAACCAGCGAACGCCGCACTGTGCTGCTCGTGCGCCGGCTCGCCGTGCTGCTGGTGTTCGGAATCATTCATCTGTGCTTGATCTGGAACGGCGATATCCTCACCGAATATGCGCTGGCCGGATTCATCGTGCTGCCGTTGCTGTTTGGTCCGCGCTGGCTGCTCACTCTTGCCGCGCTGATGTTTCTCGCGCTGTATCTGGCGATGCAGGACTTTCCGCCAGCGGGATTGTTTCCCAGCAGAGCCGCGATCTGGCGCGACGTGATGGACGCCAATCGCATCTATGCGACCGGCGGCTTTCTCGACGTGGCGGCGTTCCGCCTGCGCGAACTCGCCCTCATCGCGCCCCTGCACGCATTCGTCTTCCTGCGCACGATCGGGCTGTTTCTTGTCGGTGCGCTCGCCTGGCGCAGCGGCATTGTGCAAAACACCCGTGGACTGTTCGCTATCGCGCTTGCCGCGATCTCTCTCGGCGCCGGCTTTTTTGGCGTCACCGAGCCGCTCGGCACCATCGCGCTGGCGCTGGGGTACGGTGCCGCCATCCTCGGCATCGCCAGCTTCGAGCGCGGCAAGCAGCTGCTCGGCTGGGCCGCGCCGCTGGGACGGATGGCCTTCACCAACTACGTCGCGCAATCCATCATCTTCGGCTGGATCTTCTACGGCTATGGGCTCGGCCTGTTCGCCCGGCTTGGTATCACGGAGGCACTCGCCGTCGGCATCGCCGTCTATGTCGGACAGGTGCTGTTCAGCGCCTGGTGGCTGCGCCACTACCGCTACGGCCCGCTCGAATGGCTATGGCGGTCGTTGATGTACGGCGTGCGGCAGCCAATGCTGGCGACGGGCCGGGCGCGAGCGGCGTGACCTACTCCGCCAGCGCCTTCATCTCCTTGTAGAGATCGGACTTGCCTTCGAAGCCGATGCCCGGGAGATCAGGCATGGTGATGTGGCCGTTCTCCACGCGGACGCCGTCGGGGAAACCGCCATAGGGCTGGAACAGGTCGGGGTAGCTTTCGTTGCCGCCCAAACCGAGGCCGGCGGCGATGTTGAGCGACATCTGGTGGCCGCCATGCGGGATGCAGCGGCTCGGCGACCAGCCGTAGGTTTTCAACACCTCCAGCGTGCGCTGGTATTCGCACAGGCCGTAGGACAGCGCGCAGTCGAATTGCAGCCAGTCGCGGTCGGGGCGCATGCCGCCGTAGCGGATGAGGTTACGCGCATCCTGGTGGCTGAACAGGTTTTCGCCCGTGGCCATCGGGCCGGGATAGAATTCGGCGAGTGCGGCCTGCAGCGCATAATCGAGGGGATCGCCGACCTCCTCGTACCAGAACAGCGGATAATCGCGCAGCATCTTGGCGTAGGCGATGCCGGTCTCGAGGTTGAAGCGGCCGTTGGCATCGACGGCGAGCTGCGCGTCCTTGCCGATCTCCTTCAGCACCGCCTCGATGCGCGTGCGGTCCTCGTCGATATCAGCGCCGCCGATCTTCATCTTGACGACGTTGTAGCCGCGATCGAGATAGCCGCGCATTTCGTCACGCAGCATCGAGAGATCCTTGCCGGGATAGTAATAGCCGCCGGCGGCGTAGACGAAGACGCGCGGGTTGGCTTTCACGCCGTGACGCTCGGCCAGCAGACGGAACAACGGTTTGCCCGCGATCTTCGCCACCGCGTCCCACACCGCCATGTCGAGGGTGCCGACCGCGACCGAGCGCTCGCCATGGCCGCCCGGCTTCTCGTTGGCCATCATCGCGCCCCAGACCTTGTCGGGGTCGAGATTGTCGCCGGCCGCATTCAACAGCGACTTCGGTTCGGCCTCGAGGATGCGCGAGGCAAAGCGCTCGCGGATCAGGCCGCCCTGGCCGTAGCGGCCGTTGGAATTGAAGCCATAGCCGACGACGCGCTTGCCGTCGCGTACGACGTCGGTGACGACGGCAACCAGGCTCGTCGTCATCTTGGTGAAGTCGATATAGGCGTTGCGGATCGGGGAGGAGATCGGTTTTGTGATCTCGCGGACGTCGATGATGCGGACGGACATGACCTATTTCTTACCCCGGAAATACGGCTCGACCGGACCATGCACCTTGATGGTCAGCGGGTTGCCGTAGCGGTCCTTGGCATTGCCTGCGGAGACGCGGACCCAGCCCTCGCTGATGCAGTATTCCTCGACATTGGTCTTCTCGACGCCCTTGAAACGGATGCCGACGTCGCGCGCCAGGATGTCCGCGTTGTAATAGGGGCTCTTCGGATCGACCGACAGGCGGTCCGGAAATTCGTCGCTCATGATTGTCTCGCTCATAACAGGGTCTCGATTTGCTGCCGCAATCCTTCGGGCCGCGCGGTCGGGGCGTAGCGCGCGATCACCCGGCCGGCACGGTCCACCAGGAATTTCGTGAAATTCCATTTGATGGAGGCGCCCAGCAGCCCGGATTGCTGGCGTTTCAGGTACTCATACAAGGGATGCGCGTGAGCGCCGTTGACGTCGATCTTCTCGAACAGGGGAAAGGTGACGTCGTAATTGGTCGAGCAGAACGCCTGGATTTCGCTTGCCTTCCCCGGCTCCTGCGCGCCGAACTGGTTGCAGGGAAAGCCGAGCACCGAAAAGCCGCGCGGCGAGAGATCGCGATGCAGATCCTCCAGCCCGCGATATTGCGGCGTGAAGCCGCATTTGCTCGCGGTGTTGACGATCAGCAGCACCTGTCCCTCGAACTGGCGCAGGGCGACCTCGTCGCCGGCAAGCGAATTGGCCTTGAAGTCGTAGATAACAGACATCGCTAACCCACGGGGTCGATCGGCGACGGCGGCACACCGCCCGCCTCGATCGCTTCGCCGGCGAGGAGACACAGATCCTCGCGATAGCGGCCGGAGACGATGTGCACGCCGACCGGAATCTTGCCGACGAGGCCGGTGGAGACCACGAGGCCCGGCAGCCCCATGAAGGGGGTCGCGATCTGCGGCAGCTGCGCCTCCCAGACGCGCTCGAAAGAGGCGGCGTCCTTGCGGTCGAGATGATCGGGGAACGGCAATTCGCCGGAGACCGGCGTCAGCACCACGGCATATCTTTCGAAGAACAGCATCCAGTCGCGGGTCAGCGTGGCGCGGCGGGTCAGCGCCTGGGCGTAATTCGCCTGGTCCATCGGCGTGACCTTGGCGCGAATGCCGCGCAAGCATGCCAGCGCACCGGGATCGCCCTCACGCTCGGCCATCTCGAGCTGCGCCTCGTAGCCGTCGCCCAGCCACAGCTTTCGCTGCCACTCGACAGCTTCGCGCATCGGCGGGGTGTTCTCGATCACTTCGACGGTCCAGCCGGCGCGCTCCAGCCGCTTGCCGGCGTCGGTCACGGCGGCCTTCACCTCCGGCGTGGTCGCAAGGCCGTCCGGGTTGAGGCAGACCGCAGCGCGCTTCGGCACTGCCGGGCCTTCCAGCGGCGCCGGCACAAACCAGGGATCGCGGACGTCGCGGGCCGACATCGCGGCGAGCGAGATGCGCAGATCGTTCACGGTGCGCGCCAGCGGGCCCGAGACGGCCATGATCTGCGGCCCGATCGGCCGCTCGGGCAGCGCCGGATTGAAGGCGGGGATGCGGCCCAGGGTCGGGCGCAGGCCGTGCACGCCGCAGGCATAGGCGGGATAGCGGATCGAACCGGCGATATCGGTGCCATGCGCAATGTGGCCGATGCCGGCCGCGACCGCCGAGCCGGCGCCGCCGGACGAGCCGCCCGGCGTCAGCGACGCATCGCGGGGGTTCTTGGTGTCGCCATGGACCAGATTGGTGGTGAACCAGCGATAGGAGAAGGCCGGGCAATTGGTGCGCCCAAGGAGAACCGCGCCGGCCTTGCGGAAATTGGCAACCACCGGATTATCCTCGCGCGCGATCAAATCGCGCTGAAGCTTGAGGCCGTTGGTGGTGGCAAAGCCTTCCTGATCGACATTGGCCTTGATGGTGACGGGCACGCCGGCGAGCAGGCCGGGGTCTTCCCCCCGTGCGATGGCGGCATCGACGGCCTCGGCCTGCTTGAGCACGTCCTCGGGCCGGTGGTCGATCACGGCATTGAGCTGGGGATTGACCGCATCCAGGCGGGCGAGGCCGGCCTTGGCCGCCTCCCGGGCGGACACCTTTTTGGACCTGACGAGGGTAGCGAGGTCGGCGGCCGACAGGCGCCAGAGATCTTGCATGATTTGCTCCGTATGACCGGCGTCTTTTAGCGCCGGGAACGGGCCAAAGCCATGCGGATTTCGCAGGGAGCGGAGGGTGGGTCGGTGCCCGGTGGCGCCTCATTTCCGTCATTGCGAGGAGCCCTTGCGACGAAGCAATCCAGACTGCCTCCGCGGAGAGATTCTGGATTGCTTCGCTACGCTCGCAATGACGGCGGATGGAGCCGGGCTCCTAATGCCTCGTCGCGGATTGGTCCGGCACGTCCAGGAGCGCCTCAGTGAAGGGGAATTCCAGCACGATCTCGCCCTCGAGGTCGGTCACCTCGATGACCGCCTCCATCAGCGCCGGCTGGGTCCCCTCCGATTTCAGCACCTCCAGGATCATCTGGCGGGCGACTTCCCAGGCGCGGTCGGGATTGCGCAGATCCTCGCCGTCGGGATCCACGATCAATTCGTCGCCGATACGGGTGTTGAAGAAATATTTGGGCATCACGAGATCCAGCTAAAGTCGCCTGTATCGGATTCAAAGCGGCACTCCACTCACAACTGCTTTATCAGGACAGGGTTCGCGACCGAATGCGCCACGCGCAATGCTGCGTCGCCGGAACCGACGTTCCAATCACATTTTTCGCGGCGCAGCATGACCTTCTCGGGAAAATATCACTGGCGAACTTTTGTGCTCGCAGTACTTTAACCCATGGGCGTACACGTCCGAGTTCGCGAAATGGAGAGCCAAAATGGCCTGGAAAACCCCCAAGATCGTCGAAGTGCCCTGCGGCATGGAAATCAACATGTATGTGAGCGCCACCCGCAAGTAAGCGGTGGGTGAGCACGCGCTTTGCGCAGGTGGGTCTTTCGGTCACGAGAGGTTTCCGGACGATGGAAACTGTGTCGGCCCAAGCTTTTTTGACCTGAGATCCACCTCGCGACGTTCCTTCCAGGAGACGGATCATGCTTCGCGTCGTCGTCCTGGGCGCCGGGGCCGGCGGCGGAGTGCCGCAATGGAATTGCGGTTGCGAGGGCTGCCGGACGGCACGCAGCCACGGCCACGAGCTTTGTCGGACTCAGGCGTCGGTTGCCTTCAGCGGCGACGGCGAGCACTGGTTCCTGATCAACGCTTCCCCCGACCTCCGCCAACAATTGAACGCCACGCCGCAGCTGCATCCGAAGCCCGGCGCACTGCGCCATACGCCGATTGCCGGCGTGATTTTGACCAACAGCGAAGTGGATGCGGTGACGGGGCTGCTCTCGATGCGCGAGGGTTCGCCCTTCACGGTCTATGCGCATGAAAAGGTGCTGGCGATCCTTGCCAGTAACAGCATCTTCAACGTGCTGAACGAGAAGAACGTCAAGCGCCAGCCGATCAGCATCAGCGAGCCCTTCGAGCCGCGGCTGCTAGATGGCACGCGCTCGGGGCTGGAGGTGCTGCCCTTTGCGGTACCAGGCAAATCGGCTTGGTACCTCGAAGGCAAGTCGCATCCGGGCGGCGAGAGCGGCGACGGCGATACGCTGGGCCTGAAGATCACCGACAAGGCGACCGGCAAGTGCTTCTATTTCATCGCCGCCTGCGCCGAGGTCACCGACGGGCTCAAGGCCGAGATCGACGGTGCTGCGCTGGTGTTCTTCGACGGCACGGTCTGGCAGGATGACGAGATGATCAAGGCCGGGCTCGGCCACAAGACCGGCAAGAGCATGGGCCATGTCGCGATGTCCGGTCACGATGGCGCAATCGCGCGGCTGGCCGATCTCAATATCGACAGGAAGATGTTTCTGCATATCAACAACTCGAACCCGGCGCTGCTGCCCGCTTCACCGGAGCGTAAAGCGCTCGAGCAGGCGGGATGGCAGATACCCGCCGACGGAACGGAGATCGTGCTGTGAATGCCATGTCGATGACTGGAATGACCGCGCTCTCGATCGGCAAGGACATCAGGCTCACTAACGCCGAGGAGCTGGAGGCGACGCTGCGCCACATTGGCGCCACTCGCTATCACAGCCTGCACCCGTTCCATAAGCTGCTGCACGGCGGCAAGCTGAACAAGGGCCAAGTGCAGGCCTGGGCGCTGAACCGCTACTATTACCAGAGCACGATCCCGATCAAGGACGCGGTGGTGATCTCGCGCTTCCGCGACCGCGCCACGCGGCTGGAATGGCGCCATCGCATCGAGGATCATGACGGTGACGTCGGCAGCGAAGGCGGCATCGAGCGCTGGCTGAAGCTGACCGAGGGCCTCGGCCTCGATACTGCTTACGTGGAATCGACCGAAGGCATTCTGCCGGCGACGCGCTTCGCGGTGGAGGCTTACGTCCACTACTGCCGCGAAAAAAGCCCGCTGGAGGCGATCGCCTCCTCGCTGACCGAATTGTTTGCGCCGAACCTGCACGAAGAGCGCATCTCCGGCATGCTGGAGCATTATGACTTCGTCAATCCTGACATCATGAGCTACTTCAAGCGCCGCCTGGCACAGGCGCCGCGCGATGCCGGATTCGCGCTCGACTATGTCAAGGCGCATGCCACGACGCCGGAGCAGCGCGCGCAGGTGTGCAACGCGCTGATCTTCAAGACCAACGTGCTGTGGGTGCAGTTGGATGCGCTCCAGCACGCCTATGTCGAAGGCAACATTCCGCCGGGCGCGTTCGTGCCCCAAGAAACTAAAAAGGCGAGCTGAGGGACAAGAGCAATGGCCGGGCCGCGGAACATCAGCGTCAGCGAGGCAAGCCGCCCGGTGCTGCCGCGGCATGCCAAGCTGAAATACGACGAGACGCGGAAAGTCTGGGTGATCCTGGCCCCGGAACGGGTGCTGGCGCCGGACGAGATCGCGGTCGAGGTCTTGCAGCTCTGCAACGGCGAGCGCAATGTCGGCGAAATGTCCGATCAGCTCGCCGCGAAATACGCGGCACCGCGCGAGGCGATCCTCGCCGACGTCATCGTGATGCTGCAGGATCTCGCCGACAAGGGCTTTCTCACTGAAGCCCGGGAGAAGACGCCATGAGCGATGTGCTCCCGACCATCCCGCCCGAGACAAGCGACAGCCTCGCGGTGCTGGAGAAGAGCCGTTCGACGGCCGAGACCTTCGGCATCCCGCTCGCGGTGCTGCTCGAGATCACCCATCGCTGTCCGTTGCAATGTCCCTATTGCTCCAATCCGGTCGAACTCGACCGTTCCGGCAAGGAATTGACCACGGACGAGTGGAAGAAGGTGCTGAGCGAGCTCGCCGAAATCGGCGTGCTCCAGGTGCATTTCTCCGGCGGCGAGCCGACGGCGCGCAAGGATCTCGTCGAGCTGGTCAGGCATGCCAGCGACGTCGGCCTCTACACCAATCTGATCACCTCGGCCGTGCTGCTGACGCGCGAGCGACTGAGCGAGCTGGCGGACGCCGGCCTCTGCCACGTGCAGATCTCTTTCCAGGGCATCGAAGAAGGCCTCGCCGATCGCGTCGCCGGCTATCAAGGCGGGCATCGCAAGAAACTCGAAGTCGCCAAATGGACGCGCGAGCTCGACTTGCCGCTCACCGTGAACGCGGTGATGCACCGGCAAAACCTGCATCAGCTCCCCGATATCATCCAGATGTCGATCGATCTCGACGCCGACCGGCTCGAGGTCGCCAATGTCCAATATTACGGCTGGGCGCTGAGGAACCGCGCCGCGCTGATGCCGACGGTGGCGCAACTCGACGAGTGCACCCGTATCGTCGAAGAGGCGCGCGAGCGGCTCAAGGGAACGCTTGCGATCGACTACGTCGTGCCCGACTATTACGCGCTGCGGCCGAAGAAGTGCATGGGCGGCTGGGGGCGGCAGTTCTTCAACATCTCGCCGGCCGGCAAGGTGCTGCCCTGCCACGCCGCCGAGAGCATCACGGGGCTCGACTTCTTGTCCGTGCGTTCCAATCATTCGATCGCCTGGATCTGGCAGAACTCGGACGCCTTCAACCGCTATCGCGGCACCGGCTGGATGAAGGAGCCGTGCAAGAGTTGCGAATTCCGCGAGATCGATTTCGGCGGCTGCCGCTGCCAGGCCTTTGCGCTGACGGGCGATGCCGCCAATACCGACCCGGCCTGCGCGCTGTCGCCGCTGCACGAGACCATCTTCAAGCAGGCCGAGCGCGAGGCCGAGGGCGCGACCAACCGCTTCCTCTATCGCAATTTTGCCGGCGGCACTTTGGAATCCGGGAATGACGCCTGACGCCGACGCGGCCGCATCGGCCAGACGCGCCGATCCGTTTGCGCCGCTGACCTCTGATATGTTGGATGTCGGCGATGGCCACGAGCTCTACGTCGAGAGCGTCGGCCGCGCTGACGGGATTCCTGCCGTTTATCTGCACGGCGGCCCCGGCAGCGGCTGCCAGCCGGATCATCGCCGGCTGTTCGATCCGGATCGCTTCTGCGCCGTGCTGTTCGACCAGCGCGGCTGCGGCCGCAGTCGGCCAAAGGGATCGCGCGAACACAATACGACGGCGCATCTGATCTCGGACATGGAAAGGATCCGCGAAAAATTCGGCTTCGACCGCTGGATGGTGGTCGGCGGCTCCTGGGGCGCGACACTGGCGCTGGCTTATGCGCAAGCCCATCCCGAGCGCGTCTCCGGCATCGCGCTGCGCGCGACCTTCCTGGGCACGCGGGCAGAGGTCGAGACGGCCTTCACCTCGCGCCTGGCGCAATTCTATCCCGCGCTGTACGAAGATTTTTTGAGCGTGCTGCCGCTAGAGGAACGTGCGCAACCGGTGGAAGCCTACTCTCGCCGTATCCTCGATGCCGATCCGGCCGTGCATGGTCCGACCTCGCGCGCCTGGCACGACACCGAGCGCGCGTTGTCGGAGCATAAGGCCACCAAGACGCGGATCGATCTGGCTTCGCTCAACGTCTGGCGCACGCTGCCGGCGACGCCGTTCATGGAAGCGCATTACTTCGTCAACAATTCCTTCATGAGCGAAGACCAGTTGCTGCGAAACGCTCCCCGGCTCAAAGGCATTCCCGGCATTATCGTGCAGGGCCGCTACGATTTGCTGTGCCCTCCTGAGACATCCGAGCGGCTTGCGAAAGTCTGGTCCGGCTCCGAGATTCGGATCGTGGAAGAAGCCGGGCATTCGCTCTATGATGCCGGCGTGAGGGACGCGGTCATGAAGTCGATCGCCGACCTCGCGTCGAAGGCCGCGCGTTAACGCGCGAAAAAGGGACAACAAAAATGCCGCTCGCCGGGACTGGCATGCTGCTGACGTCGATGAACATCGACGCCGCGGATGAAGCCGATTTCAACCGCTGGTACGATCGCGAGCATCTGGAAGAGCGCGTCGCGATCGAAGGCTTTCTCGAAGCGAGGCGGTATGTCGCCCACGCGGCCTATCCCAAATATCTCTGCCTCTATTCGACAGCGACGCTCGACGTGCTCGACAGTCCCGCCTACAAGGCGCGGCTCGCGAGTCCGACCGACTGGTCGCGACAGACCATGGCGCGCTTCAAGAACATGCTGCGTGTGGTCGCCCGTATCACCGTCAGCAACGGCACCGGTCGCGGCGCCGCGCTCGGCGTGGTCCGGCTGCGGCCGACGCCCGATAATGCCGGGGCGTGGCGTGATGCATTGCAGGAAAAGCTAGCGCCGGAAACGCGCGACGGCATCATCTCCATGCACCTGCTTGAGAGCGAGCCTGAATTGTCAGGCGCGACCGCGGAAATTCCCGCGATGCGCAACGAAGGCGCGCGCGACTGGTTCGTGCTGATCGACGGCACGCATGTCGGCGCCGTCTCCGCCGTGATCGCCGAGCGCTTCACCGGCCCCGCCGCATCACCCTTCCCGCTGCCCGTCTCTGTCGGCACTTACAGCCTGATGTGGGATCTCGCGAAGAGCGACATCGCGCACAGCTAAGCCGTGCACCTATAGACCCGGCGGCCTCATCTGACCGGTGACTATGTCCGATGCGCTCCGATAGGGACCAAGCTCGTGCGGCGGCGAAGTATGTTGCGATGGGAAAGCAGGCGACCTCATTCGATCACCTCATCGGCTAGTCCGAGTATCGTGGACGTGACTGTCAGGCCAAGAGCTTTTGCGGTTTTCAAGTTGATGGCCAGGTCGAATTTCGTCGGCTGCAAAACCGGCAAATCTGCGGGCTTTGCGCCCTTGAGGATGAGTCCGGTGTACGATCCGGCTTGCCTATAGGCTGCGATGATGCTTGGGCCGTAGCTGATCAACCCACCCGCGACAACGAATTCACGCAGATGGGACATCGTGGGGAGAGCGTGGCCTATTGCCAAACGCGCGAGTTGATCTCGTCGTGACAACAGAAACGGATCAGTGCCAATAATCATTGCATCTGCCCCCTGTTGTGCGATGTTCTCAAAAGCTTTTTCGATCTCGCCTTCAGTGCTGGCAGGCAAAACACTTATTTTTATCCCGAGGGCGTGCGCACCCGCCTCCACTTCCTGCACCTCCGACGCTGTTTGCGGAAAATTGGGATTCACGAGAAATGAAATTGTGGTGGCTTTTGGAATGAGCTGGCGAATCAGTTCGAGCCGCTTCGGCCCAAGCTCCACCCCCATAAGTGTTGATCCGGTTATATTGCCTCCCGGTCGGTTCAGGCTTGTGACGAGACCGGCCTTGATCGGGTCACCCCCCATCGTGAAGACGACTGGGATGGTGGTTGAGGCTAGCTTTGCTGCAAGCGGAGAAGGGTCTCCACCGGTGGCGGCAATCACATTAACCTGACGGACGGCCAGCTCGATAGCCAACTCCGGGAGTCGGTCGTATCGGCCCTCGGCCCACCGATACTCAAATTCAACATTTTTTCCTTCGAAATAGCCGTGTTCTCCCAAGCCGTCTTGGAATGCGCGCAAGACCGAGGCGGCCTCGGACGGCGAGCGGGCGCTCAGGAAGCCAATCACAGGCATCGATGACTGCTGCGCTTGCGCGGCATATGACCAGCTATTGGCGGCCGCACCAACTCCCAGCTTGATAAACTCGCGCCGCTTCATTGCTGGTCCCCGCCGCTGATGCTCCGGATCAGAACGTATGTAAGTTTGGGCACGGATCAAAGAGATCATATGAGCGCTTTGGGTCAATCGCGGTGGACTTGGCAATGGACTTGGCAATGGACTTGGAGTGACCCCAGATCGCGCCATGGCCGCAAGTCCCGGAAAGCAGACACAATCTTCCCACTCTGAGAGATTGCGACGTCGTCAAATTATCGACGGCTCCAGGCCAAGCTCCGATTTCGAAGCTTCTACTCGATGACCTCGTCGGCCACCGTCACTAGACGATCAGGTGCAGCGATCCCCAGAGATTTCGCTGCCTTGAGGTTGAGCACGAGCACGAACTTGCTGGCCTGCTCAATCGGCAGGTCCGCCGGCTTCTCGCCCTTGAGAACCTTCGCGGCATAGATGCCGGCGCGACGGAAGTCGTCGATCAGATCAGCCGAATAGGACATTAGGAGCCCTGCCCGGCCCCACTCCGGATAGGTGCCGACCGTGGGTTTTCCCGACGCCATCACCAACGGCAACACGCGCGGCATGTTGTTGTACAGCAGCGGCTCGCCGGAAACGTAAAGGGCGCCAACGCCACCGCGGACGCTTGCCGACACCGCTCCCTCGACATCGTCGAGCCCTTGAAGTGGATGACGCACGACTTCAAAGCCAAATTGACCAGCGACGCTTTGCAATGCCTTGAGCTCGGCTGTGGCAAGAATCGACGATGAGCCGATGAAGCCGAGCGCCTTCAGGTCGGGCACCAGTTCCTTGAACAGGTTCATGCGCTTTTGGGTCAGCGCCTCCTCGCCGCCAACCGCGTTCATCACGTTGCCGGTGGCGTGGCCGCCCGGGTGTACATAGCTTTCCGCAAATCCAGCCTTGATGGGGTCGGCGGCATAGGATGTGAAGATCAGCGGTAGGTTAGGCAGGACCTTGTGCACGATCGGCGCGGCGGGCCCCGAAGCAACGATGACACGCGGTTTGAGCGCGGCGAGTTCAAGAGCGAGTGCAGGCAATCGGTCGAAAACTCCGTCGGCATGGCGCGAAGCAAAACTATAGTTGATGCCCTCAGTGAGGCCGGCCTCCCGCATGCCCTGACGGATGGCCACGATCCGGTTCTCGGCGTTCTTCGCCGGTCCCGGCACCAGCACGGCGACAATTGGCAAGTCCGTTTGGCCGCGCGCCACAAGCGGCCAAGCTGCCGCACCACCCAGAATACAAAGAAGATCCCTGCGCCGCATGTCCGCCCCAAAGCTCAATGGGCATATGCTATCCGCTTCGCCGATGACTTGACCAGGGGATGGTAACCTTGCCGCTGCTGGCGACCGCGTCCCCAACCCGTCTCGTCTAACTCGGATTTCTCCGGCCATGCTGGCCGCGCGTTATGACTCCAAGCACTAAGCGCCATCCGCAACGCAACATATTGCACCGCCGCATGACAGCGCGGCCGTTAATGCTGTCTGCGCGCAGCTCCCATGAAAGAGGGGAAGCGCGAAAATTTGCCGTTGTACTTCGGACCGGTTCTAATAAGCTAACCCAATGACGTCATTCAGAAACCAGATTGCCGCGCGTTAAGCGTACGACAAGCTCAAGAAAAGGCCGCGGGGTCTTTGGGCCTGCGCGGACAGGGTAGGAATGAAACCAACCGATATCGCGGCCCCCGACTACTTTCACAAAGTGGTCGACTGCCAATGGGCCTGTCCTGCGCACACCCCGGTTCCCGAATACATCCGACTGATCGCGCAAGGCCGCTACAGCGACGCCTATATGATCAATTGGCAATCGAACGTGTTTCCCGGAATTCTGGGACGCACCTGCGATCGTCCATGCGAGCCGGCGTGCCGGCGCGGACGCGTCGAGGAAACGCCGGTGGCGATCTGCCGCCTTAAGCGCGTCGCCGCCGATTTCAAGGACGACATCACGCAGCGCCTGCCGCGACCCGCTGCGAAGAACGGCAAGCGCGTTGCGTTCGTCGGCGGTGGCCCGGCCTCGCTGACGGTGGCGCGGGATCTCGCGCCGCTCGGCTATCACTGCACCGTATTCGACGGCGACCCCGAAGCCGGCGGCATGATGCGGACGCAGATCCCGAAATTCCGCCTGCCCAATTCGGTGATCGACGAGGAGACCGGCTACATCCTGGGTCTCGGCGTCGAGTTCAAGGGCGGTCACCGGATCGAGAGCATGAAGGCGCTGCTCGCGGAGAAATACGACGCGATCTTCGTCGGCTCCGGCGCACCACGCGGCCGCGAGCTCGACATTCCCGGCCGGAAAGAGGCAGCGGCCAACATCCATATCGGCATCGACTGGCTGTCGTCGGTCTCGTTCGGCCACACCGACAAGATCGGCAAGCGCGTGATCGTGCTCGGCGGCGGCAACACGGCGATGGATTGCTGCCGCACCGCGCGCCGCCTCGGCGGCGAAGACGTCAAGGTGATCGTACGCTCCGGCTTCGAGGAGATGAAGGCCTCGCCTTGGGAGAAGGAGGATGCGATCCACGAGGACATTCCGATCCTCAACTTCCTCGTTCCCGTCTCGTTCATCCACGACAACGGCAAGCTCACCGGCATCATCTTCCAGAAGGTGAAGGCCGAATACGATTCCAAGGGCCGCCGCAATCTGGTTCCGTCGGGTGAGCCCGACGAGACGATTGAATGCGACGACGTGCTGGTCGCGGTCGGCCAGGAAAACGCCTTCCCCTGGATCGAGCAGAATTGCGGTATCGAGTTCGACAAATGGCACATGCCCAAGGTCGATCCCAAAACCTTCGTCTCGACCAATCCAAAAGTGTTCTTCGGTGGCGATGCCGCGTTCGGCCCCAAGAACATCATCTGGGCGGTGGCGCAGGGCCATGACGCGGCGCTGTCGATCCACAAGCTGCTCTCGGGCGAGGACATCACCGAGCGCCCGCTGCCGGAGGTGCATGTCTCCTCGCAGAAGATGGGCATCCACGAATGGAGTTATGACAACGACATCTCCAACGACAAGCGCTTCAAGGTGCCGCATCGTGACAAGGTGATCGCGCTGAAGGACATCCGCACCGAAGTCGAGCTCGGCTACGACATCAAGCTGGCGCTGGGCGAAGCCGAGCGCTGCCTGAACTGCGACGTCCAGACCGTGTTCTCGACCTCGCTCTGCATCGAGTGTGATGCCTGTGTCGACATCTGTCCCATGGACTGCATCACGTTCACGGACAACGGCGAGGAAACCGATCTGCGCCAGCGCCTGAAGGCGCCCTCGCCGCATCCCGACCAGGACCTCTACGTCTCGTCTGATCTCAAGACCGGGCGCGTGATGGTGAAGGACGAGGATGTCTGCCTGCATTGCGGGCTGTGCGCCGAGCGTTGTCCCACCGGAGCCTGGGACATGCAGAAATACTTGATCAATATGACCCACGCAGGTTCAGCATGCCCGACAAAAAGCCGATCAGCAGCGTAAACGATTTCGTCGTCCGCTTCGCCAACGTCAACGGCTCGGGTTCGGCCAGCGCCAACGAGATGTTCGCGCGCGCGATCCTGCGCCATGGCGTGCCGGTCTCCCCGCGCAACATCTTCCCCTCCAACATCCAGGGCCTGCCGACCTGGTACGAGGTGCGGGTGACGGAAGCCGGCCATCTCGGCGCCCGCGGCGGCGTCGACATGATGGTGGCGATGAATCCGCAAACCTGGGACAAGGACATCGCCGGCATCGAGCCCGGCGGCTATCTGTTCTATGATTCCACCAAGCCGATGCCGTCGACGAAGTTTCGCGACGACATCACCGTGATCGGCGTGCCGCTGACCGCGATCACCAACTCGACTTATACCGATCCGCGGCAGCGCCAGCTGTTCAAGAACATCATCTATCTGGGCAGCCTCTCGGCGTTGCTCGACATGGACCCGAAGCTGATCGAGCAGCTGATCGGCGAGCAGTACAAGGGCAAGGAGAAGCTCCTGTCCTCCAATGTCCACGCGCTGCATCTCGGCCGCGACTGGGCATTGCAGAACCTGAAATGTCCGATCGGGCTGCGGGTGAAGAAGTCTGACAAGGTCGGCGACCGCATCTTCATCGAAGGCAACAGCGCAGCCGCGCTCGGCGCCGTCTATGGCGGCGCCACCGTGTGCGCGTGGTATCCGATCACGCCGTCCTCGTCGGTGGCGGAGGCTTTCACCGCCCATTGCAAGAAGTACCGGCACGATCCCGCAACCGGACAGGCGAAGTACGCCATCGTCCAGGGCGAGGACGAGCTGGCTTCGATCGGCATCGTGATCGGCGCGTCGTGGAACGGCGCCCGCGCCTTTACCGCGACCTCCGGCCCCGGCGTCTCCCTAATGACCGAATTCATCGGCCTCTCGTATTTTGCCGAGATCCCGGCCGTGATCATGAACATCCAGCGCGCCGGCCCCTCCACGGGCATGCCGACCCGCACCCAACAATGCGACATCATCGCCTGCGCCTATGCTTCGCATGGTGACACCAAGCACGTGCTGCTGTTTCCGGAAGATCCGGCTGAGGCCTTCGAGTTCGCGGCCGCCGCGTTCGATCTCGCCGAGCGGCTCCAGACCACGATCTTCCTGATGCTCGACCTCGACATCGGCATGAACCATCGGCTCTGCCGTCCGCTGAAATGGGACGATTCCAAACAATATGACCGCGGCAAGGTGATGACCGCGGAAATGCTGGACGAGGGCCGCGATTTCGGCCGCTATCTCGACGTCGACGGCGACGGCATTCCCTACCGCACCTATCCCGGCACGCATCCGACCAAGGGCGCTTATTTTACCCGCGGCACCTCGCGTGATCGCTATGCGCGCTATTCCGAGGAAGGCTCGGTCTATGCCGACAACATGCAACGCCTCGTGCGCAAGTTCGAGACCGCGCAGGACCTCGTGCCGCGGCCGCTCCAGGCCAACGCAGCGAAGCCGACCAAATATGGCGTGATCTATTTCGGCTCGACTTCACCGGCCATGGACGAGGCGATCGGACTGCTGGAGACGCGCGGGCACCAGCTCGACCGCCTGCGCATCCGCGCCTTCCCGTTCCACTCCAGCGTAGCGAGCTTCCTCGCCGAGCACGACTTCGTCTATGTCGTCGAGCAGAACCGCGACAGCCAGCTCCGCCAGCTCATCGTCAACGAGAACGGCATCGATCCGGTGCGTCTCGTGCCGATCGTGCATTATGACGGCACACCCATTACCGCCCGCTACATCGCAAAAGCCATTGGCGACCACCAGGATCACCTCAAGGTGACCCCGCTCCGCAAGGCCGTGTCATGACCTACATCGCAAAACCGAAATTCCATCATCCCGGGCTGAAGAAGAACGAGCTCGGCTACACCCATCGCGATTACGAGGGCAAGATCTCGACGCTGTGCGCCGGCTGCGGCCACGATTCGATCACGGCATCGATCATCGAGGCCTGCTACGAGCTCTCGATCGAGCCGCATCGCGTAGCCAAGATCTCCGGCATCGGCTGCTCGTCGAAGACGCCGGACTATTTCCTCGGCAATTCGCACGGCTTCAACTCCGTGCATGGCCGCATGCCCAGCGTGCTCACCGGCGCCAACCTCGCCAATCGCGATTTGATCTATCTCGGCGTCTCCGGCGACGGCGATTCCGCCTCGATCGGCTTCGGCCAGTTCGCGCATTCGATCCGGCGCGGCGTCAACATGACCTATATCGTCGAGAACAACGGCGTTTACGGCCTGACCAAGGGGCAGTTCTCGGCCACGGCCGACCGCGGCTCGAAGTCGAAGAAAGGCGTCACCAACACCGACAACGCCATCGATCTCGTCGCGATCGCGCTGCAGCTGGGTGCCACCTTCGTGGCGCGCTCCTTCTCCGGCGACAAGAGCCAGCTGGTGCCGCTGATCGCGGCCGCGATCGGCCACAAGGGCGCGTCATTCATCGACGTCATCAGCCCTTGCATCGCCTTCAATAACCACGCCGGCTCGACCAAGAGCTTCGACTATGTTCGCGAGCACAACGACGCCGTGAACCGGCTCGACGTGCTGGTCGGCCGCGATCCGATCGCCGTCGACTACGCGCCGGGCACGGTGCAGGTGGTCGAGCAACATGACGGCAGCAAGATCGCGCTGCGCAAGATCGACGCCGACTATGATCCGCATGACCGGCTAGGCGCCCAGACCTTCCTGCAGAAGCACGCCGCCAAGGGCCAGATCGTCACCGGGCTGCTCTACGTCGATCCCGACGCGGAAGATCTGCATGCCCATCTCAACACGGTCGAAACGCCGCTCAACTCGCTAGAAGCGGACACGCTGTGCCCGGGCTCGGCGGCGCTGGACAAGTTCAACGCCAGCCTGCGGTGAGGCGCTGTCCTCTTACCTCTCCCTGTCGGGGAGAGGTGTTCTGAGGCTCAACCATACTCATCGCGCGCTTAGCTGACAGGCTCGGGCTTGGATACAGCCTCAGGCGCCGGTACGGCCTGGTCCGCGTGGGCCGGTCGACCGGCACCCCAATATTGCTTGCAGGTCTCGATCAATTTTTCGGCGTCCATGGTCAGGCCGCCCGCGTTGACGATCACGCCGTCAGCGCCAAGCGCCTTGTTCATCATCGACAAGGCCTGCGTCAGAAGTCCTCCGGAGAATCGCTCGCGACAAGGGGATCGACCTTGAGCACCACGAATTTCTGCGCGCGCTGTTTCCAGAGCATGATCTTTCGCACGGCGCTCCAGGCGATGGTCTCGTCGGCGAGCCTGGTGTCGCGAATGCCGACACGGCTGATGAAGACCACCGGCTCTCTGGCTGAGAGCAATCTCCAGAGCATCCTGCAGGTGGCAAGGCCGAAAAACACCGCGCCGATATAGCAGGCGGCGACCTGGAACGTGGTGACGTTCGTGCCTTCCTGCCAGGTGAATGCGAGTGCGGCGCAGAGCAGCGTCAGCAGCAGGCTGCCGCCGAAAAACATCAGCAACCGGGCCCGGGAATAGCCGATCGCAAGATTGGGCAGGTTCTGACTTTCGGACATGTTCGACCGCCTCCAGCCATTTGCAACAATCTGGGGTTTAGCCCTCCCCTCCCTCTAGGGTTAAGCCTGGAACCTTGCGCGAGGCTGCCCGCGGGGGTGCAATTGAACGCGTGGTTTTCGACTTGCGACTAACCGCCAGTTGGCCCCCACCCTCCCGATGCGGGCCTTGATTGGCGGACGTGCCCGGTGCGATCATGAAGCTTGCCCTCATTCTTCCCCTTGCCCTTGCGGCCTTCGTCGGCTTCGCCCGGGCCGAGGAGGCCGACGACATCCGCGAGGCGAGCAAGACCGAAGCCGAGGCCTTCAACGCGCGCATATACGCGGGCACGCCCGGCAAGACGGCCTATGCCTGCTTCGTCCGCCGCTACGATGCCGAGCACCTGGCGCGGCATCCGAAGCAGCAGGTCGCTTCGATGAAGCTGCTGGTCTCGGCGGAGATCGACGAGGAGGACAAGCAGCTCCACAACTCCTTCCGGCTCGGCTTCCGATATCGCCACCGCGGCGGCGATTTCGATTCCAGCGGCTCCTGTCACCACACGGTGTTCACCAAGGACGGCAACGAAGTCCGCCTCGGCTGCGGCGTCGACTGCGAGGGCGGCGGCATCGGCGTCGCACTGTCGAAGGACGACAAATCAGCCATCGTGCGGCTCGCGAGCGTCAGGGTCTGGCAGCACAACAAGCCGGATGAAGATGCCGAGCGATCACTCGTTGCAGGCAGCGACGACGGGATTTTTCGGCTCGACCGGACCGACAACAGCGAGTGCGCCGCGCTCGTGACCGACCGCAAGGACCTCGCCGCACTCCGTCACAAGTGATATGTCTCCGGCAAAGGCAGGGCGTAGCTGCTGTTTGCGCATGATCTTTCCGGAAAACCGCGTCGCACTTTTCCGGATCATGCTTCGAAGGAGGTCGCCATGAATCGCCGGAACATCTTGTGGAGCGCTATCTCGGCGCTGGGCGCAGCGTTTGCTGCCTCGCGCGCCAACGCCGCGGCCGAAGCCGCGCCATCGAGCAAGCTGAAGGTCGTCTATCACCTCAGCGACGCCGACAAAGTCAATTTCGTGCTCGGCAACATCCAGAACCACATCGACGGCGTCGGCGGTCCCGACCATGTCACGCTTGCGCTGGTGATCCACGGCTCTGCGCTGAAGGCGTTTCACGCGGCGCAAGCCAACCCTGAGATCAGCAAGCGCGTCAGTGATTTCTCCAAGGACGGTGTCGAGCTCGCCGCCTGCGGCAACACGATGAAGGCGCAGAACATCACGCTGACGGATCTGCTGCCGGGGTTCGTCAGCGCGGAGAAAGGCGGCGTGGTTCGTTTGGCGGAGCTTCAATCGCAGGGATATCGGCCGTAGGCGCGCCGCCACCTCCTCCGTCATTGCGAGCGAAGCGAAGCAATCCACTCCGTCCGCGGAGACAAACTGGATTGCTCGTCGCAAGGGCTCGTCGCAATGACGGGGAGACGGTTGAGCCCTTGTCCTCCCATCCCGCTTGACTTATCCATAACTCTACGGTTATGAATTGATCCATAACTTCCTGGTTATGGACTTCGCATGTCTACCACCTCCGATCTCCTGTTTCGGACGCTCGCCGACCCAACGCGGCGGGCGATCTTCGAGCGGCTGTGCCGCGAGGGCGAGCAGACGGTCGGGGCACTGACGGCGCGGTCGGGCGTTTCCCAGCCGGCGGTCTCGAAACATCTCGGCGCGCTGAAGCAGGCGGGCCTGGTCAGCGACCGCCACGAGGGACGCCAGACCCATTACAGGGCGCAACCCGGTGCGCTCAATCCGCTGATCGACTGGACCAGCCAGATGGCCGGCTTCTGGCAGAACCGGCTCGATGCGCTCGACGATCTCCTGAAGAGGATGGACCAATGACTGAAGCTGCGACTGAGACCCGATCCGTGATGATCGAGCGCGAATTTGCCTTTCCGGCGGAGCGGCTGTGGCGTGCGCTGACGCAGCCGCATCTGATCGAGGAATGGCTGATGAAGAACGACTTCAAGCCCGAGGTCGGCCATCGCTTCAATCTTCGCGGCGAGTGGGGCGGCGTGCTCGATTGCGAGGTGCTCGCCATCGAGCCGCAGCGCGTCCTCGCCTACACTTGGAATTTCACGCATGAGGACGCGGCCTACGACCTCAAGAGCGTGGTGACGTTCACGCTCACCCCGCAAGGAACGGCCACGCATCTGCGCGTCGAGCAGGCGGGCTTCCGTCCAAGCCAGAAGCAGGCCTATGGCGGCGCGCATGCCGGCTGGAAACAGTTTCTCACCAAGCTGGACGAGCTGCTGGCGCGAGCCGAGTAGCCTCACCACCGATCATGTCTCAGAGGAGGTTTCATTGAATTCGAACATGTGGATTCGGCAGATCCATCGCTGGCTGTCGATCGCCTTTACGCTCGCCGTCATCGCCAACATCGTTGCGCTGATCATGCAGATTCAGGCGACATGGATCGGGCTGTTGGCCTTCGTGCCGCTGATTCCGCTGCTCGCCACCGGGTTGTATCTGTTCGCGCTGCCCTATCTCGGCCGTCGAACCGAGGCGAGATCATGAAGAAGGCCGTGACGGCGAAGACAAGCGCTGCAAAAGACACCATTGGAGGCTCCCCCTCCAAGCTGATCGACGGCCGGATCAAGGAGCTCGGCGACTGGCGCGGCGAGACGCTTGGGCGGATCCGCGGCCTGATCAAGGAGGCCGATCCTGATGTGGTCGAGGAATGGAAGTGGCGCGGCGTTCCCGTGTGGGAGCACGACGGCATCATCTGCACCGGCGAGACCTACAAGGCCGTCGTGAAGATGACGTTTGCCAGAGGCGCGGCGCTCGAGGATCCGGCCGGCCTGTTCAACTCCAGCCTCGACGGCAATGTGCGACGCGCCATCGATTTTCACGAGGGCGGGGAGATCAAGGAGAAGGCATTGAAGGCGCTGATCCGCGCGGCGGTGGAGCTGAATACGTCCAAGGCGAAGAAGCCTGCCAAGAAGCAATCGGCTTAGATACGGCCACGATGCCTTTCCCTTCTCCCCTTGTGGGAGAAGGTGGCGCGAAGCGCCGGATGAGGGGTCTCTATCGCCACGGGAAAGTGCGGAGAGATACCCCTCACCCCAGTGAGCTCGTATCTACCGGCGTCGCTGCCCTCTCCCACAAGGGGCGAGGGCATATCGACATGCATCTCGCCGTTCCGCACAGTCAGCGGTGTTACGCCGCCGCCGTGATCGGACGCGGGCTGACGACGTATTCGCGCAAGACCTTGTCGTTGGCGTCGACCTCGATCAGCGCGACGTCATAAGTCCATAGATCGGCCAGATGCTGGAGCACGCGCTTGGCATCGGTCTCGTTGAGCTGCGAACCCTTGATGACGCGGTGATGCAGGATCAGCCGGCGGTCGCCGGAGAGGTCGACATCGACCACCTCGATATTGGCGTCGATGTAGCCGACATCGTGCTGCCGCGCCAGTTCGCGCCGCACGCGACGGAAGCCGCGCTCGTCGTGGATGGCATCGACACGGATGCCGGCGCGCTCCTCGGGATCGTCGTGCAGATGGAACATGCGGAAGTGCCGCATCAATTTCGGGCTCAGGAACTGGGCGATGAAACTTTCATCGCGGTAGTTCGCCCAGACGTCTCGCAGCACGCCCATCACGTCGTTCTTGCCGGCGATATCCGGAAACCACTCGCGGTCCTCGTCTTCCGGATTGGTGACGATGCGCTCGATGTCCTGCATCATGGCGAAGCCGAGCGCATAGGGATTGAAGCCCGAGAAACGCTGGTCGTCGAATTCGGGCTGGAACACCACGTTGGTGTGCGAGCCCAGGAATTCGAGGAAATTGCCGTCGCTGATGCGCCCCTGCTGGTGCAGCTTGGTCATGATGCGATAGTGGACGTAGGTCGCCGTCCCCTCGTTCATCACCTTGGTCTGGCTCTGCGGATAGAAATATTGCGCGATGTGGCGGACGATGCGCAAGAGCTCGCGCTGCCAGGGCGCCAGTCTTGGTGCGCTCTTCTCCAGGAAGTAGAGCAGGTTTTCCTGCGGCAGGCCGAGCAGCTTGCGGCGCCGTTCGAGGGAGATCGCGGAGCGGGTCTTCGACGCGCCCTTGGGCACGGTGCGCCAGAGATCGTTGAAGACTTCCTCTTCATGCTGGCGGCGGCGCCCTGCCCGCTTCTCTTCCTCGCGCAGATCCAGCTTCTTCTTGCCGGGATAGCGGTCGATGCCGTGCGACATCAGCGCATGCGCAGCATCCAGCGTGCGCTCGACCTCGGTGCGGCCGTAGCGCTCCTCGCATTGCACGACGTACTTCTTGGCGAAATCCAGGTAGTCCAGAATGCCGTCCGCATCGGTCCACTGCTTGAATAGATAATTGTTCTTGAAGAAATGGTTGTGGCCGAAGGCGGCGTGCGCGATCACCAGCGTCTGCATCGTCGCCGTGTTCTCCTCCATGAGGTACGAGATGCACGGCGAGGAGTTGATCACGATCTCATAGGCGAGCCCCATCAGGCCCTTGCGGTAGGATGCCTCGTGATACGCGAAGTGCTTGCCGAACGACCAGTGCTTGTAGAACAGCGGCATGCCGACGGACGAATAGGCATCCAGCATCTGCTCGGCGGTAATGACCTCGATCTGATTCGGATAGACGTCGAGCCCGAGATCCTTCAGCGCCACTTCCTCGCAGGCATCGGTGATGCGCTGCAAGGTGTGGAAATCCCAATCGGCGCCTTCGAACAAGCGTTCCGTCATGGAGCGGCTTTCTCCTGGGTGGTGTCGCGGCGCTGGAACAGATCGTGGAACACCGGAAAGATCTCGCTGCGTTCGCTGACCTTGCGCATCGAGAGCGGTGCGCCGCTGTTGCGCAGGCGCTCGTAGAGGGTCCAGAGCGAGGAATCGGAGAGATCGAAGGCGCTGCCGCCTGCCTCCCCAACCTCGAGATAGGCAAAGAACTGGCAGACCGGCAAAATCTTTTCGGTCAGCAGCAGGCCGGTAAGCTCGCCGTCGGAATAGGAATTGTCGCCGTCGGAGGCCTGAGCGGCATAGATGTTCCAGTCCGCCGGGCTGAAGCGCTCGCGCACGATCTCGTGCATCGCCTGCAGCGCGCTGGAGACCAGCGTGCCGCCGGAGGCCGGGCCGTAGAAGAAGGTCTGTTCGTCCACCTCCTCGGCGCGGTCGGTATGGCGGATGAACACGATTTCGACATGCTTGTACCGCCGCTTCAGGAACACGTAGAGCAACATGTAGAAGCGTTTTGCCAGATCCTTCATGTGCTCGGACATCGAACCGGAGACGTCCATCAGGCAGAACATCACGGCCTGCGCCACCGGCTTCGGCACCGTCTGGAAGCGGCGGTAGCGGATGTCGAGCGGATCGATGAAGGGGATGCGCTTGGACTTCGCCTTCAGCTTTTCGAGCTGGGCGAGAAGCACCAAGCGTTCGTCCTCGTCCGTGCATGCGGCGATTGCGGCTTCCAGCTCTTCGATCTCGTCCTTGCGCGGACGCTTGAGCGCGATCCGGCGCGCCAGCGCCAGCCGGACCGTCCGGCTCACCGAGATGTTGGATGGCGAGCCCGACGTGGTGTAGCCGGCGCGCTGAATGCCTTCGCTCTCGGTCTGGGCGATCTTGCGCTTGGCGAGATCGGGCAGTTCGAGATCGTCGAGGAAGAGATCGACGAATTCATCGCGACTGAGCACGAAGCGGAACGCGTCTTCGCTGTCGCCCTCGCCCGGACCGGAATCCTTGGCGCTGCCCTGGCCGGAGCGCTGGAGATAGTCGCCCTCGATGAACTTCTTGTTGCCGGGCAGCACCATGTCGCGTGTTCCGCCTTCACGGCGAAACCGCGGCTCGTGCATACCGTCGAGCGGGATCGTGACCTCACCACCCTCCAGGACGTCCTTGATGTCGCGTTCCTGCGAGGTCTTCTTGACGGCGCCCTGCACCAGGGATTTGGCCCGACGCAAGAACCGCTGGCGGTTCTCAAGACTCTTGCCGCCTGGATTCAGGCGCCTGTCAATAATGTGAATGGCCACTTTCTCATCCGCCTCAACCGGCTTGCTTCACGCGCATGTACCATTCGACCAGTCGGCGAACCTGACGCTCAGTGTAGCCGCGCTCCACCATGCGTGCGACGAACTCGCCGTGCTTCTTCTCCGTCTCGCCGTCCTTCTTCGACCCGAACGAGATGACCGGAAGCAGGTCCTCGACCTGAGAGAATATCCGCTTTTCGATCACATCGCGAATCTTCTCGTAGGAAGTCCAGGTCGGATTCTTGCCACCGTTCTGGGCCCGAGACCGTAACGAGAATTTGACCACCTCGTTGCGGAAGTCCTTGGGGTTGGCGATGCCCGCCGGCTTCTCGATTTTTGTCAATTCCTGGTTCAAGAGTTCGCGATCAAGCAGCTGGCCGGTGTCGGGATCCTTGAAGTCCTGGTCCTCGATCCATGCATCGGCATAGTCAACGTAGCGGTCGAACAGATTCTGGCCGTAATCCGAGTAGGATTCCAGATAGGCCTTCTGGATCTCGTTGCCGATGAATTCGGCATAGCGCGGTGCCAGGTCGGCCTTGATGAATTCGAGATAGCGCTTCTCGACTTCCTCGGGCAGCTGCTCGCGCTTGATCGACTGCTCCAGCGCGTACATCAGGTGCACGGCGTCGGCGGCGATCTCCTGCGGGTCGTGGTTGAAGGTCGCGGCCATGATCTTGAAGGCAAAGCGAGTGGAGACGCCGTCCATGCCCTCGTCGACGCCGGCGGCATCGCGATATTCCTGGACGCTGCGCGCCTTTGGATCGGATTCCTTCAGGCTCTCGCCGTCGTAAACCCGCATCTTGGCGAAGATAGTGGAGTTCTCGTGCTTGCGCAGGCGCGACATCACCGAGAACCGCGCCAGGGTCTCCAAGGTCGAGGGTGCGCAGGGAGCGGCCGCGAGCTCGGAGCCCTGGATCAGCTTCTCGTAGATCTTCTGCTCTTCGGTGATCCGCAGACAGTAGGGCACCTTGATCACGCAGATGCGATCGATGAAGGCCTCGTTGTTCTTGTTGGCCTTGAAGCTCGCCCACTCCGCCTCGTTGGAGTGCGCGAGGATGACGCCGGTGAACGGGATCGCGCCGATATTCTCGGTGCCGATGTAGTTGCCTTCCTGCGTTGCGGTCAGCAGCGGGTGCAGCATCTTGATCGGCGCCTTGAACATCTCGACGAATTCAAGGATGCCCTGGTTGGCGCGGTTGAGGCCGCCCGAATAGCTGTAGGCGTCGGGATCGTTCTGCGCGTAGGTCTCGAGCTTGCGGATATCGACCTTGCCGACCAGCGACGAGATGTCCTGGTTGTTCTCGTCACCCGGCTCGGTCTTGGAGACAGCGATCTGGCGCAGCCGCGACGGCTGGATCTTGGCGACGCGGAATTGCGAGATGTCGCCGCCGAAAGCCTCGAGTCGCTTGTAGCACCACGGGCTCATCAGGCCGGTGAGGCGCCGGCGCGGAATGCCGTACTTCTCTTCCAGCATCGGCCCGAGATGATCGGGATCGAACAGGCTGAGCGGGCTCTCGAACACGGGCGAGAGTTCGTCGCCGGCTTTGAGCACGTAGATCGGCTGCACTTCCATCAGCGACTTCAGCCGCTCGGCGAGCGAGGATTTGCCGCCGCCGACGGGCCCGAGCAGATAGAGGATCTGCTTGCGCTCCTCCAGGCCCTGCGCGGCGTGGCGGAAGAACCCGACGATGCGCTCGATGGTTTCTTCCATGCCGTAGAAGCCGGCAAAGGCCGGATAAGTCCGGATCGTGCGATTCAAAAAAATACGGCCAAGGCGTGGGTCCTTGGCCGTGTCGATCGTCTGGGGCTCACCGATCGCCGCCAGTAATCGTTCGGCCGCATTCGCGTATTTCATGGGATCGCTTCGACACGATTCCAGATATTCCGCCATCGACATGTCGTGCTGGCTTCTCGCCTCGAACGACCGAGCGAAAGCGTTGAATAGAGAATCGTTGTACATGATCCCTCTCCGCGTGAGTTCCGCTACAAGCTGAAACGAAAGCAGTTACTGGACCGTTCCTCAGGCCGCTTTTCGAATCAGCGTGAGCACATGACGATCATTGGACACCCGGGTGCAGACGTGACGCAACGCACAAGGTAGGCACTCGGTGAATTACGAACAGGCACTTGCCTGTAATTTGTGCGAATCTATATCCATCTTCGCTCATTTCCAGAAATTGTCACTCGCTCGCCACATCCGGGCAATACCGGGGGAAGAGCCCCTCCGGCACCGCAACATGACGATTTGCGAGCGGCAAACTTATGACGCTTGCAGGGCGATGCCTTGCGTGCCGCGTTCATCTTCCTGCTGCAATGCAGCGGCTTGGTTGCTTGCAGCATGACAGTCGCGGCAGGCACTCAGCAGTGTGTCAAAATCGGTCGCCAAACCCTCCGAACGGATAACAATCCGATCGTTCTGCGCGTCGGCCCGGATACAGGAGAGCTGTCGCTGCAGGGCGGGTGTCGGCGTCAGCACGATCACCTTGTGTCCCGGGCCTTCCTCGGCCGAAACATCCGCAATGGAGTCCCACGGCAGAAATTCATTGCCGATCCGCAGATCGCGGATGCCGTAGGGGGTGAGGATCACGACCGGCCCGCGCTCTGTCGGAAGCATCCAGATCAGCCAGCAGGTGAGAGGGCCGAACAGCGCCACGCCGAGATAGCCCATCGTCGTATCGTAGGCGCCGATGTCGCCCCACCAGTCGAAAGCAAGGCCCGACTTGAAGGCAAGGCTTGACTTGAAAGCAAGGCTAGCGCTGAGCAGCGTCATCGCGAAGCCCGCCGCGACCAGCAGCCGCAGACGCATGACGCATGGACCGATTTCGAGATCATGGGATGCATCGATGCAGACGGCCGACGCGCTCGGTTGCCTGTCATCAGTGATGGCAGCACCATCAAGACGTGCGTGCATGCTTTCCCCCAGCATGGCCATTCGCGACCCAGCCAATGAACGTCAGGCGGATCGTTCCCCCTGACGACACTCCGCAACGCGACAGATAGACCTCACGCAACAGAACCTCGGCCGAACCATGCCGGCGAAATTTTTATTACGCAAAACCACTGCCGCCGCCTGGATCGTCATGATCGCGACGGAGTTACACTGGGAGTATGACGCCGATACCCTTGATTGGTTCCCTCCCGGGAGCATGTTAGCTAGAGGATAGCGCGTCAGGACCGGCGCGGAAACCCCCTCCGCCCGCAGGCTTGGAGATAAATAAGCATCATGAATCCCGTCAAAGAACTGGAAAAGCACGGACAAGCCGTCTGGCTGGACTTCCTCGCCCGCGGCTTCATCGCCAAGGGCGACCTGAAGCGGCTGATCGACACCGACGGCGTCAAGGGGGTCACCTCCAACCCCTCGATCTTCGAGAAGGCGATCGGCAGCTCGGACGAATACGACGCCCCGATCGGCAAGGCGCTGAAGCGCGGCGACCGGACGGTGGCGGATTTGTTCGAGGCGGTCGCGATCGAGGACATCCAGAACGCTGCTGACGTGCTCCGCCCGGTCTATGACCGCCTTAGGGGTCATGACGGCTATGTCAGCCTCGAAGTCTCGCCCTATCTGGCGATGGACACCGCCGGCACGGTCGCTGAAGCACGGCGGCTGTGGAAGGACGTCAACCGCAAGAATTTGATGGTGAAGGTGCCGGCGACGTCCGAGGGCCTGCCGGCGATCGAAACGCTGATCGGCGACGGCATCAGCATCAACATTACGCTGCTGTTCTCGAAGGCGGTTTATCTGGAGGTCGCGGAGGCCTATCTCGCCGGTCTCGAAAAATACGTCGCCGGCGGCGGCGATCCGTCGCATGTGGCAAGTGTCGCCAGCTTCTTCGTCAGCCGCATCGACTCCATGGTCGACAAGCAGCTCGACGAGAAGATCGCGCGGGCCAACGACCCGTCCGAGAAGGAGCGCCTCACCGCGCTGAAGGGCAAGGTCGCGATCGCCAATGCCAAGGTCGCCTATCAGGATTACAAACGGCTGTTCTCGGGCCCCCGCTGGGAGAAGCTCGCGGCCAAGGGCGCCAAGCCGCAGCGCATGCTCTGGGCCTCGACCGGCACCAAGAACAAGGACTACAGCGACGTCCTCTATGTCGAGGAGCTGATCGGTCCGGACACCATCAACACCATGCCGCCGGCAACCCTCGATGCGTTCCGCGACCACGGCAAGCTTCGCGACAGCCTCGAGGAGAATGTCGATGACGCTCGCCGCCTGCTGGAAGAGCTGGAGCGCTCCGGCGTCTCGCTCGATGCCATCACCGAGGAGCTCGTCAAGGACGGCGTCAAGCAGTTCGCGGATGCCGCCGACAAGCTGTACGGTGCGGTCGCTCATAAGCGCGCCACCGTGCTCGGGCCCGCAATCGACCGCCAGCAATTGTCACTCGGCGACGGGCTCGGCAAGTCGGTCGCCAGAAGCACCGAAGAATGGCGCGCGTCTGCAAAGATCCGCAGGCTGTGGCAGCGCGACAAATCGGTCTGGACCGGGATGGACGAGGACAAATGGCTCGGCTGGCTCGACAGCGCGGCCAAGGTCGACCTCGCCGACTATGAGGACTATGCCAACCGCGTGAAGGGACAGAAATTCTCCGATGCCGTCGTACTCGGCATGGGCGGATCGAGCCTCGGGCCGGAAGTGCTGGCCGAGACCTTTGCGCGGAAGCCGGGCTTCCCGAAGCTGCACGTGCTGGATTCCACCGACCCGGCGCAGGTGCGGGCGATGGAGGCCAAGATCGACATCGCCAATACCGTGTTCATCGTCTCCAGCAAGTCCGGCGGCACCACCGAACCGAACGCGATGAAGGATTATTTCCACGAGCGCGTCGCGCAGGCGCTCGGCCCGAAGCTCAAGACCGGCTTCCGCTTCATCGCGGTGACCGATCCGGGCTCCTCGCTGGAGAAGGCGGCGAAGACGCTGAACTATGCCCGCATCTTCCATGGCGAGCCTTCGATCGGCGGACGCTATTCGGTGCTGTCGCCGTTCGGCCTGGTGCCGGCGGCAACCGCCGGCATCGATGTCAAGGCCTTCATCAAGCATGCGCTCTCGATGGCGCGCTCCTGCGGACCGGACGTGCCGCCAGCTGAGAACCCTGGCGTACAGCTCGGGCTTGCGATGGGCCTTGCCGGCCTCGAAGGCCGCGACAAGGTGACGATCCTGTCGTCGAAGAAGATCGCCGATTTCGGCGCCTGGGCCGAGCAGCTGATCGCGGAGTCGACCGGCAAGGAGGGCAAGGGACTGATCCCGATCGCCGGTGAACCGCTGGGCGAATCCTCGCTCTACGGCAACGACCGCTTCTTCATCGACATCCGCACCGAGGGCGAGACAGACGCCGCACACGATTCGGCGCTTGCCGGAATCGAAGCGGCCGGCCATCCCGTGGTGCGCATCGTCATGAAATCGATCGACCATCTCGGCCAGGAGTTCTTCCGCTTCCAGATGGCGACGGCGGTTGCGGGCAGCATCCTCGGCATCAACCCGTTCGACCAGCCGGACGTGGAAGCGGCCAAGATCAAGACCCGCGAGCTCACTGCTTCCTTCGAGAAGACCGGCACGCTGCCGCCGGAACAGCCCGTGGTCCGTACCGCGGAGGCCGACCTCTACACCAACGACACCAACGCCGCCGCATTACGTGCGATGGGCGCCAATGGCGATCTCAGCTCCTGGCTGAAGGCGCATATTACGCGCTCGCGGCGCGGCGACTATTTTGCCCTGCTCGGCTACATCGCGCGCGACAAGGCCACGATCGAGGCGCTCCAGCAGATGCGGACGGCCGTGCTCGAGAAGCGGCATCTGGCAACCGCGGCCGAGTTCGGACCGCGCTTCCTGCACTCCACGGGGCAGGCCTACAAGGGCGGGCCCGACAGCGGCGTGTTCCTCCAGATCACCGCTGACGATGCCAAGGACCTGGCCGTGCCCGGCCAGAAGGCGAGCTTCGGCGTGATCAAGGCGGCGCAGGCCCGCGGCGATTTCGACGTGCTCACCGAGCGCGGCCGGCGCGCGCTCCGGGTGCACCTGAAGGGTCCGCTCAAGAAAGGTCTCGCCGCACTCAATGCCGCTCTCACGGATGCGCTGAATTAAAGAGGATATCGCAAATGCAACTCGGCATGATCGGCCTCGGCCGGATGGGCGGCAACATCGTTCGCCGGCTGATGCGCCACGGCCATTCGACCGTGGTCTATGACAAGGATGCCAAGGCCGTCGCCGGCCTGGCCGCGGACGGCGCAGTGGGCTCCGCGACGCTCGAAGAGTTCATCGCAAAACTAGAGCGGCCGCGGACGGCTTGGGTGATGCTGCCCGCCGGCCGCATCACCGAGACGACGATCGACACGATCGCGGGCGTGATGCAGGACGGCGATGTCGTCATCGACGGTGGCAACACCTTCTGGCAGGACGACGTCCGCCGCGGCAAGGCCTTGAAAGATCGCGGCATCCATTATGTCGACGTCGGCACCTCCGGCGGCGTCTGGGGGCTCGACCGCGGCTATTGCATGATGATCGGTGGCGAGAAGCCGGTGGTCGACCGGCTCGATCCGATCTTCGCGGCACTGGCCCCCGGTGCCGGCGACATTCCCCGCACAGAGGGACGTGAGGGGCGCGATCACCGCATCGAACAGGGCTACATCCATGCCGGCCCCGTTGGCGCCGGCCACTTCGTCAAGATGATCCACAACGGCATCGAGTACGGCCTGATGCAGGCCTATGCCGAAGGGTTCGACATTCTCAAGAATGCCAACATCGAGGCCTTGCCGGCGGACCATCGCTACAATTTCGACCTCGCCGACATCGCCGAAGTCTGGCGGCGCGGCTCCGTGATCCCGTCCTGGCTGCTCGACCTCACCTCGACCGCACTCGCCGACAACCCGACGCTGTCGGAATATTCCGGCTTCGTCGAAGATTCCGGCGAAGGTCGCTGGACCGTGAATGCGGCGATCGACGAGGCCGTGCCGGCCGAGGTCCTGACCGCGGCGCTGTACGCACGTTTCCGTTCCCGCAAGGAACACACCTTCGCCGAAAAAATTCTCTCCGCGATGCGCGCGGGTTTCGGCGGCCACAAGGAGCCGAAGCAGCCGGACGCTTCGAAACCGAAGTAGCCTCGAAGCCAAGTAATAGCAACAACGCGAAGGTCGAGCATTCGTGACAAAAGACCAGCAGCCCAAGCGCAAGCCGGAGAATTGCGCCTTCGTCATTTTCGGTGCCACCGGTGATCTCACGCACCGGCTCGTGATCCCGTCGCTTTACAATCTTGCCGCAGAACATTTGCTCCCGGAGAAGTTTTGCGTCGTCGGTGTGGGCCGCAACGCCATGTCGGACGACGAGCTCCGCGACAGTCTGATGAAAGGGCTGCGCGAATTCGCGACTCGTCCCGTGGACGATGATATCGCGAAGAAACTCCTGGAGCGCGTGAGCTTCGTCGAAGCCGATGCGAACGACCCGCCGTCATTCGACCGACTGCACGCGCATCTCGACACCCTGGAATGTGCGCAGGACACCGGCGGCAATCGCCTGTTTTATCTGGCGACCCCGCCCGCTGCGTTCGCACCGACCGCGCGCGAACTCGGCCGCACCGGCATGATGAAGGAGAACGGCGTCTGGCGGCGGCTGGTGATCGAAAAGCCGTTCGGCACTGATCTCGCCTCGGCGCGCGCGCTCAACGCCGAACTCCTGAAGATTATGGACGAGCACCAGATCTACCGGATTGATCATTACCTCGGCAAGGAGACGGTGCAGAACATTCTGGTGCTACGCTTCGCCAACGGCATGTTCGAGCCGATCTGGAATCGCAACCACATCGACCATATCCAGATCACGGTGGAGGAGAAGCTCGGCGTCGGCCATCGCGGCGGCTTCTACGATGCCACCGGAGCGCTGCGCGACATGGTGCCGAACCATCTGTTCCAGTTGATGTCGCTGGTCGCGATGGAGCCACCCGCGCGTTTCGACGCGCACTCCGTGCGCTCCGAGAAGGCCGAAGTCCTCGCCGCGGTCCAGCAACCCAATGAAGAGGAAGCGCTGAGAAACTCGGTGCGCGCGCAATATCTTGCGGGCCGGATCGGCGACGACGAAATCCCGGACTACCGCAAGACCGAGGACGTCAAGGCGGGCAGCACCACAGAGACCTTTGTCGCGCTCAAATTGATGATCGACAATTGGCGGTGGGCCGGCGTACCGTTCTATTTGCGCACCGGCAAGGCACTGGGGCACAAGCGCACCGAGGTCGCAATCAAGTTCAAGCAGGCACCGCTGTCGATGTTCAACGGCACGACCGTTGACCGTCTCTCGCAAAACTTCCTCACCATCGGCATCGCGCCGACCGAGACCATCGAGCTTCAGTTCAACGCCAAGATCCCGGGACCGAGCATCACCATCGACGGCGTCGAGATGAAGTTCAAGTACGGAGACTATTTCCGCGCCGATCCCTCCACCGGCTACGAGACGCTGATCTACGACTGCATGATCGGCGACAACATCCTGTTCCAGCGCGCCGACGGCATCGAGGCCGGATGGGAGGCGGTGCAGCCGTTCCTCGATGCGTGGAAGAACGCGGGCACCAACGGCATCGAGACCTATAAGGCCGGCAGCGACGGCCCGGCCTGCGCCGACGAACTGCTGCGGCGCGACGGCCGCAGCTGGCGGAAGTTTTCGTGATGGCCGCCGCCGACCAGCCCAAGCTGATCGTCGTCGCCGATGCCGATACCCTCGCCCAGGCCGCCGCCGAACGGGTGATGGCACGGATTGCAGCCCATCCCGGTCGGATCGCTATCTGCCTCACCGGCGGATCGAGCCCGAAGAAGCTGTATCAGCTGCTCGGCAGCGACGCCTGGCGCGGCAAGATCCCGTGGGATCGCGTGCACTGGTTCATTGGCGACGAGCGTTTTGTCGCCGAGAGCGATCCCCTCAACAACATGGCGGTCGCGCGCGCCACGTTTCTCGACCGCAACGCGCCCGCCGACCATATCCATCCGATTCCGACGGCGGCCGAAAATCCCGATGCCAGTGCCGCGGCCTATGCGCGCGAGCTGCAGTCCTTCTACGGCGCCGAAAGCCTCGATCCAGCGCGACCGCTGTTCGACATGGTCCTGATGGGCGTGGGCCCGGACGGCCACACCGCTTCGCTGTTTCCCGGCTACCCCGAGATCAATGAGACCGAGCGCTGGGTCGTCGGCGTGCCCAAGGCCAATGTCGCCCCGTTCGTGCCGCGGATCTCGCTGACGCTGCCCGCTTTGGCGTCCTGCCGCGAAATGCTGTTCGAGATTGCGGGCCACGACAAGCAACCGATCTTGACGCGCCTCCTTAATGGCGAGACTCTGCCGGCCGTACGCGCGCGCTCGAATGGTGAGACCGTCTGGCTGGTCGACCAGGCCGCGCTTCCGGAGGGAATTCGTGGCGGGCGTTAAAGCACCTTGTGCGTTGATCGTGATGGGCGTATCGGGCTCGGGCAAGAGCACAATTGCGGAACTACTCGGAAAGCGCCTCGGCTGGCGATTCGAGGACGGCGACAGCTTTCACCCCGCCAGCAATGTCGCGAAAATGAAGGCCGGCCACCCGCTCACCGACGAGGACCGCTGGCCCTGGCTCAACGCCATCGCCGACGAAATCGCGCGGACCTGCGACAAGGGCGAGCAAATCATCATCGCCTGCTCGGCGTTGAAGCACACCTATCGCGACGTGCTGCTGCGCGGACGCGATGACGTGCGCTTCGTGTTCCTGAAGGGCACGCAAGAGCTGATCGCCGACCGGCTCGCACACCGCAAGGGCCATTTCATGCCGCCCGGGCTCCTGACCAGCCAGTTCAACACGCTGGAGCCGCCGGAGGCAAGCGAGCATGTCATCACGGCTTCGATCGACGAGACCGTCGAGGCGATCGTGGACGGCATCGTGCGGCAGCTCAAAATCGACGGCGGGACAAGCAAGGCCATCACATGACGAAAATCTCACTGGTCGTCTCCGACGTCGACGGCACGCTGCTGACCAAGGACAAGACGCTGACCGAACGCGCGAGGTCCGCAGTGCAGCGGCTGCACCAGGCCGGCATCGGCTTCACCATCACCTCCAGCCGCCCCGCCATCGGCATGCGCTTCCTGATCGAGCCGCTGGCGCTGTGGCTGCCGGTCGGCCCGTTCAACGGCTCCTCGATCATCGACCCCGAGATGAGGCCGGTCGAGCAGCATCTGATTCCCAAAAGCGCGGCCGAGCGGTCCTTGCAGATCCTCCGCGACTACGGCGCCGACGTCTGGCTGTTCACCGCCGACAAATGGCTGATTGACAACCCCAACGGCAGCTACGTCGCGCACGAGCAGCACACGATCCGCTCCGATCCCACCATCGTGACCGATTTCTCGCCGTATCTTGCGAGCGCCTGTAAGATCGTCGGCGCCAGCGCCGATGCGGCGGGCCTCGAGGCTTGCGAAAAGGCGATGCAGGAAGCGCTCGGCAGCGAGGCGACCGCGGTCCGCTCGCAGACCTATTATCTCGACATCACCCCGCCCGGCTTCAACAAGGGCACGTTCGTGCAGGCCATGGCCAAGCGCCTCGGCATTTCCACCGATGCCGTCGCCACCATCGGCGACATGCAGAATGATCTCGCGATGTTCCGCGTCAGCGGCACCTCGATCGCCATGGGCAATGCCACCGACAGCGTCAAGGACCTGGCCACCCACGTCACCGCGACCAACGAGCAGGACGGGTTTGCGGAAGCGATAGAGATGATCTTGAAGCGGAACGGGGTCGCTTAAGTTACTGCTTCGACCGCTGCATCGCCGGCTTCTCGCTCGCGTGCCGCGCCGCCGAGAGATTGTGCGCGGTGTTGATCAGCGCGATGTGGGTCAGCGCCTGTGGGAAATTTCCGGTCTGGCGGCGCGCGACGGAATCATATTCCTCGGCCAATAGTCCGACATCGTTCGCGAGCGCCGCGATACGATCGAACAGCGCCTGCGCCTTGTCGAGATTGCCAGAGAGCACGTAGGCGTCGGCCAGCCACAAGGTGCAGGCCAGAAATGCGCCCTCGATCGGCTGCTTCTCCTCGGAAATCTCGCGGGGATCATGCCGGAGCACGAAGCCGTCGCGCATCATGTGCTTCTCGACGGCTGCGATGGTGCCGCGGATGCGCGGGTCGTGGGCCGGCAGAAAGCCGACCGCCGGCAAAAGCAGCAAGCTGGCATCGCACATTTTTGAACCATAGGACTCGACGAAGGCACCCTCCTCAGGGTCAAAGCCCCTGTGGCAGACGTCACGATGAATGGCGTCGCGGAGCGCGCGCCAATGCAGGAGCGGCGCCTTGAAGCCGAAGGTCTCGGCGCTCTTGATGCCGCGGTCGAAAGCAACCCAAGTCATGACCTTGGAGAAGACGTAGTGCCTGGGCTGCCCGCGGCGCTCCCAGATGCCGTGATCGGGCTGGTCCCAGACCTCGGCGAGATGGCTGAGCACATTGCACTCCATCGCCCAGGTCTCGTCGTCGAGCTTGAGCTTGGCCATACGCGACTGATGGAAGGCGTCGATTAATTCGCCGTAAACGTCGAGCTGGAGCTGCGCATGCGCGGCGTTGCCGACGCGCACGGGCTGCGCACCTTCATAGCCGTCGAGCCAGCCTGCTTCCCATTCCAAGAGCCGCCGCTGGCCCCAGATACCGTACATGATCTGCATGTTGGCGGGCGAACCGGCAGCCGCGCGCAGCAGCCAATTGTGCCAGGCCGAGGCTTCCTCGGTATAGCCCGAGTTCATCAGCGCCAGCAGGGTGAAGGTAGCGTCGCGCAGCCAGCAGAAGCGGTAGTCCCAATTCCTGGCGCCGCCAAGTTTTTCCGGCAATGAAGTGGTGGGCGCGGCGACAATGCCGCCGGTCGGAGCGAAGGTCAGGGCCTTCAGTGTGATCAGCGAACGCAGGATGAGATCGTGATACTCGCCGTCGCGCGTGCACCGGCTGCACCATTCCTTCCAGAATGCCTCGGTCTCCTGGAGCGCAACCTCCGGATCGATCGGTTCAGGCGGATGGAGATGCGAGGGACCATAGGTCAGCACGAACGGCACGGTCTCGCCGGCCGTCACCTCGAATTCGGAGACTGTCGTGAGATCTTCGCCGCGGATCTTGGCGGGCGTCCGCAGCACCGTCATGTCCTGGCCGGCGATCGCCAGCAGCGATCCATCCTCGCAACGGCGCACCCAGGGCACGTCGACGCCGAAACCAAAGCGGATGATGAGCTCCATCCGCATCTTCACCGAACCACTGATACCTCGGACCAGCCGCACGATGTCGGACGCCTTGCCCCGCGGCGGCATGAAGTCGATCAGCACAACGGTACCGCCCTTCGTCTCGAAGCGCGTCTCGAGGATCAGGGTGTTGCCGAGATAGCAGCGGGACGTTGCCGTGATGTCTTCGTTCGGCGCGATCAGCCAGCGGCCGTTCTTGTGGGTGCCGAGGATGGCGGCAAAGCAGGCGTCGGAATCGAAGGCCGGCCAGCACAGCCAGTCGATCGAGCCGTTGCGCCCGACTAGCGCTGCGGTCTCGCAGTCGCCGATCAAAGCATAGTCTTCGATCTTCTCTGACAATGTTTCGCGAGCCTGGAGACGTTTTGCGAGCCTGAAAACCTTCGGCCGTTCAACTCCCGCCCGCCATGGAACGTTCCCGCGTCGCGGCCTTCAAAGCCTTAAGATCGACCTTGGACGCGATCTTGTCGAGCGTAACCGGCAGGCGCTGGCGCCAGTTCGGATGCTCGTCGATCGTGCCGGGAATGTTGGGCTGGTCGATTACGCCGAGCAGGTCTTCCAGCGACACCGCCAGCAGCCGCGACGGCGTGCGCGACAGGAAGCCAAGCACCGAATAGAGGTCGTTGGTATTGATGCCGTTCTGGCGCAAAATCTCGTCGAGCTGGCCGAGCGCATCCCAGCGCGCCTGATCGTCCTCGCCGGGATCGAGCCCGAGCGACAGCTTCATCCTGAGATCGCTGAAGGAGCGCCAGCCGGCATAGGTGCAGAGATCATGCGTGTTCAGCGTCACCAGCGCATTGGGCCGGTAATGGTCGATGTTGCGAAAATGGCCGGCATCGTCCCGCTCGAACATCATGACAAGATAGGACCAGATGCCGAAATCCTGCATGGTCTCGCGAAAACCTTCCGGCACGGTGCCGAGGTCTTCGCCGATCACGATGCATTGATGGGTGACGCTCTCGCGGACGACCGCAGCCAGCAGCGCCTCGAGCGGCATCTGCACATAGGCGCCGTTGTCGGGCTTGAAGCCGCGCGGCACCAGATAAAGCCGCTTCAGCCCCAGCACGTGATCGAGCCGGATCGCACCGGCATGCCGCATCGAGGCGGCCAGCATGTTGGCGAACGGCACGAAAGATTGCGCCTCGAGACCGCCCGCATTGAAGCCGGCCAGGCCCCAATCCTGGCCAACGGTGTTGAGCACGTCGGGCGGCGCGCCGACCGCAAGGTGGCGGGAAATCGCCGTCTGCTCGTTCCAGGCGTCGAAGCCGTTGGACTGGACGCCGACGGCGACGTCGAGATAGAGCCCGACCCGCATGCCGAGCTCGGAGGCAAGCTCCTTGGCCGCGCGCAACTGCAAATCCGCAGTCCATTGCACGAATTCGACGAACTCGACCTCGCGTTTGTCTCGACCGTTGCGCAAGCCCGCGCATTTGGTCTCGTCCGGTTGCTGCCATTCTACCGGCCATTCCCACCACGGCCCGTTGAAATGATGCCGCAGCACCTCGAAACAGGCAAAGCGGGACAACAACGGCGCCCGGTCCGCGCGGAAGGCATCGAACTGATTGCGGCGGACACCGCTCGCGCTTTTCACGAAGCTGTCAAATGCCGCGCGCAAGCCCAGCCATTTCAGCGCCGCCATGTCCACGTAGGGCACGCGATCGCCTTCACGAAGCCGCGCGGCGGTTGCCGCAGCATCGGGGACGAGATCGGCCGAAAACTCCGGGATCGCCTCGACGTCGATATAGAGCGGGTTGAGAAACAGCCGGCTGTTCGGCGAATACGGGCTGCAATCGCCCGGCTGGTTGTCGAACAGCACATGCAGCGGATTGAGCCCGACGCCATCGGCACCCAATTGCTTGGCGAGCCTGACCAGGCCGGCCAGGTCGGTGAAATCGCCGATGCCCCAATTGCGGTCGGAGCGGACGCTGTAGAGCTGCACGGCCAACAGCCAGCCGCGGTCGAAATCGCCGCCGAAGGCCCGCTCCGGTGCCACAATCATCGGCACCTCTTCCGACACGCCCTTGGAATCTGTCAGCGTCAGCCGGTGATAACCAAGCGGCAGGCCGGCGGGCCAGGCGATCACAGGTTCGCGGGTCTCGCCTTGCGCGATCACGTTAGGTTTGCCGCGGATATGGCCGTTGCCAGTGACTTGCCATTGCAGCGGCGCAGCACCGAGGGCCGCCAGTTCGGTGCGCGGATTGCCCAGGGCACGCACCACGACCGGCCCGTTGACGAAACGATAGACTCGCTTCTCCGGCAGGGCATCGAGGATGGATTTGAGCGCCTCGGGCGCGGTGACCCGCAGCTTTCCCAGGGCATCGACGAATTCGGATTGAACGCCCTTGATCCGGGCTTGAGCTAAAAGATCCATTCGGCACGCAGCTTGCAGGCCATCTTCTGGCCGGGGGCATCGATTTTAACGAGGTCGCGGAAGACGTTAGTCAGGGTTAAGTCGCAAACCGCGGCTGCCGTTCCCAAGGGGAACTAATGACACACAAGCGGCTTTCTATATAGGTATCAAGCGTAGGTTCCCGACAAGGGAAACGGGCCCTGCTTTCTTGTCAATGGCATCACCGTGAACAAGACAATTCAAACTGTCGAGAGTGCCGCTGCCGGCAGCGCTTTCCTGATCGAAGACGTCTATCCTTCGGTCGATGGCGGCCGCTTCGCCGTGAAGCGGATCGCGGGCGATCGGGTCGAGGTGTGGGCCGACATCTACCGCGACGGCGACGCCACAATCAGCGCCGCGCTGATCTGGCGTGGCGAACAGGACCGGGAATGGCGGCGCGAACCAATGACCCATCACATTGATGACCGCTGGTCCGGCGCGTTCGTGCCCACCGAGCCCGGCCAATATGTCTATGCCATCGAAGCCTGGACCGACGAATTTGCCACCTGGCGTCACGGGCTCGAACGCAAGCAGCTCTCCGGCGGCGACGTCACGCTCGATGCGATCGAGGGCGCCGGCCTGCTGACCAAGGCGCATGGCGCGCGGCAGGATGCCGCAGCCGTCATCATCAGGCAATGCGAGGACTATCTCGGCAGCGGCGATGTCGCGCCGCTGCTTGCGGCCGAGCTCGGCGAGGCCATGGCCGAAAGCCAGGCGCGGCCCGACCTGACCCGCTCGCCGAACTTCCCGTTGGTCATCGATCGCGACAAGGCGCGCTTCAGTGCCTGGTATCAGATGATGCCGCGTAGCCAAAGCGCAGTGCCGGGCCAGCACGGCACGTTGCGCGACTGTATCGCGCGCGTGCCCGACATCGCGGCGATGGGTTTTGACGTGCTGTATTTCACCCCGATCCACCCGATCGGCCGCACCCGCCGCAAGGGCCGCAACAATGCGCCGGTGGCAACCGAGGGCGATCCCGGCTCGCCCTATGCGATCGGCTCAGCCGAAGGCGGGCATGATGCGCTGCATCCCGAGCTCGGTACCATTGAGGATTTCCGCGCGCTGGTGGCGACCTGCCTCGAATACGGCATCGAGCTCGCGCTCGATTTCGCCGTGCAATGCTCGCCGGATCATCCCTGGCTGACGCAGCACCCGGAATGGTTCAAATGGCGGCCGGACCGGTCGGTGCGAACGGCGGACGGCCCCTATTCAGATATCGTCATCCCCGATTTCGCCTCTGTCGACAGGATCGGGCTGTGGAACGCATTCCGCGACGCTATGCTGTTCTGGATCGACCATGGTGTGACCATTTTCGCAATCGACAATCACGACACGGCGCCGCTTCCGTTCTGGGAGTGGCTGATCCGCGACATTCGCCAGCGGCATCCCGACGTGATCCTGTTCTCGAAGACGTTCGCGCGACCGAAGCTGATGAAGGGGCTCGCGAAGCTCGGCTTTGCGCAGTCCTTCACCTATTTCCCCTGGCGGACGGAGAAGCAGGAGCTGGAGCAATATCTCGGCGAACTCACCCGCTATCCCGCGCGGGACTTCTATCGTCCGAACCTGTTCGTCAACACGCCGGACCTGCTGCCCTATCATCTCCAGAGCGGCGAGGCCTGGGCCTTCAAGTCGCGCGTCGCGCTGGCCGCAATGCTGTCGGGCAATTACGGCCTCTATAGCGGCTTCGAGCTGCTCGAGCACGAGGCTGTCCCCGGCCATGAAGAATATCAGGACTCCGAGAAGTACCAGATCCGGCAGCGCGACTGGGACAAGCCCGGCAACATCAAGCCCTACATTGCCGCGCTCAACCGCATCCGCAACGACAACGCGGCGCTTCAGCAGACGACCAATTTGCGCTCCCTCGGTGTCGATGACGGCGAGACTATCGCCTTCGTGAAAGAGGCGGCTGAACCGGCCAACACGATCGTCGTGGCCATCGCCCTCTCGCGCCATGCGCGCGAATTCTGGTTGCCGCTCGGCGACCTCACCATCCTCGTCGACGGCGAATGCCGCCACGTCACCACACTCGAAAATCTCCTCACCGGCGAGCAGTCCCGCATCGAATGGGGCGGGATCAAATTGCGTATCGATCCCGACCGCGATCCGGCGCTGCTGTTCCGCTGCCTGGCGTAAGGATCACGCCATGAATGTGCTGTCTTCCGTTGATACCAAGAAGGCCGAGGCTGCCGAAATCGTGGATGAGCTCTGGTACAAGGACGCCATCATCTACCAGCTCCACGTCAAGGCCTTTGCCGACAGCAACAATGACGGCATCGGCGATTTCGCCGGCCTGACCGAGAAGCTGCCCTATCTCCAGGACCTCGGCGTCACCGCGCTGTGGCTGCTGCCGTTCTATCCTTCGCCCGGCCGCGACGACGGCTACGACATCGCCGACTACGGCTCGATCAATCCCGATTTCGGGACGATGAAGGACTTCAAGCGCTTCATCCAGGAGGCGCAGAAGCGCGGCCTGCGCGTCATCACCGAGCTCGTCGTCAACCACACCTCCGACCAGCACAATTGGTTCAAGCGTGCGCGGCGCAGCCCGGCGGGCTCGAGCGCCCGCGACTGGTATGTCTGGAGCGACACCGACCAGAAATACCAGGGCACGCGGATCATCTTCACCGATACCGAGAAATCCAACTGGACTTGGGACCCGGAAGCCGGCGCATTCTACTGGCACCGCTTCTTCTCGCACCAGCCGGACCTCAATTTCGACAACCCGCGCGTCGTCAGCGCCCTCATCCAGGTGATGAAACGCTGGCTCGACGCCGGCGTCGACGGTTTCCGGCTCGATGCGATTCCCTATCTCTGCGAACGCGAGGGCACCTCGAACGAGAACCTCCCCGAGACGCATGCGATCATCAAGCGCCTGCGCCAGGAGCTCGATGCCTACGCCAAGGGAAAGTTGCTGTTGGCCGAGGCCAATCAATGGCCGGAGGACGTGCAGGAATATTTCGGCCGCGGCGACGAGTGCCACATGGCCTACCACTTCCCACTGATGCCGCGCATCTATATGGCGATCGCGCAGGAGGATCGTTTTCCGATCACCGACATTTTGCGCCAGACACCGGACATTCCCGCGAGCTGCCAATGGGCGCTGTTCCTGCGCAACCATGACGAGCTGACGCTGGAGATGGTCACCGACGTGGAACGCGACTATCTCTGGACCACTTACGCCAACGATCCGCGCGCGCGCATCAATGTCGGCATCCGCAGGCGTCTTGCGCCGCTGATGGACAATGACCGGCGCAAGATCGAGCTGATGAACTCGCTGCTTTTGTCATTCCCGGGCACGCCGATCATCTATTACGGCGACGAGATCGGCATGGGTGACAACATCTATCTCGGCGACCGCAACGGCGTGCGCACGCCGATGCAATGGAGCCCGGACCGTAATGGCGGCTTCTCCCGCGCCGATCCCGCCCGGCTCTACGCGCCGCCGATCATGGATCCCGTCTATGGCTACGATTCGGTGAATGTCGAGGCGCAGTCGCGCAGCCTGTCCTCGCAACTCAGTGCCACCAAACGGCTGATCTCGGTACGCAAGTCGACGCTCGCCTTCGGCCGCGGCACCATGACCTTCATCCGCCCGGCCAACCGGGCCGTGCTCGCTTACGTCCGGCAATATCACGACGAGGTCATCCTCTGCGTCGCCAACCTCTCGCGCGCGGCGCAGGCGACCGAGCTGGACCTGTCGCCGTGGAAGGACCGCATCCCGCAGGAGATGCTCGGCCGCACGCGCTTCCCGGCGATCGGCGAGCTGCCCTACATGATCACGCTCGGGCCCTACGGCTTCTATTGGTTCCAGCTCACCGAGCGCGACAAGTCCGAGCCGGTGACGCTGCGCGCGGTGCCGGAATTCGAGACGCTGGTGGTCCCGGTCAATTCGACCTGGGTCTCACTCGCCCGCGAGCGCGGCGTGTTCGAGCATGACGTGCTGCCGGGATTCCTGTCGCGCACGCGGTGGTATCCCGAGAACAATCCAAAGCACATCAAGCCCACGCTGACCTCAGCTGTGCCGTTCAGCGATATCGGCGACAACCGGCCCTGGATTGCGTTCTTCGAGACGACGCAGGACGACGTCACGACGCGCTACGTGCTGCCGATGCAGATCGAATGGGTACGCTTCGACCGCGAGCGCTTCAACCCGAAGGCACTTGCTGCCGTGCGCCAGGGCGCGCGCGAAGGCACGCTGCTCGACGTCGCCACGGATCAGATCTTCATCGGGTTGTTCCTGCGCGGCCTGTCGCAAAACCTCGTTGTGGAGGAAAACAATCTCCGACTGGAGTTCAAGGCCACCAGCCGATTCGCCGATTACACCATCAAGGAGCCCGGACGCATCCGTGCGATCGAACAGTCGAACAGCACGGCGCTGGTCGATAACCAGTACGTCGCCAAGATCCATCGCCAGCTCGAAAGCGGCATCAATCCCGAGATCGAGATCGGCCGTTACCTGACCGAGGTCGCCGGCTTTGCCAACGCGCCGGCGCTGCTTGGCAGCGTCGAGCTTGTCGAGGGCAACAGCCACGGCGCGGTCGGCGTTTTGCACGCCTATGTCGAAAATCAGGGCGACGGTTGGGCCGTGACCATCGGCTATCTCGACCGCTACATCGATGAGCAGCGGCTAGGGCCGGTGGGCGAGATGCCGCGGGTCACCCAGGAGCAGGCGCCCTATCTGCACTTCATGGCGCAGACCGGCCGGCGGCTCGCCGAGCTGCATGTGGCGCTCGCCGCAGCAAAGTCCGCCGAACTTGCCCCTGCAACGATTGGTCCTGCGGACGTCAAGCGCTGGGCGTCCGACCTCAAGGGACGGGCCGAGCGGGTCTTCGACCGGCTCACCGACAGCCGGGACGGCCTGCGCGAGGGCGACCGTCCCCTGATCGACCAGTTGGTCGCGGTACGTGCGACCCTTCCGGACCATATCAACGCGCTCTTGCCATCAGACATGAGCGGGTTGAACATCCGTCATCATGGCGACTTCCGCCTAGGGCAAATTCTGATCGTGAAGGACGACATCTTCATCATCGATTTCGACGGCGATCCGCATCTCGCGCTGGCCGACAAGCGGCGCAAGCTACCTGCCGCGCGCGACGTCGCTGGGCTGATCCGATCGATTGATCTTTCGGTTAACGCCGCACTTCACCGGGCGCTCTCAGGGGGCAGCGACGAACAGGGCCGGCTCACGGCCGCGCTCGACGAATGGCGCGAACGCGCCACCGCGACCTTCCTGTCCGCCTATCGCGAGGCCATGACCGACCGGCGGCTCTGGCCGGAGGAGAGGAATTCCGCGGAGAGCATGTTAAGGTTTTTCCTGCTTGATCAAGCGTTCGACGAAGTAGAGTACGAGCTGTCTCACCGGCCGGAGGGGCTTAATGCACCGCTGACCGGTCTGCTTCGCATTCTGTCCAGTGCCGAGAGCGGAGCCCATGCCTAAACTGCCTGCCGAGGCCTATGCGATCATCGAGGGCCGTCACTCCGACCCCTTCCACTATCTCGGGCTGCATCCCGAGGGCGGCAAAAGCGTGGTGCGCGCCTTCCTGCCCGAGGCCACCAATGTCGAGGCGGTCGGCGAGCATGGTGAGGTGGCGAAGCTCGATCGCGTCCACGATTCCGGCCTGTTCATCGGCGCCCTGCCGAACGGCTCTAAGCACTATCAGCTCCGCGCAAAATTCGGCGACAACGTCGTCGAGTTCGAGGACGCCTACCGCTTCCCGCCGATCCTGACCGATTTCGATCTCTATCTGCTCGGTGAAGGTACCCATCAGCGCATCTACGACAAGCTCGGCGCGCATCCGATGCGGCTCGAAGGCATCGACGGCATCGGCTTCGTCGTGCTGGCGCCGAATGCGCGACGCGTGTCCGTGGTCGGTGATTTCAATTTCTGGGACGGGCGGCGTCACCCGATGCGGGTGCGCGGCGCCGGCTATTGGGAATTATTCATCCCGAACGCCAAGGTCGGCGACCACTACAAATTTGAGATCATCGGGCCACACGGCCATCTGCTGCCGCTGAAATCCGACCCGCTGGCCTTTGCCAGCGAGGTTCGGCCGAAGACGGCCTCCATCGTCTTCGACGAGGCGCACCTGCCGCGGCCGCGCCAGGCGCCCGACGGCATCAACGCGCTGTCGGCGCCGATGTCGATCTACGAGGTTCATCTCGGCTCGTGGCGGCGCAAGGGCGACAATGAGTGGCTGACCTATCGCGAGCTCGCCGAGATGCTGCCGGCCTATGCGCGCGACATGGGCTTCACGCACCTCGAATTCCTGCCCGTGAGCGAGCATCCCTTCGACGGCTCGTGGGGCTATCAGCCGACCGGCCTTTATGCGCCGACCAGCCGCTTCGGCTCGCCCGAGGATTTTGCCGCGCTGGTCGATGCCTGCCACCGCGAAGGCATCAGTGTGCTGCTCGACTGGGTGCCCGGTCATTTCCCCGACGATCCGCACGGGCTCGGCAGCTTTGACGGCACCTCGCTCTACGAGCACGCCAATCCGCTCCAGGGCCGCCACCTCGATTGGGGCACGCTGATCTACAATTACGGTCGCACCGAAGTGACCAACTTCCTGGTGTCGAACGCGCTGTTCTGGCTCGAGCGCTACGCCATCGACGGCCTGCGTGTCGACGCGGTCGCCTCCATGCTCTATCTCGACTACAGCCGGCCGCCCGGCGCCTGGATTCCGAACCAGTATGGCGGGCGTGAGAACATCGAGGCCATAAACTTTCTGCGCCGCTTCAACACCGAACTGTTTGCGCGCTTCCCGCAGGCGACCACGGCCGCCGAGGAATCCACCGCATGGCCGCAGGTTTCGCGCCCGGTCGAATTCGGCGGACTCGGGTTCGGCTACAAGTGGAATATGGGCTGGATGCACGACACGCTGAACTACATCAGCAAGGATCCGATCCACCGCAAGCATCATCACGGCGACATCCTGTTCGGCCTGCACTACGCATTCTCCGAGAATTTCATCCTACCGCTGTCGCATGACGAGGTCGTGCATGGCAAACGCTCGATTCTCGGCCGCATGCCCGGCGACGAGTGGCAACGGTTTGCGAACTTGCGCGCCTATTACAGCTTCATGTTCGGTCATCCCGGCAAGAAGCTGCTGTTCATGGGCGCGGAGATTGCCCAGAGCCGCGAATGGAACCACGACCAATCGCTCGACTGGCACCTGCTGGAGTACAAGTATCACTCCGGCATCCAGTCTCTGATCCGCGATCTCAACCGGCTCTACCGCGCCGTCCCCGCGCTGCATCAGATGGATTGCGACCAGGCCGGCTTCGAATGGCTGATCACGGATGACGCCAACCGGAACGTCTTTGCCTGGCTGCGCAAGGGGATCGACGAGCACGCGCGGTGCCTGGTGATCGTCAACTTCTCGCCCAACGTCTACCGCAACTACCGCGTTCGCGTGCCCTTTGCCGGCAAGTGGAAAGAGGTCTTCAATTCGGACTCCGCCCATTATGGCGGCACCAATGTCGGGAACATCGGCGAGGTCCAGGCCGTTGACGGCAAGACGCCTGAGCTGCGCCTCACCATTCCGCCGCTCGCCGCGATCTTCCTCGTTCCGGAAAGCTGACACATGCGCCTGACTGCTGGATCGCCCGCACGCCTCGGTGCAAGCTGGGACGGACGCGGCACCAACTTCGCGCTGTTTTCCGCCAACGCCGAGAAGATCGAGCTGTGCCTGTTCGACAGCCAGGGCCGGCGCGAACTCGAACGCATCGAATTGCCGGAGCGCGCCGAAGATGTCTGGCACGGTTATCTCAACGACGTTTCGCCGGGCCAGCTCTATGGTTATCGCGTGCACGGCCCTTACGAGCCCGAGCACGGCCACCGCTTCAACGCCAACAAATTGCTGCTCGACCCCTACGCCAAGCGGCTCACCGGTCGGCTGGTGTGGAGTGACGCCCATTTCGCCTACCGCACCGGCAGCGCGCGCGAGGATCTGTCCTTCGACCGGCGCGATAACGCGCGCGGCATGCCCAAGGCGGTCGTGGTCGACGAGACCTTCAACTGGGGCCGCCGCGAGATCCGGCCCAACATCCCCTGGGAAGACACCATCATCTACGAAGCCCACATCAAGGGCCTGACGCAGAAGCGCGACGACGTGCCGCCGAATCTGCGCGGCACCTATGGCGGCCTGTCGTCGCCGGCAATGATCGAGCATCTGAAGAGGCTCGGCGTCACCACGGTCGAGCTTCTGCCGATCCATAGCTTCGTCGACGACCGCGTGCTGGTCGAGAAGAAGCTCGCGAACTATTGGGGCTACAACACCCTGTCCTTCTTCGCGCCGGAGCAGCGCTACGCCCAGGACAACGCGCTCGATTCCTTCCGTACCACGGTCGCGCGGCTGCACGATGCCGGCATCGAAGTGATGCTCGACGTCGTCTACAACCATACCGCCGAAGGCAATCACCTCGGCCCGACGCTGTGCTACCGCGGCATCGACAACGCATCCTATTACTGGCTGAACCGCGAGAACCCGCGCTACTATGACGACTTCACCGGCTGCGGCTCGTCGGTGAACCTGACCCATCCACGCATGCTGCAAATGGTGATGGATTCGCTGCGCTACTGGGTCGAAGTCTGCCATGTCGACGGCTTCCGTTTCGATCTCGCCACCACGCTCGCGCGCGGTCCGAACGGTTTTGATCGCGGCAGCTCGTTCCTAACTGCCGTGCGGCAGGATCCCGTGCTGCAGTCCGTCAAGCTCGTCGCCGAGCCCTGGGATCTCGGCCTCGGCGGCTATCAGGTCGGCGCTTTCCCCTCGCAATGGTCGGAGTGGAACGATCGCTATCGCAGCGCCATGCGCCGCTACTGGAGCGGCGAAGGCAGCCTGATCGGCGACATCTCCAGCCGCATGACGGCCTCCTCCGACCTGTTCAACCACGACGGACGGCGGCCGCGCGCCAGCATCAATCACATCACAGTGCATGACGGTTTTACGCTCGCCGATCTCTTCAGCTACAACGAGAAGCACAACGAGGCCAATGGCGAGGACAATCGCGACGGTTCCAACGACAACCACAGCAACAATTGCGGTGTCGAGGGCCCGACCGACGATCCGAATATCCTCAGCCTGCGCCGGCAGCTTCGCAAGAATGTGCTGGCCTGCCTAATGCTGGCCCAAGGCATTCCCCTAATGCTTGCCGGCGACGAGGTCGGCAACTCGCAGTCCGGCAACAACAACGCCTATTGCCAGGACAACGAGGTCGGCTGGATCGGCTGGGACAATCTCGGCAAGGACGGCGACGACATGGTGGATTTCGTCTCCCATCTTGCCGACGTCCGCCGTCGCTTCTCGCAGCTTCGCAGCCATCGCTGGCTCGACGGCCGGCCCAAGGACGGCATCTCCTACGGCGCACTGTGGCTGACGCCTGCCGGCGACGAGATGACGGAGAGCGACTGGACATTTCCGGACGGCCGGTTCCTCTCTTATGTGATGGGGCCGATGGAACCGGGCAGCGCGGCGATCTTTATCGTACTGAACGCCGCCCCCGAAGAGATCGCATTCAAATTGCCAAAAATGCCTGAATACAAGAGCTGGCAGCAGATCCTGAACACCACGGATGCCAAGCTGAACAGCGTTGATTTCCAGCCCGGAAGCGACAGCAAGGCGCCGCCGCGCTCCGTGCTCGCCTTCGCGGGGGCGCTATGAGGCCATCCTTCGGCGCAAGGCCGACGAAGGACGGCGTATCGTTCCGCCTGTGGGCGCCGGCTGCACGGCGCGTCGATCTCTTGCTCGACAGGCGACACGCGATGCAGCGTCGGCAAGATGGCTGGTACGTTACCGAGATTGCCGGCCTACCCATCGGCAGTCCTTACCAGTTCAGGATCGACGACGAGATCGACGTGCCGGATCCGGCATCCGCGTTCCAACCCGAGGATGTGTTCGGCCCGAGCGAGGTGGTCGATCACGATTCCTTCGCGTGGCGTGCGAAAGATTGGCGCGGACGCCCCTGGGAGGAGACAGTGCTGACCGAGACCCATGTCGGCACCTTCACGGGTGAAGGCACGTATCGCGCCATGATCGACAAGCTCGACCATCTCGTCGCGACCGGTATCACCGCGCTGGAATTGATGCCGCTGGCCGATTTCGCCGGACGCCGCGGCTGGGGTTATGACGGCGTGCTGTGGTATGCGCCCGACAGCGCCTATGGTCGCCCTGAAGAGCTGAAGACGTTGATCGACGAAGCGCATCAGCGCGAGCTGATGGTGTTTCTGGACGTCGTCTACAATCACTTCGGCCCCGAGGGAAATTATCTCGGCCGCTACGCACCGACCTTCTTCACCGACGCGCACACGCCTTGGGGCAGCACGATCGACTATCGCGTGCCGCAGGTTCGCGCCTTCGCGGTCGAGAACGCGCTGTCCTGGCTCACCGACTATCGTTTCGACGGGCTGAGGCTTGATGCCGCCAACCACATCATGGCGATTCCCGGCGAGCAGTCGATGCTGCACGACCTCAGCGTCACCACCGGCGAGCTTGCCAAGGCCACCGGGCGGCACATTCATCTGGTGCTGGAGAACGGCGACAACCGCGCGAGCCTGCTCGACGCCGCGCAGGAGCCGCCAAACGGCAAATACCGCGCGCAGTGGAACGACGACTATCACCACGCCTGGCATGTGATGCTGACCGGCGAGCTCGCCGGTTACTATGCCGACTATCAGACGCCGCGCATGGATCTGGCGCGCGCGCTCGCCTCGGGCTTCGTCTATCAAGGTGAGATCTCGGAATTTTGGGGCAAGAAGCCGCGCGGTGAGGCAAGCGGCGAGCTGCCGCCGGCGACCTTCGTTAACTTCCTTCAAAATCACGACCAGATCGGCAACCGGCCGCTGGGTGACCGGCTCGAGAGCCTGGCACCGCCCAAACAGATCGAGGTCGCGCTGGCGGTGACGCTACTTGCGCCGATGGTGCCGATGCTGTTTCAGGGGGAGGAATGGGGCTCGACGGTGCCCTTCCCGTTCTTCTGCGACTTCCGGGGCGGGCTGGCCGATGCTGTGCGCAAGGGGCGCAAGCAGGAATATGCCTGGGCCTACGAGAAATACGGCGACGAGGTGCCCGACCCGCTGGATCCGGCAACGTTGCAATCGGCCGTGCTCGACTGGAGCGGCCACACGCCGGAGCAGGAGGCGCGGCTGGCGCTGGTGCGGGAGCTGCTTTCACTTCGCCGCAAGGAGATCGCACCGCGACTGAAGGGCGCGAGCTTCGGCGACGCCGAGGCCACTGACAACGGCCTGCTGACCGCGCATTGGCGCTTGGGCGATGGCACGACGCTACGTCTGGCAGCCAATCTGTCGGGCAGCGAAATCACGCCGTCCAGGAGCCATGCGGGCACGCCGATCTGGGGCGGCGCAAGCGGCGACCGGCTTCCGCCCTGGTCGGTGGTCTGGCATCTCGGAGGTTGATATGCCTCCTGCCATTCCTCTTGCGACCTACCGGCTTCAGCTCACCGCGGATTTCGACTTCGACAAGGCCGCCGCGGTGGTACCCTACCTGAAAGCGCTGGGGATCACGCATCTCTACGCATCGCCGGTGATGAAGGCCCGCAAGGGCTCGACCCATGGCTACGACACCGTCGATCACAGCCAGTTCAATCCCGAGCTCGGCGGCGAGGCCGGCTTTGCACGGCTGAGCGAAGCGCTGAGCGAGCACGACCTCGGCCTCATCATCGATTTCGTGCCGAACCATGTCGGCGTGCATTTCGCCGACAATCCCTGGTGGCTGGACGTGCTGGAATGGGGCCAAACCTCGCCGCATGCGGTCTCCTTCGACATAGACTGGGATCTGCTGCCCTACCGCGCCCGCGGAGGCGTGCTGCTGCCTATCCTCGGCTCGTCCTATGGCGAAGCGCTCGAGCGCGGCGACATCGAGCTGCGCTACGACGCCAGCGAAGGCAGCTTTTCGGCCTGGTACTTCGAGCATCGCCTGCCGATCGCACCGGAGCGCTATGGCGAGATACTGCGGATGATCGTGAAGGAGGCGGACGCCGCCGAGACGGAAGCCGGCGAGGGCCTGCTCTCGCTCGCCGCGCGCTACACAGGCTTGCGCCGGCCGAACCGTAAGGAAGCGCCCGGCTTCAAAGCGGAGCTGAAGGACATCGCAGGTGCCGCCGACATCATCACGCACGGCCTGGCTGCCTACCGCTCAGCGAAAGATCGCCCGGCGCAGACGCTGGCGCTGCATCATCTGCTGGAGCGGCAGAACTACAAGCTCGGCCACTGGCGGCTTGCCTCCAGCGACATCAACTATCGCCGCTTCTTCGACGTCAACGGGCTCGCCGGCCTGCGCGTCGAGGACGCGAGCACCTTCGCCGCCACGCACCGGCTGGTGAAGCAGCTCGTCACCGAGGGCAAGCTGCAGGGCATTCGCCTGGATCACATCGATGGCCTGCGCGATCCCGCGCAATATTGCCAGCGGCTGCGCCGGCTGGTACGCGACGCGCAGGGCAACGCAAAGCCGTTCTACACGGTAATCGAGAAGATCCTGTGCGAGCACGAGCGCCTGCCGCACTTCGCCGGAGTCCAGGGCACCACCGGCTATGAGTCGATGAACGCTATCACCCAGGTGCTGGTCAATGCCGGGGGGCTGGAGGCGCTCGACGAGACCTGGCGGCAGATCAGCAACCGGCCGCCGCGGCTCGCGCCCTATGTCAAGGACGCCAAGCGGCGCGTGCTGGAGACGTTGCTCACCAGCGAATTCACCGTGCTGACCCGGCTCCTCGCCCGCATCGCCAATGGCCACTACTCGACCCGCGATTTTTCCGCCGACAGTTTGCGGCAGGCACTGGAATTGTACGTGCTGCACTTCCCGGTCTACCGCACTTATTTGACTCACAGTGGCCCGACTGCGCTCGACCGAAAACTGATCGACGACACCATCGCGCGCGCCCGCACCGAATGGTTCGCTGCCGACGAAGGTATTTTCGACTTCCTGCGCGATGCGCTGACCATGGACCTGCTCAAGCCTGGTCGCCCGCCACACGGCGTCCCGCGTGTGCGCCGCTTCGCGCTGAAGGTGCAGCAATTCACCGGGCCGATGATGGCGAAGTCGCTGGAGGACACGGCTTTCTATCAATTCCACCGGCTGCTTGCACTGAACGAGGTCGGCGGCGATCCCGCGAGCAAGGGCCTCACCATTCCCGCCTTCCACGAGGCTATGCGCGCCCGTGCCAAGGAATGGCCACAAGGCATGACGGCGACCGCCACCCACGACACCAAACGCGGCGAGGATGCGCGTACACGGATCGCGGCGCTCAGCGAAATACCTGGCGAATGGACCAGCGCGGTGGCGCGCTGGAAGGTGCTGAATGCGCCGCATCTGGCGCTCCACGGCAATCTGCGCGCGCCGTCGGCGACGTTCGAATACATGCTCTACCAGACCCTGCTCGGCGCGTGGCCACTGCAGCAGCCGGTCGATACCGGCTTCGTCGAGCGCATCCAGGCCTATGCGCTCAAGGCGGCGCGCGAGGGCAAGGAAGAGACGAGCTGGCTCAATCCGCATGAGGCCTATGAGAATGGCATAAAGGGCTTCATCGCGAAGATCCTCGATCCGGCGCTGTCAGGCGAATTCCTCGAGGCGCTGCAAACCTTGGCCCGCCGGGTCGCGCTACTCGGCGCGCTGAACTCGCTGAGCCAGCTCACGCTGAAGGCGACACTGCCGGGCGTCCCCGACTTCTACCAGGGCACTGAGTTCTGGGACCTGTCGCTGGTCGATCCGGACAACCGCCGGCCGGTGGATTTTGCGGCGCGGCACGCGGTGTTGGGCTCGCTGGACAGTCCGGATTGGGCCAGCCTGATCAAGTCCTGGCCGGACGGGCAACTCAAGCTCGCCTGGACGCGACGCCTTCTCAAGCTGCGCAACGGACTGGCCGACGTCTTCGCACAGGGCAACTACCAGCCGCTCGAAGTCCGCGGCGCGCATGCCGATCATGTCATTGCTTTTGCCCGCGGGCACGGCCGTGCTGCGGCGATCGTCGTGGTCGGGCGCCAGTTCGCCCCCTTCACACAAGCGGGCCGAGAATGGCCCACATTCGAAGGTTTTGACGCGACCGTCGACGTCAGCGGTTACACCGCGCCGGGCCTTGCGGGCAACGAATTGCCGCTTGCGCAGGCTTTCCGTGATTTTCCTGCTGCGGTCATCGAGGCCCGCGCGGCCAGCGCCATCAGGCGCCCGCGGCGGCGCGCGGGTGCTTGACGCCTACTTTCCTTCGTCCTTGGTCAGCAGCAGCTGTCCGCGCTTGCGGATCGTCGCCTGTGCCATCTCGGCAAAGCGCTGCAACAGCCATGGCAGCACCACCTGAACCTTGACATGATCGTCGCCGACATCGACCTGTCCGCTTGCGATCTGCCCGAGCGCGCGGACGCGAAAAGCCAGAGTGTCGCCGCTCCAGCGCTCTTCCTCCACTTGCATCACGGGAATGCTGGCCGCCGCGCGGCCGAGCCCGGTCTTGAGCCGGCGCACCGCCTCCTCACGGCCGAGACGGTGCGGGATGGAAACGACAAGCGGTGCTGACATGGTCCTGCCCTGTTGTGGCTCATCCTCACATAGTCATTCCGGCCAGAGTGGCAAAGGTTCCATGCGCGTCGCGCCTGCGACCGGTGTTTCATCATCGGAACTTTAAAACCTGCGGCAAGTTGCCCTCGCTCAACGGGACAGGTGCAAACGACCCTTTCAACGAAGGGGTGGAGGAGATTGGCATGTCTATCGGTACGATCATTCTGATCATTTTGGTCATCGCGCTGCTCGGCGGCTTCAGCGGCATTGGGGGCGGCCCGTTCTACGGCACCGGCTATTATGGCGGCGGCGGCCTCGGGCTCGTCATCGTCATTCTGCTGATCCTGCTGCTGATGGGGCGGATCTAGCCAAGAGCAGGACTGCGGAGGGTGGTTAGCCACTTGACGTAACCCTCCTCTTTTGCTTCCGCGGAAACAGACAGTGGTGGATTACGCCAAGCGGACTGCGCTTCGCGCATCCGCAGGGCTAACCCACCTACTTCATTTTCCCCGCCAGCTTCTTGATCGACGCCTTGATCGATGCCGCCGCATCGTCATAGCCTTCCCAGGCTTTGGAGCGCGGCAGCAGGCCCGGCACGCTCCGCAGCGTGTAGCGCTTCGGATCGAGATCGCTCTTCACCTGCGCCCAGGTCAGCGGCATCGACACCGTGGCGCCCACGCGCGCACGCGGCGACAGCGGCGCCACCGCCGTCGACATGCGGTCATTGCGCAGATAGTCGAGGAAGATCTTCCCCTTGCGCAGTTTCTTCGACATGTTCAGCAGATAGCGCTCGGGATCATCGTCCGCCATCCACTGGCAGACGCCTTGCGCGAACGCCTTGGCCTCCTTCCAGCTCACCTTGTCGCGCGCGCCATGGAGCAGCGGCACCACCACGTGCAGGCCCTTGCCGCCGGTGGTCTTGCAGAAGCTGTCCATGCCGAGCTCAGTGAGTCGCTGCCGCATCTCCTTGGCGGCCTCGACGACGTTGGCGAAGTCGACCTCCGGCGCCGGGTCGAGATCGAACACCAGCCGGCCCGGCGTGTCATAGGCGTAAGGTGCGCAATTCCAGGGATGCAGCTCCACGCCGCCGATCTGCGCGACCGCTGCAAGTCCTTCGATACGATCGATCTGAAGGTAGGGCTTGCGATCTCCCGAGACCCGCGCGAGCTCCAGGAGGTTCGACGTTCCCTGCATGGCATGGCGCTGGAAGAAGCATTCGCCCTTGATGCCGTCGGGGGCACGGATCAGCGAGCATGGCCGGCCCTTGAGATGCACGATCATCCATTCGCCGACGGCTTCGAGATAGCGTGCAAGATCAAGCTTGCTAACGGGATCACCATTGCCGTCATCAGGCCAGAGCTCCTTGTCGGGCTTGGAGATGACGACGCCCATCACCTCCGCAGTGCCGGCCTTCGACGGCTTGGCGACCTTCCTCTTCGTACCCGGCTTGACGGACGGTTCCGCGAGTTCTGTATCAGCCGGCGTTTCCGCCTCGACCTCCTCGGCCGGCTTGTCCTGCCGCAGGCCCTTGAACGCAGCCTGGCGGATGTTGCCGTCGGCCGTGAAGCCGGCGAATTCAATTTCGGCGACGAGCTCGGGCTTCAGCCAATGCACCTCGCGGGTCTTCTTCGGCGCGTTCTTGCCGACGAAGGGGCTTTCCTTGGCCTCCACGGCTTTTAGCGCCGGCATGATACGCTTGACCTTGTCAGCGCCAAATCCGGTCCCGACCATCCCCACGAAGGCGAGATGGTCGTCGCGATGCACGCCGGCCATCAACGAGCGGAATTTACCATTGGTGGTCTTGTAGCCGCCGATCACCACCTCATGGCCGGCGCGGCACTTTGCCTTGGTCCAGCTCTCGGTGCGGCCGGAGCGATAGGGCGCATCAAGCTTCTTCGACACGATGCCTTCGAGCTCGAGCTTGCAGGCCGATTGCAGCACGGCGTCGCCACCGCTCTCGAAGTGCTCGACATAGCGGATCTGGCTCGTCTTCTGCTTGCGCGCCTCCAATAATTCTTTGAGACGCTCCTTGCGCTCGCCGAGCGGCAGGCGGCGATAGTCGAGTCCCTCGGCAAACAGCAGGTCGAAGGCAAAGAAGATCAAATCCTCGGTCTTGCCGTCCGACAACGCGGCCTGTAGTGAGGAAAAGTTTGGAGCGCCGTTATGGTCGAGCGCGACGATCTCGCCGTCGATCAGCACCTCCGGCAGCGCACTGGCCTCCTTTGCAATCGAAGCGAATTTGTCGGTCCAATCGAGGCCCTTGCGCGTCTTGAGCGTCGCTTCGCCGTCCTCCACGCGAAGCTGCACACGGTAGCCGTCGAACTTGATCTCGTGGCACCACCCATCGGCCGCGGGCGGCCGCTCGACCGACGTGCAGAGCTGCGGCGCCACGAAGTCCGGCATCTCCGAGACCTTCTTGGCCGTGGTCGCGGTCGTGGCCTTCTTTTTTCCGGTTTTGCTGATCTTCAACGCTGCGCGAGGCGCGGGTTTGACGGTCCGCCCCTTAGTTTCCTCGACACGGTTGGACTGCCAGACCGCATCGGCCTTGCCCTTGCCCTTCGCGAGCATGAACGGCTTTGGCGCGCGGCCCTTGCCGCCGGCAATCTGGTCCATGGCGCGGCCGGAGGCCACCGACTTGTCCTCCGCCAAGATATCCTCGCCCTCGCTGGCATATTCGTCGCGATGCTTGATCAGCAGCCAGTTGGTGCGCTTTTCGTCGCCGCGGTTACGCATGCGCACCAGCACCCAGCTTCCGTGCAGCTTGTCACCGTGGAGCGTGAACTTGAGATCGCCCTTCTTGAACCCGGCTTCCGGGTCATCGCACTCCCAGGTGCCGCGGTCCCACAGCATCACCGTGCCGCCGCCGTATTGGCCTTGCGGAATCGTGCCTTCGAAATCGCCATAGTCGAGCGGATGATCCTCGACCTCGACCGCCAGCCGCTTGTCGTGCGGATCGAGCGAGGGCCCTTTCGTCACGGCCCAGGACTTGAACACGCCCTCAAATTCGAGCCGAAGATCATAATGCAACCGGGTCGCATCGTGCTTCTGGATCACGAAGCGCCGCTGCTTCGAGGGCGCCACCGCGGTCTTGCCCGAGGGCTCGGGCGTCTTCTCAAAATCACGCTTCTTTCGGTAAGTGGAGAGTTTTTGCAGCACGACCGGTCCCGCTTCTCTTTCGGCATTCAGCCTATCACGGCGAAAGTCCCGCCCGGAACCAAAACCCTGTGGGACGGTTGGGGTTCCAAAACGCCTTGAAAACGCTGGAGAATGGAATGGCCCCGCGCGCCTATTGGAAGGGAACGTTGAAGCTCTCGCTGGTCAGTTGCCCGGTCGTGCTCTATCCCGCGACCACCGCGGCCGAGAAGACGCGGTTTCACATGATCAACCGCGAGACCGGCAACCGGCTCAAGCAGCAGATGGTGGATGCGGAGACCGGCGACATCGTCGAGAGCGATCAGAAGGGCCGCGGCTATGAGCTGCGCAAGGGCAAATATGTCGAGATCGAGCCGGAGGAGCTCGAGGCGGTCCAGATCGAGAGCAACCACACCATCGACATCGAGAGCTTCGTGCCACGCGAGGAGATCGACCAGCGCTATCTCAACCACCCCTATTACATCGCGCCGGACGGCAAGGCCGCGATCGACGCCTTTGCCGTGATCCGCGACGCCATGAAGGACGAGGGGCGCGTCGCGCTCGCCAAGATCGTGCTGACCAACCGCGAGCACATCATCGCGATCGAGCCGCTCGGCCAGGGCCTGCTCGGCACCACGCTGCGCTTTCCCTACGAGCTGCGCGACGAAGACCAGTTCTTCGACGACATCAAGAGCCCGAAGGTCACCAAGGACATGGTCGAACTCGCCGGTCACATCCTGCGCACCAAGGCGGCGCATTTTGATCCGAGCAAGTTCAAGGACGAGTACGAGACCGCGCTGAAAGCGCTGGTGAAGCGCAAGGCGAGCGGCAGGACAATCGAGTTGCCGGAGCCGGAGGAGCGGCCGAGCAACGTCGTCAGCCTGATGGATGCGCTGAAGCAGAGCCTGAAGGGGCGTGGCGGGAAGAAGCCGGCGGCGAAATCGCATGCACGCCGCGCGACGGGACGACGGCAAGCCGCAAAAAAGGCGCACCGATCGACGGCGCGGCACAGAAAGACGGGATGAAGAGCCCCGTCAATCTGCCGCCTTCAGCCGGTACCCGATCCCCGTCTCGGTCAGCACATATTGCGGCCGTTCCGGATCGGCCTCGATCTTCTGGCGGAGCTGGCGGACATAAACGCGCAGATATTGTGCGTCGGTCAGCTCGTCCCAGAGCTCCTTGAGCAGGAAGCGATGAGTCAGTACCTTGCCGGCGTGCTGCACCAGCACGCGCAACAGATCGTACTCCTTCGGCGACAGCTTTATGTCGCGTTCGGCGACCTTGACGATCCGGCGCACGAGATCGACCGAGAGATCGCCGGTGCGGAAGATCGGGCGCTCGCCCTGCACCTGAAGCTGATGCCGCAACGCGGCGCGCAGGCGCGCCAAGAGCTCGTCCATGCCGAACGGCTTTGTCAAATAATCGTCGGCGCCGAGATCCAGCGCCTGCACCTTGCCGGCCTCGTCGCCCCGGCTCGACAGCACCACGATCGGCACGCCCTCATTGCGGGCACGGATGGTGCGCAGCAGCTCATGGCCCTGGATGTCGGGGAGGCCGAGATCGAGAATGATCAGTGCGGGCTCCTCCGCGAGCTTTTCCAGCGCGGTCTTGCCATTCGACGCCTCCAATATCTCGTAGCCCTGCGTCGAAAGTCCCATTCGCAGCAATTTGCGGATCGGCGGCTCGTCATCGATGACAAGAACCTTGATCGGGGCAGCACTCATGCGGCGGTATCCAATGCGTGGGCCTGTGCCGGGACGGGCAGACGGACGGTGAGAACAGCACCGCTCCGGTCGCTGCGGTTGGCGGCCAAGATCGTACCCCCCATCGCCTCGACGAAGCCGCGGGAGATGGCGAGCCCGAGCCCGGTGCCAGGGCGGACACGATCCCCCTTCTGCGCGCGATAGAACTTGTCGAAGACGCTCTCGATCTCGTCGGGCGGAATGCCGTCGCCCTCGTCGGCAACCTGGAGCACCACCTGATCCCGTTCGCGCTGGCTCCTGATCGAGATCGTCGTCTCGGGCGGCGAATATTTCGCGGCGTTGTCGAGCAGGTTGAACAGCACCTGCTCGAACAGTACCGCATCGAGCTGAAGCATCGGCAGATCGGCAGCCAACACCAGTTCCACCTTGTGTCCGGCGAGGATCTTGGATGCCCGCCGCAGCGCGCTGCCGACGATCTCGCCGAGATCGTGCAACCCCGTGTTGGGCACGATGGCGCCGGACTCGAGCTTGGTCATGTCGAGCAGGTTGGCGATGAAGCGGTTGAGTCGCTCGGACTCGTCGATCACGGTCGCAAGCAGGTCGCGCTTCTCGGTGTCGGACAACGCGCCCGCGAGATCGCGCATTGTGGAGGCTGCACCCAATACCGAGGCAAGCGGCGTCTTCAAATCGTGCGAGATCGAGGTCAATAGCGCCGAGCGCAGCCGTTCCGATTCGACGGTGCGCTTGACGCGGTCCATGTCCTCGACCAGCAGCACGCGCTCGATCGCGAGTGCGCCCTGATCCACCAGTGCGTCTAACAGACGGCGCTGGTCGGGTGTCAGCAAGGGACCGGCGCGATCGTTGTCGATGCCGATGACGCCGATCGGTCCGCGGCCGGTGCGCATCGGCAGAAATAGCCGCTTGGCTCCCGGCAACGTGTCCGAGCCGCGGCCGGCAGGGCGATCGTTGCTCCAGGCCCAATTGGCCGCGGCAAGGTCGGCCTGATCCAATTCGTCCTCGGGCGGATAGCCCGACTTCACGATGAGCAGGCCCTCTTCGGACAGTAACAGCACCACGCGCACCTTCAACATCAGCGCGGTCTGGTAGGCCGTCGCCCACAAGACGTCGTCGAGCGTTCCCGTGCCGGCGAGCTTGCGGCTGAAGGCATAGAGCTGTTCGGTGGTCCTGATGCGACCGATCGCGGTATCGGCCTGGGTCCGCACACGCGCCGCGACGTTGGACACGATCATCGCGACCGCCATGAACAGAACGAAGGCCGCGATGTTGGTCGGATCAGCAATGGTGAAAGTATAGAGTGGCGGCATAAAGAAGAAATTGTAGCAGAGCGATGCCGCAACAGTGGCAAGCAGCGAAGGCCACAGGCCATAGCGGACCGCGACCGTTACCACCGCAGTCAGCAACACGAGATCGACGTTCTCGATGCCGAAGTAGGGCTGGATGAACTCGGCGGCGCCGAGCCCGATCAGCACGATGCCGAGAGCCTTCAGGTAGGACCGCGGGTCGAACGGCTCCGATTTGGCCGCCGTCTGCACCCCGGTTTTCGGCGCCGACTCGCCGGGCACATCTTCGCCGGGAATGACGTGAACGCTGATATTGCCGGCGCGGCGCACCAGATCATGCACGACGGAGCCGCGCGTCATCTCGAACCAGCGCGAGCGCGTCGACTTGCCGATCACGATCTGGGTGACGTTGTTGCCTTGCGCGAAATTGATGATGTCGTCGGCGATGCGCCGTCCGACGGCGGGAATGGTCAAGGCCTCGCCGCCCAGTGATTCGGCGAGCCGCAGCGTATCGGCGAGGCGGTCGCGCTCCTCGTCGGACAGTTGCAGGGATCGCCGCGTCTCGATCGAGATCGCGGTGAAAGGTGCATGCAGCCGGTCGGCCAGCCGTTTGGTGTAGCGCACAAGCCCGGCCGCGCGCGGATCCTCGCTGACGGAGACCAGAATACGCTCGCTGGCGGCCCAGGGGCCGGCGATCGCATTCGCCTGCATGTGATTGAGAAGCTGCTCGTCGACCCGCTCGGCCGTGCGTCGCAATGCAAGCTCGCGCAGCGCCGTGAGGTTGCCCGGCGAGAAATAGTGCTCCAGCGCCCGCTCGGCCTGCTTGGGGACGTAGACCTTGCCTTCCCTCAGCCGCTGGATCAGATCGTCAGGCGTGAGGTCGATCAGCTCGATCGCATCGGCGCGGTCGAACACCGAATCCGGCACCGTCTCGCGCACCCGCACATGGGTGATCTGGGCGACGACGTCGTTCAGGCTCTCGATGTGCTGGATGTTGACGGCGGTATAGACGTCGATGCCGTGGGAGAGCAGCTCCTCGACATCCAGATAGCGTTTGGGATGCCGGCTGCCGGTTGCGTTGGTGTGGGCGAGCTCGTCGACCAATGCGATCTTCGGCCGGCGCGCGATCACGGCGTCGAGGTCCATCTCCTCGACGACCTGATCGCGGTAATCGAGCTTCTTGCGCGGGATCACTTCCAGCCCCAGCACCAGCGCCTCGGTCTCGGCGCGGCCATGGGTCTCGACGAAGCCGACCACGACATCGATACCGGCCTTGCGCCTGGCATGGGCGCTCTGCAGCATCTCGTAGGTCTTGCCGACGCCGGGAGCGGCACCGACGAAGATCTTCAGCTTACCGCTTGCGCTCTCCTCCCGGCGCGCGGCATCCAGCAGCGCATCGGGCGACGGACGTTGTTCGGGATCGCGGCGCTCTCGGGCCATCAGGACGGCTTGTTCATCCGTTACGTTCTCCGCCTTTTACTTCGGCTCTCCCCGCAAGCGGGGAGAGGGAGAAGAAAGGCTGCGCCGAAGACTATAATCATCAGTGTGCCGCGAGCCTAGACCGCTACTTCGTGGTTGCACGATCCAGTGCGAGGTTCAGCGCAAGAACGTTAACCTTGGGTTCGCCAAGCAGGCCGAGCGTGCGGCCCTGAGTGTTGGAGGCAACGAGCTGCCTGAGCTGGTCTTCCGATACATTGCGCGCCTTCGCAACGCGCGGCACCTGGAATTGCGCCGCTTCCGGGGAAATGTCGGGGTCGAGACCGCTGGCCGAGGTCGTGACCAGATCGACCGGAACGGCAGTGTTCGGGTTCTCGGCTTTCAGCTGATCCACGTCGTCCTTCAGCCGGTCGGCCAGTGCCTTGCTGGTCGGGCCAAGATTGGAGCCGCCCGAATTGGCGGCGTTGTAGGGCGCCGACACCGTCTTGGTCGAATCATTCGGGTCCGGCGCCAGCGTCGCCGAGGGGCGGCCGTGGAAATATTTGTCCTCCTTGAACTCCTGCCCGATCAGAGCGGAGCCGACCACCTTACCGTCCTTCTCGATCAGGCTGCCTTGCGCCATTGCGGGGAAGATCGCACCGGCAATGCCGGTCATGGCGAGCGGATAGGCCAGGCCGGTGATGGCGGTGAGCAACAGCAAGAGGACGATGGCGGGGCGGATTTCTCTGAGCATGTTGGGTCTCCTATGTCTTCGTCGAAGCCCGGGGCGCGCTGCGCGCTCCGGCGACGACGATCAAGCCAGGTGCAAGGCAACGACCACGAGATCGATCGCCTTGATGCCGATGAAGGGAATGATGATGCCGCCGAGGCCATAGATCAGCAGGTTGCGGCGAAGCAGCGCGCCGGCGCCGACGGCGCGATAGGCGACGCCCTTCAGTGCCAGCGGGATCAACCCGATGATGACAAGCGCGTTGAAGATGATCGCCGACAGGATGGCGCTCTGCGGGCTCGACAGGTGCATGACATTGAGCACGTTCAGCTGCGGGTAGAACGCCAAAAACATCGCCGGGATGATCGCAAAGTATTTTGCGACGTCGTTGGCGATCGAGAAGGTCGTCAGCGCACCGCGCGTCATCAACAGCTGCTTGCCGATCTCGACCACTTCGATCAGCTTGGTCGGGTTGGAGTCGAGGTCGACCATGTTGCCGGCTTCGCGCGCGGCCTGCGTGCCGGTGTTCATGGCGACGCCGACGTCGGCCTGCGCGAGCGCGGGCGCATCGTTGGTACCGTCGCCGCACATGGCGACCAGCTTGCCCTTGGCCTGCTCGTCGCGGATCAGCGTGAGCTTGTCCTCGGGCGTTGCCTGCGCCAGGAAATCATCGACGCCGGCTTCCGCTGCGATCGCAGCCGCCGTCATCGGGTTGTCGCCGGTGATCATGACGGTGCGGATGCCCATGCGGCGCAGCTCAGCGAAACGCTCGCGGATGCCGCCCTTGACGATATCCTTGAGCTGGATGACGCCGAGCAGCTTGCCGTCCCTGGCAACCGCGAGCGGCGTGCCGCCGGCCTTGGCGATCTCGTCCGCGATGGTCTGGACCTCGCGGCCCATATCCGAAAGTGCCGCAGGCTGGATGGCGCGCGCCGTGTTGCCGGACGCCACGGTCAGCAACGCTCCGCCACCGACATAGTTGAACATCGCATCGACCGCGCCCTTGCGCACCGACGAGCCGCCGGCATCGACGCCGCTCATGCGGGTCTGCGCCGTGAACGGGATGAAGGTCGCGCCCAGCTCGGCCATGTCACGGCCGCGAATACCGTATTTCTCCTTGGCCAGCACGACGATGGAGCGGCCTTCCGGCGTCTCGTCGGCAAGCGAAGCGAGCTGGGCGGCGTCTGCAAGCTCCTGCTCGCTGACGCCACGCACTGGACGGAACGCGGTCGCCTGACGGTTGCCGAGCGTGATCGTTCCGGTCTTGTCGAGCAGCAGCGTGTCGACGTCGCCAGCGGCTTCCACCGCACGGCCGGACATCGCCAGCACGTTGAAGCGGACCAGACGGTCCATGCCGGCGATGCCGATCGCCGAGAGCAGCGCGCCGATCGTGGTCGGGATCAGCGTCACGAACAGCGCGACCAGCACGATCACCGAGATCGAGCCGCCGGCATAGGCGGCATAGCTCGGAATGGTGACGGTGGCGAACACGAAGATGATGGTGAGGCCGGCGAGCAGGATGTTCAGCGCGATCTCGTTCGGCGTTTTCGCCCGCTCGGCGCCCTCGACCAGCTTGATCATGCGATCGATGAAGGTCGAGCCTTGCGCGGCCGCGATGCGGACGCGGATCCAGTCGGACAGCACCTGGGTGCCGCCGGTCACCGCCGAGCGGTCGCCACCGGACTCGCGGATCACGGGGGCGGACTCACCGGTGATGGCGGCCTCGTTGACGGACGCGACGCCCTCGATCACCTCGCCATCGGAGGGGATGGTCTCGCCCGCCTCGACCAGCACGATGTCACCGACCTTCAGGCTGGTGCCCGGCACCAGCTTGAAGTCCTGGCCCGCACCTGTCAGGAGCTTGGCCTGGCTCTCGGTGCGGGTCTTGCGCAGCGAATCAGCCTGAGCCTTGCCGCGCCCTTCGGCAACGGCTTCGGCGAAGTTGGCGAACAGCACCGTGAACCAGAGCCAGAGGATGATCTGGAAGGTGAAGGCGAGATTCCCACCGCCAGAAGCGAGGTCACGCAGGAAGATCACCGTGGTGAGCGCGGCCACGATCTCGACCACGAACATCACGGGGTTCTTGATCATCAGCCGCGGATCGAGCTTGGTGAACGACGCGCGGATCGCGGGGACGACGATCTTGGGATCGAGCATCGCCGACACTGAAGCGCGTTTTTGCAGTTTCATGGTATCCATGGAGGTCACTCCAAACAATCAGAAGGCTGTTGGTCAGAACACTTGGCCCGCGTTCATCGCGAGATGCTCGACGATCGGGCCGAGCGCGAGCGCCGGGAAGAAAGTGAGACCGCCGATGATCAGGATCACGCCGACGACGAGACCGACGAACAATCCGCCGGTGGTCGGGAACGTGCCTGCCGACGGCGGAATGGATTTCTTGGCGGCCAGCGAGCCCGCGATCGCCATGGCCGGGATGATCATGAAGAAGCGGCCGACGAACATCGCGCTGGCGAGCGTGAGATTGTAGAAGAAGGTATTGCCGGTGAGGCCCGCGAAGGCCGAGCCGTTGTTGCCGGTAGCCGATGTGTAGGCGTAGAGCACTTCCGTGAAGCCGTGCGGGCCGGCATTCGCCATCGAGGCGACGGCGGGCGGATAAACCACGCCGACCGCGGTCCAGCCGAGATACATCAGCGGCAGCACCAGGATCGCGAGCATCGCCATCTTGACCTCGCGCGCCTCGATCTTCTTGCCGACATATTCCGGCGTGCGGCCGACCATCAGGCCCGCCACGAAGATCGCGAGCACGACGAACAGCAACATGCCGTAGAGACCGGCGCCAACGCCGCCGATGATGATCTCGCCGAGCTGCATGTTGATCAGCGGGATCATGCCGCCGAGGGCAGTAAAGCTGTCATGCATGGCATTGACCGCACCGCAGGAGGCGGCCGTGGTGATCACGGCGAACAGCGAGGATGCGACGATGCCGAAGCGGACCTCCTTGCCCTCCATGTTGCCGCCGGTCAGGCCGAGCGCCTGGAGCGTCGAGGTGCCATTGGCTTCCGCCCAATAGGTGACGGCCACGCCTGCGACGAACAGCACGCCCATCACGGCGAGGATCGCCCAGCCCTGGCGCTGATTGCCGACCATGCGACCGAACACGTTGGTCAGCGCGGCGCCCAGCGTGAAGATCGAGATCATCTGAACGAAGTTCGACAGCGCGGTCGGGTTCTCAAAGGGATGCGCAGCATTGGCGTTGAAGAAGCCGCCACCATTGGTACCCAGCATCTTGATCGCGACCTGCGACGCCACCGGGCCGACCGCGATGGTTTGCTTGGCGCCTTCGAGCGTCGTGGCCTGGACATAATCCCCGAGCGTCTGCGGCATACCCTGCGAGACCAGGAACAGACAGTAGACGACGCAGATCGGCAACAACACGTAGAGCGTGCAACGGGTGACGTCGACCCAGAAATTGCCGACCGTGCGCATCGAGGCACGCGAGAAGCCGCGGATCAAGGCCACCGCGAGCGCGATGCCGGTCGCCGCCGACAGGAAATTCTGGTGCGTCAGGCCCAGCATTTGCACGAGATAGGAGATCGTGCTCTCGCCGCCGTAGTTCTGCCAGTTGGTGTTGGTGATGAAGGAGATCGCGGTGTTGAAGGAGAGGTCCTCGGCAATCGCGCCCTGCCCGGCCGGATTGAACGGCAGCACGGCCTGCAATCGCATCACGCCGTAGATGGTCAGGAAGCCGCCGACATGAAACAGCAGCATGGCGACCGTATAGGTCAGCCAGTGCTGCTCGCGCTTTTCGTCAACGCCGGAGAACCAGTAGATGCCGGCTTCGATCGGGCGCAGCACAGGCGAGAGAACCGTCCGCTCGCCGTTGAATACACGCGTCATGTACCAGCCGAGCGGCTTGGCCAGCGCGACGACAATGGCGCAATAAAGAATGATCTGGAGCCAACCGATCACAGTCATGGCATTAACCCCTTAGGCTCGGTGTCCGCCGCAGCATCGGCAGGAGCACCGCCAGCAAGCCCGCGACGAGCACGGCATCCGGCAGCAGCGATTTTAGAAGCAGCAGCACCGGTCAGAACCGCTCGGGCCGCAGCAGCGCATAGGTGAGGTAGACCAGGAGGCCGAACGAGACGGCGCCGGCGAGCGCGTAATCGAAAATCATGATCCGCTCCGTCACAGCTGTTCGCAGGCATAGGCGTAGCCGATCGCAAGGACGAAGAAGGCGAAGCCCAGCGCCAGCATCAGAATGTCCATCATGGCAATGCTCCTCGTTGCGCCCAGATGTTCGGCGCAACCGTTGACGTGGTTCCGGCAGGCAATGGCGGACAAGAAACGAAACGCATTTCGGCGCCATCAGCCGGAACTTTTGACCGTGCTGAAGTGCCACCCTGGGCATAGGTTTTCGAGATGAGGGCTATGGCGACGTTATAGGAATCCCATAGGGCTGCCGGCTCGCAATGCGTCGCCCTCCCCGGGGCCTGCCCCACACTTATGAAATCCTTATATCTCGCGGCCTTCCCCCATCTCGCTTTCAAATGTCCTCCCAGCCATCCTGAAAAGGCCGGCCGACTGACCGACGCCAATTTCAGGAGGCTGACATGACCGCCGCTCTCCGCCCCCACGATCTACCCTCGCTTGGCGACCGTTTGCGCAATGCGCAGGTGATGACGCGCCCGCTCATGCGCGAGGTCATCGACAACGCCTGCCGGCGCATCCCGTCGCTCGGCCGGAGCGAGCGAACGGCTCGCCTCGTGCACCTGATCGATGCGGGGGCCTGGACCGATGCTGCGCTAGCGCTCATGGAGCTCGAGCTGCCGCTGTGGCAGGTCCGACGCATCGCTTATGACGAGGGCGAATGGCATTGCGCGCTCTCGCGTGAGCGCGAACTGCCGGATTGGCTGGAGGCCGCTGTCGAGGAATGCCATGGCGACCTCGCGATCGCGCTGCTCTCGGCTTTCGTAGAGGTTCGCGCACTCACCGCGGAAGCGTCGCGGCCGAGCGTTCCCAACCTGCGTCCCGCCACGGATCCGCTCTACGAGCCGGCCGCCTGCGAGAATTTCAGGTGATCGCCAACCGCCAGAGCGCGCCGGCGCTGGTGTTTCCCGCCGAGACCTTCGAGCTCGACATCGAGAACCGCGGCAATCCTCTGATCGCGCTGGCAGCGCAAGTCGGGCGGTTAGTTGCACGCCTTGCCGCGAGGTTACCGACATGATCGAGCTCAAGATCGCCATGCTGCTCGCGTTGGTGGGTACGCTGCTGCTCGGCCTGCGCGTCACGGCAGCGCCCGGCTCGGATGGCTAGCGTGCAGCTCTTCAAGGGATATCTCGAGCACGCGGTTACAACGGCCATCCTGACCATGACGCTGAGCCTGGTCTGGGGTGCGGTCCTGACGATCGTGATCACGCTCGCGGCGCGCGGCCTCGGCGTCTAGGGCTTCTCAGACAGCGATCGACCGCGAATTGACCATGGCTGCCTACGAGGCAAGCAACCGGGCGCGAACGGCGGTTGCGATGCCCGGGGTAGGCGTCCCATCTTGCGGAAAACGCCCGGCCGATCTGGCGCAGTTTCGCGGAACCGTGTAGATCGATTTCATGAGCACAAGCAGCGTCAACGTCGTCGCCCACCCCTTGGTCCAGCACAAGCTTTCCCTGATGCGGGAGAAGGATCGCTCGACCAAGAGCTTTCGCGAGATCCTGAACGAGATCGGGATGCTGCTCGGCTACGAGGTGACGCGCGACCTGCCGCTGGAGCTGGTCGAGATCGAGACGCCGATCTCGCCGATGCAGGCGCCGAAGATCGCCGGCAAGAAGCTCACGCTGGCGCCGATCCTGCGTGCTGGCGTCGGCTTCCTCGACGGCATGCTGGCGCTGATGCCTTCGGCCCGCATCGCCCATATCGGGCTCTACCGCGACCCCGATACATTGCAGGCCGTGGAATATTACTTCAAGGCGCCGCAGGACCTGTCCGACCGCACCGTGATCCTGATGGACCCGATGCTGGCGACCGGCAATTCGGCCTGCGCCGGCGCGTCCCTGCTCAAGGATCGCGGCGCCCGCGACATCCGCTTCGTGTGCCTTCTGGCAGCGCCCGAGGGCATCGCGCAGTTCCAGAGCGAACATCCCGACGTGCCGGTCTGGACCGCCGCGATCGATGAACGGCTCAACGATCACGGCTACATCGTGCCGGGGCTGGGCGATGCCGGCGACCGGATGTTCGGCACCAAGTAAACAGGTTTGCGCGATCGGGCTACTCCGGTCGTCATGCACGCCGACGATGTTTCACTGCATTCGCTGATCGGATCGAAGACCGCCACCGATCCCGCCTTCGTGTTCGAGGGCCAGCCCATCTCGCGCGCGGAATTTTCGCGCAAGGTCGAGCAGACCACGGCATGGCTTGCCGCGCAGGGCATCGGCAACGGCGACGTGGTGGCGATCTGGCTGGTCAACCGGGTCGAATGGATCGCGCTGCTGTTCGCCGCCGCCCGGCTGGGTGCGGTCGTCGCCGCCGTCAACACGCGCTACCGCAGCGCGGAAGTGGCGCATCTCCTAAAACTTTCCGGCGCCAAGCTGCTGGTGATGGAGGCGGCGTTCCGCGCGATCGATTTCGCGGCCATTCTCGCCGACATCGCGAGGGACGTGGTGCCCGCGCTGCAAAAGCTCGCGGTGGTCGGCGCAGATGCAATCCCCGCGCAATGGCCGTGCATTCAGTTCGATGCGTTCGATCAGCCTTATCCATCGGCACCCACCCAGGATGACGTCGATCTCCCGGTGCTGCTCTACACCACATCGGGCACGACCAAAGGACCAAAACTGGTCGCGCATTCGCAGCGGACGCTGGCAACCCACGCCAACTCCGTTGCCAAGGCGCTGCAGCTGTCCCCGCCACACCATTCGCTGCTGGCGATGTTGCCGTTCTGCGGCACGTTCGGCATGACCAGCCTGCTCGGCTTCATCGCTGCGGGCGCGGCCGTCCACGCGCTCGATGCGTTCGAGGCGGCGCCGGCGCTGACAATTCTCAGCGAACGGAAGATCACGCATACTTTCGGCTCCGACGAGATGTTCCGCCGCATCCTCGCTCTTACCGACGCGCCGCGGCCGTTCCCGCATCTCGAAGTCTGCGGCTTTGCCGCGTTCCAGCCCGGCTGGCGCGAGCTTGCCAATGAAGCCGATGCGCGCGGCATGCCGTTACACGGTCTCTATGGCTCGAGCGAGGTGCAGGCGCTGTTCGCGATCGCCCGCGCCAGCGACGCCTTTGCCGATCGCATCGAGGGCGGCGGCTGGCCGATGTCACCCGACGCCAAGGTGCGCATACGCGACACCGAGACCGGTGAGCTTGCGGCCGACGGCATCTCCGGCGAGATCGAGATCAGGGCGCCATCGTGCTTCCTCGGCTATTTCAACAACCCCGAGGCAACACGCGATGCGATCACCGCCGACGGCTTCTTCCGTACCGGCGACATCGGCCGGCTTCGCGACGACGCCTTCGTCTATGAAACTCGCGCGGGCGATGCCATGCGGCTCGGCGGCTTCCTGGTCGGGCCCGGCGAGATCGAGGACGAACTCAAGCTGTGTGCCGGTGTTGCCGATGCCCAGGTCGTTGCGGTCGATCTCGAGGGCCAGGCGCGCTGCGTCGCCTTCGTGATTCCGGCTGGTGCGCCGCCACAGCAGGAGACGTTGGTCGCGCGCTTGCGCGAGCGGCTCGCCGGTTACAAGATCCCGGCGCGGATCTATGCCGTGGATACCTTCCCGGTCACCGACAGCGCCAACGGCGTCAAAATCCAGCGCGTCCGGCTCCGCGCCATGGCGATGGAACGGATCGCGGCCGAATAGGCCTATTTCAGATAGCTCGCGAGATTCATGCTGAGGATCTTGGACATTGCCGAATAGGACGCGCTGAGCTGCGCCTGATAGGTCGAGAGCTGCGCGGTGATGGCCGCGACGTCGACGCCGGTGAGGTCGTTCGACACGCTCTCGGCATAGCTCTTGTAGTCGCTCTGGCGGGCGCTCGCCGTCTCGATCGCGGACGCCGAGCTGGAGAGCTTCGCCTGCACGGCGGCGGTATCGTCGAGCGCTGTGCTGGCGAGATTGAGCGCGCTGGAGATGTCCGAGGACGACAACGAGGTGCTATTGGCCACGAATTTCAGCACCCGCATCACCTCCTCGAACGCCGAATTGTCGGCGGTGACGCCATAGGACACCGTATCGTCGGCCGCGACGCGCACCGAGGCGATCTCATCATCGCCGTTGTAGTAGCTGGTGTCGGCTGTCGTGGTGGAGCCGGTGCCCGATGCAAAGCTGGTGAGATCGACCGGCGCCGTGTTGGTCTTGCCGCCGCCAAAGACGTACTGGCCGTCATACTGCGTGTTCATCAGCGAGCCCATCTCTTCCAGCATCTGCTGGGCGGACGAGATCACGGAGGTCGTTTCTGTCGAGCTTCCGGTCGAGGCGGCGCTCAGCTGCGAGCGGAGCTGCGTGATGATGTCGGTCATCGAGCCGACGGCCGAATACATCACCTGGACCTTGCTGTCGGCGAGGCTGGCCGCATCGACATAGGACTGCGCGCGCGTCACCGAGACCTGGAGATTGACGACATGCTGCGCGTTCGAGCCGTAACCGCCGAAATCGGTCGAGACGACGCCCGACGATTCCTGGACCTGCTCGTTGGCCATCACCGATTCGACGCGCATCGCATCCGCAATCATCTTGCTCGACTGGGCGAATGTGGCAATCCGCATCGCGACCATGGGCTTGCTCCCCGCGCTTTAGGACGACTGCACGGCGGTCATAAGCGCCGAGAACATCGTGTTGATGGCCGAGATCAGCGCGGATGCCGCCGAATACTGGTTCTGGAGCGTGCTCAGATTGGCCGATTCCTCGTCGAGATTGACGCCCGACTGCGACGACAGCGAGCTTGCATAGGTCGACTGCGCCGTCTCCTTGGCGGTGTAATTGGTGGACGCCTGCGAGGACTTGCTCGCGACGTCCGCCACGATGGTCGAGGCGTAGTCGGCAAAGGAGCCGGTGGTGGCGGCGAGCCCTCCGGTGGACGAAAACTTCCGGGAGGCCGTCAATGCGCTGTAGAACGCGTTGACCACGGTCGCCGACCCTGACGTCAGCACATTGCTGCCGACCGTGAGGCTCGACGAGGAGTCCAGCGTCGCGAGCTGCAGCCCGTCGGTGCCGGACAAGACGCTGGTGTTGACCGCGATATCCGACGCGCTCGTTCCGGTCACGAGATCGTTGAGACCGAAATAGTCGGAAAATCCTTCGCTCGAGCTGCCGACCGAACTGGTCATCTCGTTGATGGCGACGCCGTTGCCCGAGGCGGTGGCCGTAATCGAGAGATGGCCGTTCGCATCGACCGACGCCGACATCCCGGAAATGCCATTGATGGCGGTGACGAGATCGCCGACCGTGGAATAGGACGAGAGATCGAGATCGCCGTAGGAGACCAGATTGCCGCTCTGGTCGGTGACGGCCAGGCGCACCGTACCGGTGGCAGACAGCGCCGTGCTGCTGGTGACGTCGGTCGTCCCTGTCAGAGCCGTCGGCGCCGGCACCGGGGACGCGCTGTTCGAGACCGAGTTGACCGCGGAGGCAAGCTGCGTTGCGAGCAGGTCGAGCTGGGACTGCGCCGCCGGCAGGGTCTTGTCGCGCAGCGCAATGAGCGCGCCGACGTCGCCTCCGGTGATCTGGGAGGTGATGTCGACGCCGTTCACCGTGATCGCGCTGAAACCGCTCGACGAAGAACCGGCCGTGTAGGTCGTCGACGACGACACATTGGCTGCGGCCGTATAGCTGATCTTGTGCGCGGAGCTATCGACCAGCGCCTGCCCGGTCGTCGTGTAGATCTGGAGATCGCCGTTCAACGCCGTATAATAGCTGACGTTCATCTTGGAGGCGACGTCCTGCAGCGCCGTGTTGCGCTGGTCCTCCAGGTCCGCGGTCGACTGGCCGGTTGCGGCCGTCTGCTTGATCTCCGCGTTCAGATCCGCGATGTTCTGCAAGTCCGAGTTGACGTCGTCGATCGAGGACGAAATGTCCTGGTCGGCATTGGAGCGGAGCTTCTGGATGCCGCTCGAGGTCTCCCGCAACTGGCTGGTGACGTCGTCGAGCGCGCTGACGACATTGGATTGCAGCGAGGCGCTGCTGGGCGTGCTCGCCAGCGACGACAGCGCCGATTCCAGCGAGGCGATGCTGTTGGCAAGCGAGGTCCCGGTCGACGAGCTATCGGTGCTGCTGGTCGAGCCGTAGAGTTTCTCGAGCGAGGTCAGATAGGTATTCGTCGTGTCCGCTGAGCCGAGATCGGACGTCGCACTGACCAGCGACTTCAGCAGCAGTTTGTCGATGGTCGAGGTGATGCCCGTCACCGTAACGCCGGTACCGACGCCGTTGGTGACGCTGCTCGACTGATTTGCGGTCTTCTTGGTATAGCCCGTCGTGTCGGCGTTCGAAATGTTCGACGACGTCACGCTGATCTGGACCGACGTGGACGACAGGCCACTGAAGGCGATCGATTGTGCGATATCGAGCGACACGGCGGGCTCCTCGAACCGTCAGGCGCTGCGGCTGGTGCCGCTGGAGACGGCACGTGCGGCGACGCGGCCGGAGGCGCCATAGGGTGACACCGCGGCGATCTGCTCGCGGATCGCCTGCATGACGGCCTCGATCCGGCGGTTGCTGGCCTCGATCGCCGCGCGCAGGCGCACCAGGTTTTCGTCCATTGCCGCGCGCAGCTTCAGGATCCGATCCAAAAGCTGCTCGCGCAGGATCCGGTCGCGCACGTTCAGGGTGGCCGTACCGGCCGCGCACTCGGCGACGGTCCGCTCGAACATCCCCGCCAGGCGGTTCTTCTCGTCGACCTGCTTCAGGCGTGAGGCCGGCAGCCCCTTGGCAAGCTCGGCATTCTCCTCCGCGACCAGCGCGGTTAACATGTCGATCAACGCGATCAGCGACTTGATCCGCGCATCGCTATCTGCGGCGTTGGTCCTTTTGGCTTGGGCTACAGTCATGATCATCGCCTTCTTCTAGTTATGCCGTTTGCCGCGGGCGACCTGCGAGTTGCGCAGATACGCACCGATCGCCGTCGTCCTGACGGTTGCCTGCCTCATCTCGCCCTCGACCATCGCGCATTCCTTCAAGAGGCTTCGGCGGGTCGTCTCGACGTCGTCGATCAAGGCCAGCAACCGCTTCTGGTCGTTGCCCTTGACCGTTCCTGCCCGCGCGACCAGTCGTCGCAATTTGCGCAGCAGCGCTTCTCCCGCCGCTTTGGCTTCCTCACCGCGCATGCCTCACCTCATCGCCGAGATCAGGGTGTCGTACATCTTGTCCACGGTGGAGATGACCTGGGAGGCGGCCGAATAGGCCTGCTGCGCCGAGATCATGCTCGAGAACTGGCTGGAGGTGTCGGTGGTCGAGCTCTCCAGCTCGCTGCCGTAGATCGTGCCCGCGCCGTTCTCGCCCGACGCCTGCAACGCGGCATTTCCCGACGTTACGGTCTCGGAATAGAGCCCGTCGCTGGCGGCGGAAAGCCCGGTTGGATCGGCAAAGGTTGCCACCGCGATCTTGTAGATCGCGATGGTCTGGCCATTGGAATAGGTGGCGTCGACCACGCCGTTCTTGCCGATCGAGATGCTGGACAGCTTGCCGTAGGACAAGCCGTCCGAATCGATGCTGGTGACGTTGACGGTCGGCGTGGTCTCACCGGAGGCGTATTGCGTCAGGCCGTCGGTGCCTCCGGCCGCACCGAGATTCATCGTGATCGTGCTGTCAGCCGCGCCGTCAGTCCAGCCCGTGACCGCGACGGTTGCCGGGCTGGGGCTGGTGCTGGCAAGCGAGCCGTCGCTGTTGAAGGTGATGGCGATCGTGCCGGAGGCCGTGCCGGTCGCGGTCGTGGTATCCGACGTCGAGGTCGGATCGGCGAAGCTCGCGCTCCAGGCGTTGGTGCCGGTCTTGGTCCAGGTGACCTGCATCGAATTCGCGGCACCCAGCGAATCGTAGACGGTCATCGAGCTTGTATAGGTGTCGCCGGTCGCGGCATCCGACGGCAGGTTCGCCGCAATCGTGGTCTTGGTCGTCGCACTGCCGCTGGTCGAAGCGATCTGGGTGTTGATCGCCTGGAGATTGCTCGCCGATTCATTGCCGACGACATTGCCGTCTGAATCGGTGCGCCATCCCTCCAGGTAGCTGCCGTTGTTCTCGAGATAGCCGGCATTGTCGGTCGAGAAGGCGCCGTTGCGGGTGTAGGAGGTGATGCCGCCCGATGTGGCACTGGTCACGACCAAGAAGCCGGAGCCCTGGATCGCAATGTCGGTGGCGTTAGAGGTCGCGGCGAGTAGGCCCTGCTGGGTGATGTTGGCCCGGCCTGAGACGGTGACGCCGCCCGAGGCATAGGAGGTCGCGTTGCTCGACGCAGTGACGAGGTCGTCGAACATCGCCGACGTCGTCTTGTAGCCCGTCGTGCTGGTATTGGCGATGTTGTCGCTGATCATCGACAGGGACTGGCTCTGCGCGCTGAGCGCTGAGATCGCCGAAGAGAGGGCACCGGTGAGACTCATGATGTAACTCCAGGGAAATCGGGTCGCGGGATCAGGACGTCACGCCGATGATGTCGGCGGCGCTGACGGAGACGCCGTTCACGGTCAGCGACGGCGTGGATGTCGAAGTGTCGATGCCGGTCACCGTGCCGGTGACGGTCGTGTAGTTGAGCACCGAGTTGCCGGCGGAGTCCGTCGCGGTCACCGCGATAGTGTACTGGCCACCGTCGGTGAGCTGGGTGCCGCTGGAATTCTTGCCGTCCCAGGTGAAAGTGTTCGAGCCTGAATTGCCGGTCCCGGTGCCGGTGTAGACGACGTTGCCCGAGGAATCCGAAACGCTGATAGAGACGTTCGAGGCGGCCGAGGACAGCGAGTAGCCGAACGTCGCCGAGCCGTTGCTCAAGGTCGACGTGTCGGTCTTTGCCTCGACGGTGTGGCCGATATAGTTGACGGAGTTCAGCGTCACGAGGCTCGAGAAAGCGCTCGATAACGAGGTCAAATTGGAGTTGATCGACTGCTGCTGGCTGAAATTGGCATAGGACGAGAGCTGGTTGATGAAATCGGTGGTCGACGTCGCGTTCAGCGGATCCTGGTTCTGAAGCTCACTGACGAGCAGGCTCAGGAAATCGCTCGACGTCAGCGTCGAGCTGGACGACGTGCTCGACGAAGACGATGTCGTCGTGGTCGCAGTCGTTGCAGAACTCGTTGCGGAAACTGTCATCAGAAACTCCGGCTTTCTCGTGCAGCCACCGACAGGGATGTCGGTCAGTGCGCTTGAAATCTGTGTGCTGATGAAACGCGTGGTCGCGCCGATTCAGGCGGGGATTCGCCGTTGCGAAAATTGCTTTCGACACGGAAAAATCTGCCGCGTGCGCAGTGTCGCGCTGACGAAAATGCGCAGCCGCTCGCTCGTGTCGGCGCGCGCAAAATCATGCGGATCGGAATGTCAGAAAAAGAGCCGTTCAGCTCCCTGCCGTCTCGCCTTCGGTGCGCGGCTCGGCCGTGTCGCTTGTCATTTTCGCAGCCGCCGCGGCGATACGGTCGGCGAGCCCTGCGGGTGCCCGCACTGGAGGTGCCGCGAGCGCCTGGCGCAGGGCGCGCATCTCCTCCAGCAAGGCCTGGGCAGAGGAGGAACGCTTCAGCAGCTCTTCGGCAGGCAAGCGCCGGTCGTCGGGCCAGAGGGAGAGATCCTCGCCCAGCCGGTCGATCAGTTCCTCAAACTCGGTGACGTCCATCGCCCGCCGATCCCGCCTCGGTCAGGCCCCTCATAAAGCATTGCAGATGCGGCGAAAACCGATTTCCGGCAGCTTCACGCGCCAAAAGCCCCGGAGCACTACGGAAACGGGCCTAAACTGCGGGGCGGGCGGTCGCCGGAACGCTTCCGCAGTCCGGGCGCCCGTGGTTTCAGCGCGCGCGAGCCGAATCGGCCGGCGTGATCTTGCCGCCCCGCACCGTCGCATCGACGTGCTCCCAGGCCTCCCGCAACTCGGTCACGGCCGCGATGATCCGCCGAAAACTCGTCGAGGCGTGCGGCCGGCCGAACGCCTTGTGGCTCGCCACGATCAAGCTGTTGTAGGTCTGGAACAGGCGCTCGGCCACCGTCCCACCCTTGGTGAAGTCGAGATTGTGGCTGAGTCCGCGCAGGATCGCGGTCGCCTTCAGCAGGTAGTCGTGCCCCTCCTCGAAGCGCCGCGCTTCCTGCGCCGCCAGCGACTTCTGAAGGAAGGTAATCGCACCGCCAAGCAGCATCGAGACCGCCTTCAGCGGCGGCACGCTGGTGGCCGCGCCCCGATAGGCCTGATTGGCCATGTACGCCATCGGATTATGCATCATCAACTACTCGAGCTGGAGTTAAGCAGGGCTTTGAGATAGGTGAGCGTGTTGTTGGCGCTCTCGATCGCGGCCTGATATTTCGCATATTGAGCCTGAAGCTGCGTCTGGTAGGCGGACGCAGCGCTCTCGATGTCATCGACCTTCTGCTGGAGATCGGTGTCGCGGTCGGTCAGATTCGTGATCAGCGTCTGCAGTGCGCCCGAGCTCGACGAATAATTCTTGGCGAACTGGTAGACCTGCGTGGCGAGACCGGAAGTCGAAGTCACAGTGATCGACTGCGAAGTCGATCCCGAATAGGTGAAGGCCATGCCGGCATAGTCCGTTCCGGCATTGCCGATGATCGTGGTGCCGCTAATCGTGAACAGCGAGGCGTCGCCGCCGACCGATGCCGACGCGAGATTGCCGGAGGAATCGACGGTCAGATCCAGCGTGAAGGATTGCGGCGACGTTCCGGTGTTGACGACGGTGAGCTGGCTCGACGAGGTCTTGGTCTGCGCCGACAGCAGCGTTGTGACCCCGCTCAGATTCGTGCTCAGGATCTCCGAAAGCGTCGAGGTGTCGAGCTCGAGTTCGTTGTTCTCGTTGAAGGAGAGGCCGAGGTCCGCCATGGTGAGGCCACCCACGGTACTGTTCATCGCGTTCTGCAGCGTATCCATGATGTCACGCATCGTGCCGTCACCGAACAGCACAGCGCTCGAGGACGCCGTTCCGTCCGAATCGGTTGCCTGCTGCGCGATCACCGCATCGCGAAATGTGTTGTAGTCGGTGACGAAGGTCTGGACCGCCGATTCGATCTGGCTGGTATCGGCCTCGATGCTGATGTTGATCGTAGCTCCGCTGGTCGTTGCCTGAAGCAGGTTGAACGTCACACCGGTGAGCACGTCGGTGATGTCGTTGGTATCCCGCGTCATCGAGATGCCGTCGAGGGCGAACTCGGCCGCCTGCGACGTTTGCAGCACGTCGGCAAAGGCGCCTGAGCTGTCGGTCACGCCGAGCTCGTTCAGGACGTCGTCTCCGGACGTGCTGGAATAGGCGATGTCGGCGGCGTCCTCGGTGCCCGACAGCACCATTTCATAGGATCCGCTCGAGACCTCGACGATCGAGGCTTGCACATTAGTGGTCGAGGTCTGGGCATTGATCGCGTCGACGATGTCCTCGAGCGACATCGTGCTGGTGACGGTGATGTCCGCGGTGCTGCCGCTGCCGAGGCCCAGGGAGAACGTCCCGGAATAGCCGAGCTCGGAGGTCTCGCTCGACTGCGCAGTGCCGACCACCTTCTGCGCGGCTGCCACCTGACTGATCGTCAGCGTGTGGTCGCCGGTCGCCGCACCGTTGCTGACGGACATCGAGAGCGCAGAGGATGCGCTCACGTCACCGGTCGAGCTGAGGGTCGCCGCACGGGTCGCAAACGCGTTGGTTGCCAGTGAGTTGACCACGGCGGTTGCGAGCGACGATAAGCCCTTCGACAATGTCGAGAGGTCGGTCTGGAGCGTCTGGTAGGCGGAGACCTTGGCTTCGTTGTTGGTGATCCTGGTCGAGATCGTGGTCGCCTGGGTGAGCTTGGCGTTTACCGCCGCCGTGATCAGCGCGCTCCAGTCGAGGCTGGTTGATGTGGTGGTGCCGGTCGTGGTCACCGTGGACGCGCTCGACGTGCTCGCAGTGCTGCTGGTGCTCGAACTGACTGACGTCACTGTGCTGCCCGATCCATTCCAGAGTGAACCGGGCCGGCATCAAGCCGGCCCGGCGATCGTTACGCCTAGCGCTTAGCCGAGCAGCTTGAGCAGGTACTGCGGCATCTGGTTCGCCGCGGATTCCGCCGACACCGCGGCCTGCGTCTTCACCTCGGCCGAGGAAAGCTTGGCCTGCTCTGACGCGATATCCACGTCCTTGATCGCCGAATTCGCGGACTGCAGGTTCTGGGTCTGGGTCGAGATCGAGTCGGACGAGAAGTTGAACCGCGATTCCTGCGCGCCGATGCTGGCGCGCGCGGCGGACACCGTGTCGATCGCGCTGTCGAGCACGGTCAGTGCCGAGGCCGCATCCGACAGCGTGCTGACGTCGAGCGAGGATACGCCGAGCGTCGACGACGTCAGACTGGTGAGCGTAATGGTGATGGTGTCCGAGCCGGAGGAGCCCACCAGAACCGAAACGCCCGAGGCGAACACGCTGGAGCCGTCAAGCAAGCTCTGGCTGGAATAGCGCGTGCCGGTCGAAATCGAATCGATTTCGCTCGTGAGCTGCGAGAATTCCGATTGGATGTAGCCCCGGCTGGAGTCGGTCGTCGTGCCCGACGCGGATTCAGAAGCCAGCGCTTTCATTCGCGCCAGGATGTCCGAGATGTTTGAGGCGCCGCCGTCTGCGGTCTGGAGGATCGCGTTCGCCTGCGAGGCGTTGGTCGCGGCCTGCTGGAGCGTGGTGACGTCCGAGGAGATTCGGGTGGAGATGGCAAGGCCCGCGGCATCGTCAGAGGCCGAGGTGATGCGCGAGCCGCTCGACAGTTTTGCAAGCGAGCTGCTCTCCTGTGCCGAATTGATGTTGAGGTAGCGGACCGCGGAATTTGCGGCGGTATTGGTGTTGATTGCGGGCATTGGAAGCTCCTGTGCTGATGGGCAAGGCGTGCCGCATCGTTGAAGACTGACGACGCGGGCGCAGCCCCGTCCGTTCGCTCAAACGAAGAAGCGCAAGGAGATCAGGCGCGAAAATTTTCGCAGAGCCAATTTTATGGTTAGCAATCGGTAAACGCGGTGCGGATATCGCGTTCGTGCTTGCGCAGCAGCTGACGAAGTTGCTGGCGCCCGCGCTTGAGTAGAGACTCCACCGCCGCCACCGTGGTGTCCATGACCTGGGCGATCTCGCCGTTGCTCATGTTCTCGTGATACGAGAAGATCACCGCGATGCGCTGCTGCTCGGCCAGACGCTGCATCGCGAACTCCAGCATGCCGTTCAATTCGTTGCGCTCGATGATCTCGACGGCTCCGGGCTGGCCGTCGGCGACTTCCGGCACCGTCTCGACATTCTCGTTGCGCGGCTTGCGACGCAGATCGATGCAGCGATTGGAGATGACACGGTAGAGCCAGGTCGAGAACTTGGCGCGGCCGTGCTGCCAGCGTCCGCGATGGCTCCAGATCTTGAGCATGGTGTCCTGCACCACGTCTTCGGCGTCCGCGGCGTTGCCGACGATGCGCAGCGCAATCGCATAGGCGCGATCGATGTGACGCTCGACCAGCATGCGGAACGCGGCCTCGTCGCCGGTGGCGAGCCTGTCCAGAAGTTCGCTGTCCTCGTCGAAGACGATTGCGGCGGCGACCGGTGCGCTGTCCGGTGCCAGCGGCACTGACGGCATCACGGGCACGATCTCTTCAGCCGGCACCGTCGTCGTGATCTCGGCCTCGGCGGGAGCCCAGACATCAAGTGCGTAACTCATCCCGCAATCTCCAACCCGCAATGCCGGCGACGCACATGCCACACGGCTTCCAGGCGTTGAACGGGGGGCCAAAACAATCCAGGCGGATAATTTTCGTTGCTTTTCAATATGTTAGCCGGAATGTTTTGCCGAGCATCGGGCAATAATTGCCGACTGCGCGAGGTTTCGCGCCTTCGTCCTGCAATCATCGACATCGTCTCGCGCCATGGCGGATCATCCATCCTGAACAGATGCACTCGGGAAAAACGCTGAAGTTACGCGGCACTGGGTGATCAAGGCGACGCGCGAGCAGCGCATCAAGAAGCGATTGTTTCCGAGTGTGAATGGACGCGAGACGACTTCCTCACTCGGCAATTTTTTCCGAATCACCTTTTTCGAACCTAGCGATTTTTTTGAATCTGTCAGTCGCGACGAACGCGATTTCGAATCGTGCATGATCTTTTTTCGCACTTGCTGCGCCTGACTGCACCGATGCGCGCGTTAATCGTACTGAGTGATGGGGAATCTCGGCATGGCGATCGCTACGGCCGGCGCAGAGCGCCGTGCGAAAATTGTTTCTGCTTGGTCATTCGATGTTTTCGATACATTTCTCGTTCGCGCCTGCACGACGCCGGATGGCGTATTTGAAAGGACTTACGAGCTTTCCGGTATTTCAAAAACTTGTCCGAATGTTTCCGCGAGTTTCGTTCAGCATCGTATCCAGGCCGAAGCACGCGCGCGGAGGACGGCGAAGGAGAAGCGCGGCGCAGGTGAAGTTCGCATCGAAGAGATCTATTCCTGTTTTCCGTCCAGGCTGTTCGGCCTCGCGCGCCATCACCTGAACGACCTCGTCGAATCAGAGTTCGCAGCCGAGCTCGAGCTCTGCCGCGCCAACCCGGACATGCTTCGGCAATATCTGGACATGAAGCGTGCTGGCCATCGCGTCGGATTCATCTCCGACACCTATTGGGATTCCACTTCGCTGGCGCGGCTGCTGCGGACCTGCCGTCCCGCACTGACCTGGGACTTCCTCTACGCCTCCTGCGACCACGGCAGCAGCAAGAGCGAGACGCTGTTCGCAAGATACCTGGCCAACGAAGGCATCGACGCCAGCGCCTCCTTTCACGTCGGCGACAACGACCGGGCTGACATCAAGGGCGCGAAGCGTCATGGCATTCGGCCGCGCTATTGTCCGCAGGCCACCCCGCAACTCGCTTCGACCTTTCAGCGCGAAACCACTCTGTTCGAGCTGCTGTGCCAGGGCGCGCCGCCCCAACTCGATTACGGCGCCCGCACCTTGCGACGCATGGTCGCCGCGCGCAGCGCCGAAAAGTCGCCCGCCTTTCACCTCGGCATGACCGTGCTTGGTCCGGTCATGACGGCGTTCGACGCCTTCATCGGCCGGCGCTGCGAGGAGGTTGCGGGCTCAGGCCGCAGGGTTGCGCTCGGCTTTCTCGGCCGCGACGGCTTTCTGCCACACCGGATCTGGCAGGAATTGCACGGTCCGACCTCGGCCTATCTCGAGATCAACCGCCGCGTCAGCCTGATCGCGTCCGCCGACACGATGCAGCCGCTCGTCGACCTTCTCAGCAAAGTCCTGAAGATCGATGCGGCGACCTTCCGCGACATGGTCAAGATCCTGCCGCCGAAGGCCGCCGCGTTCTTCGCGGCCTTCCCTGACGGAATTGCTCCCGGCGAGGATCTCGCCGAAGCTTTGCCGGAACTGATGGATGCCGGTGAGATCGTCGAGCTCGCTGCGACCTTGCGCGCGCGGCTCCTCACCTATCTGCGCCACATGATCCCCGGCTTCGACGACTGTACCGACCTCGTGCTCGCAGATCTCGGCTATTCCGGCAGCGTGCAGAAGGCGCTCCGTCGCGTCTTCGACCTGGCAGGCCTTAAGATCCGCCTTCACGGCGCCTATCTGCTTTCGCTCGACGATGCCTTCGATGATCTCTCCGACGAGGACAGCGCAGCGGGCTTCATCTCCGACCTCGTGGTGACACCCCACGTCAAGCGCATGCTGATCCGCAATGTCGCCCTGCTGGAGCAGGTCTGCTGCTCCGGCGACGGTTCCGTCCGCGATTATGACGGCGATCAGGTTCTGCGCGAGATCAATCCGCGCCCGGCAAGCCAGATCGCACTGACCGCGGAGATCCAGGCCGGCGCCCTCGCCTTTGCCGAAAGCGCCGAGAATGTCGCTCTCGACTTTTGTCTCAGCCCCTACGCCGCGCCCGAAATCGCCGCGCGCTGGTGTACCGCGACGCTGGCGCGGCTCCTGCTGCTGCCGCACGAGGACGAACTCGGGATGCTCGGCGGATTGAAGCACGACGTCAATCTCGGCACGCATGCGCTGGCGCCGATGATCGACAGCGACTTCATCCGCCGGCAGATCACCGCCCGCGGTTTTTCCGCCGCCTGCACATCGACCGCGCCACCGATGTGGCTCGCAGGCAGCTTTGCCGACCTGTCGCCATCGAACGCCTATCTCTACACGCTGTTCGGGACCAATCGCCTGCCCGCCGACGTCTTCGAAGAGAGCCCCTGCGGCCAGGTCCAGATCGGGCTGTTCGGCGCCAACACCGAAGCGACGCTGGACACCGTGACCCTCTACCGCACCGGCCTTGGCGAACTGCGCCTGCGGATTCCGATTTCGCGCGCCATGGATGTCGCGATGATTGCACTGCCACTGCCGAAATTCGCCGCCGAAGGCCTCCTTCATGGCGTGACCATCCAATCCGCCGACGACCTTCGCGATGCCGCCAAGAGCCAGGATGTGACCGGCCTCGCCCCCGAAAGCCTGGTCTACGCCGGCATGCAGCACAACGGCGCCCACTATCGCATCGAGAACGACGACGCCTGCCTGCTGATCCCGGTCGCTTCGATGACGCACGACATCGCGATCTATTCGGTTGCGATCACCCCGCTCGGTTCCAGTTTCAAATAGTCCGCCTGATCGCGTCGCCCCGGCCGTTGAAGTCCAAGGTCTGGAATTCAAGGGCAGGACTCCAGGCGCTGGCGACGCGAGGGGGCATGGAATTGACGGACGGGACGCACGCAAACCTTGATGACCTGCTGCAATCCGGCGGCATCCGGTTCGGCCAAGCCCAGCGCGCTCGCCTGAGCTGGCTGACTGGCCAATATGGTGCCGCCACGCTGGACGACCGCCCCGGGGGGCGGCGCAGCGGCGTCATCATCCTCAAGGAACCGCCGAGCGGTGCTGCGGCCGAACTGTTCTACCGCTCGCTCAATCCCGGCTGCGCTGTCGTCATTCCCCGAAGCGAAAATCCCGGCTTCGACTTCCTCAAGTCTAAGCTGACCGAGTTCGGCACCGTCGGCCCCAGCGGCGCGGATGGCCCGCACGAGATGTGGTGGGGCGGCATCGGCTGGTCGAAATTCCTCGCCGCCGCCGGTGCATCTACGATCCGCCCGCGGATCGTCTCCTGCTATCCGCACGGCGGTGACGCGACCACAGCCTTCGCGCTCCGGCATTCGCTCGAGCGGTTTGGTCTCGCCTGCCATATCGAGCCGATCGATACCCAGCTCGGCGACCGCCTGCTCTGCTTCGAGAAGGCAGAGTTCATGCTGCGGATGTGGCACAAATATCGCGAGCCGCTGCTGTTCGTCGAGGCCGGGGCCGTACTCCGCGAGGCGCCGCTGCTGCCGTCTTTCCTCGGCTGCGACGTTGCGCTCCACAAATGGAATCGCTGGGAGATGTCGGCGCGGACGCTCTATCTCGGCCGCACCGGGGCTGCGGAGATGCTGCTGCGCAGCTGGCAGCATCTTGCCGCGTCCTATCCCGCGATCTGGGAAGGCTATCTGCTCGACCAGGCCTGGAGCCTGACTTCCTCGCAGATGCCGCTCGACACGGTGTGGCTGCCGCGGTCCTATCACGCGCTCACGGGCGATCTCGGCGCGACACGCGCCACAGTTCTGCACAGCCAGCAGACGACGACGCTCGAGCTCGGACCCGATCCCGCCTTCGCAGGCCTCGTGCGCACGCCTCGCCGCGCCGGCCGCACCGGGGCCCGCGACGCTTTTATGGTGGTGACCTCGACGGCCGAGGCCGGCAACGGCATCTCGGTGATCCTGCGCAATATCTCGGCCAGCGACGCCGGCGCGGTCGCCGCGACCGTCGAAGCGGTGACCGGCGCCTATGCCGCCGATTGCGGCGGCTACGGCCGCCTCGAATTGTCGCTCTGCGCCTGGCAGGAGGACGTCGGCGCGGCGCGGGATGCGGCGGCGCTGGCGCGCCACCGCATCCTGGAGATCGCGCCGGGACAACGCATCGCCAACGATTTCTTCGCTCATTGCGCGGCCGACGACGCAGTCATGACCGCCCGCCATCTCTTTCCCTGAGGGACATCACGCGATGCTCAAAACCATCATCCTGCTCACCGACACCGTGCAACAGCAGCAGCCGCTGGCCAACCTGCTCCGCGAGCACAATCGCGAGCTGGCGTTTTGCTCGGCGCTACGCGCGGAGGATCTCGGCGCTATCGAACCGGAGGTCCTGACAGAGGCGCGGCTGGTGTCTTTCGCCGCGAACGTCGCCGTCCCTGAAAAATTCCTGCTCGGGCTCGGCTACGGCGCCTACAAATTCTACGCCGCGGCGACGCAATATCCGGGGCTGCCACCGGCGCCCGACGAGAGCGACGAGGATCCGCGCTGCTACTCCGTAATCGCACAGTCGATGATGATCTGGCCGGATTTCAAGAAGGTGGTCGGCCTCGAAACGGTGACGATCCCGGACGGCACCGTTGCCGCCGAGCGTGAGCGGCTGGTGTTCTCCCGCCTTGCCCATCTGTTCTGGCGGATGTCGGACATGATCGCCGGCGGCGCAGTGGAACTCCCCGGCATCATTGGGTCCAACGATGGCCGGCGTCCGGCGCTTTCGATGTTGAACTGAGCTAGCGCGCCGCGCCGCGGAGCTGCGCCGACAGCCCGTCGCGGTGTGCGGGCGCCGCGACCGCGATCATGCGGCGCGCGCGCTCGGCGAGGCCGCAGCCGCGCAGCTCGGCAATGCCCCATTCGGTGACGATGGCATCGACGTCGGCGCGGGGCGTCGTCACCGTCTCGACGTTCACGACGATCCGGCTGGATCCGTCCGATGCCGTCGCCGGCAACGCGATGATGGCTCTCCCGCCGTGCGAGACATTTGCGCCGCGCACGAAATCGAGCTGCCCGCCGATCGCGCCGATCGTGATGCCGTTTAGCGTCTCGGAGTTCACGCTACCGTCGAGCCCGACCTGAAGCGCCGAGTTGATCGCGACCAGCCGGTTGATCCGCGCCAGCACGCCCGGACCGTGCGTATAGGACGTCGGCCGCACCGAAACGGCCTTGTTCTCGTGCACGAACCGATAAAGCCGCTTCGTGCCGATCACCTGATTGGTGACGGAGATTCCCCGATCGATCCCCTTCTCCGCGTTCGTGACCGCGCCGCGCTCGATCAGATCGACGATGGCATCGTTGATCAGGCCGGAATGAATGCCGAGATTGCGTGCGTGCGAGAGGGATGCGAGGATCGCGTCCGGAATCCGACCCACGCCGAACTGAAGCGTGCTGCCGTCGAAGACCAGCTCTGCCGCGTGCGCTGCGATGCGTCGAGAGATGTCGTCGGGCTGCGGCGACGTCCATTCAACCGGAGGACGATGAGCCGCTACCCGCACGTGGATCGGCACGTCGTCCGGCCATTCCGCGCCGAACGTGAACGGCGCATCCGGATTGATTTCAGCGATGACGAGGCGCGCGCCCCGCGCGGCATCGATGACATAGTCGTTGGAGAAGCTGGCACTGAGTCTTCTCCGGGACTCCGCAAGCTGCACCAGGACGACGTCGGCCCGATGACGGCGCGACGCAAAGTCGGCGCAGAAGGCGCTGTAATTGCTCGGGATCACATCCAGCCGTCCGGCCTTGGCCAGCCGCCGCGCATTGCCGATCACGCCATAGCTCTGAAACGATACGCTCGGCGCACACGACGGAGAGAAGGTGTCAGAGAACACCGGCCCGACCATCATGCGGAATGGCGGAAGATCCGGGGCCTGCGACATCAGCACCTTGGTCAGGGTGATCGGCTCCGCCGTCGCCTGCCCGCACACGACGAGATCGCTCTCACGGATCAGGCCGGAGAAGTTGATGGACGCGACAGCCTCGGGCATCGCCGCCTCAGTCCATCAGCATAAGACGCGGAGAGGACTCGCCTAGCAGTGTGCGTAGCTCCGTCTTCACGATCTTGCCGTAGCTGTTCTTGGGCAATTCGCCGGTCAGGTAATAATGCTTCGGCCGCTTGAAGCGCGCGATCCAGGCATTGCACATTTGGTCGAGCTCGTCCCGCGTGACCGCCCTGCCCACGACGGGAACGACGACAGCCACCACCTCCTCGCCCCAGTCCGGATGCGGCCTCCCGATCACGGAGACTTCGGCGACGCCCTCGTGCCGCAGCAGCACCTCCTCCACCTCGCGTGGATAGATGTTGGTGCCGCCGGAAATGATGACGTCCTTGGAGCGGTCTTTCAGCGTGAGGAAGCCGTCGGTGTCGAAGGCGCCCATGTCGCCGGTGTAGAGCCAGCCATCGCGGAGTGTGCTCGCGGTGGCGTCCGGGTTCTGCCAATAGCCGGACATGACGGTGTCGCCGCGCACGATGATCTCGCCGATCTCGCCCGGCGCAACGTCTCGGCCCGTTTCGTCCGCCGTTCGCACCTGCACGACGCCCTGCGCGATGCCGACCGAGGCCAAGCGCTCCTCGTGGCGCGGATGCCCCGCATCGACATGCATGGATTTCGGTAGATAAGTGATGGTCATCGGTGTCTCGCCCTGACCGTAGATCTGGACAAGCTTCGTCCCGAACACGCTGAGTGCAGCCTTGCAATCGGCGACATACATGGGGCCGCCGCCATAGATGATGGTCTTCAGCCCCGGCGCGAACGCACCCGTAGCTTCCGCCGCGACCGACAAGCGCCGCACCATGGTCGGCGCGGCGAAGAACGAGATGCCATTGCGCTTTGCCGTCAGCTCCAAAATCTCGTCCGGCTCGAAGCGGCCGCTCTCCGGAATGATCTGCGCGCCCATGCCGAGCACATGGGGCAGCATATAGAGGCCGGACCCATGTGACATCGGCGCGGCGTGTAGCAGCGCTTCGCCTGATACGACCGGGTTGATCTCGGCGAGATAGTTCAGCGACATCGCAAGCAGGTTGCGATGGCTGAGCACCGCGCCCTTGGGCCGGCCGGTGGTGCCGCTGGTGTAGAAGATCCAGGCGGGATCGGTAATGGCGACATCCGCAATGGCGATGCCGTCGACTTTCTCAAGGCCGCGATGTTCGACTGAGCCGATCTCGATGATGCGCGGCTTGGCCGTGCCGAGCGCCAACGCTTCCGACGCCACGTTCGCCATGTCCTCGGTCACGAACACGACCGCGGCGCCGGAATTGTCGAGAATGAATGCGATCTCGCGCGGGTGCAGCTTGGCGTTGATGGGAACGGCGACCAGCCCGGCATGCCAGCAGGCATAGAGGCACGCGACATAGTCGGGCACGTTCTTCATCAATAGCGCGACGCGACCGCCCTTGGCGAGGCCTAGGCGCTGCTGGAGCGATGCGGCGAGCGAGGACACCGTCGCGGCGAGCCGACCGTAATCGGCGACCGGCGTTAGGCCCTTGAACAGCGCCGGCGCGGACGCGTCGGCCCTGGCGGCGCGCAGGAGATGTTGAGCGAGGTTCATGGCGATCCTCCCGAGCTCTGAGTCCTAATATGACTTGGCGAGCCCTAGTACCTTTTCCGCAATGAAGCTGAGCGCGAGTTGCGGGCTGACCGGTGCAATGCGCGGGATCAGGACTTCGCGCAAATAGCGCTCGACGTGGAACTCCTTGGCGTAACCGAAGCCGCCATGGGTCATCACCGCCTGCTCGCAGGCATGGTAGCCGGCCTCGCCCGCGAGATATTTCGCGGCATTGGCGGCAGCGCCACAAGCCATGCCTTTGTCGTATTGCCAGGCCGCCGACATCACCATCAGCCAGGAAGCTTCAAGCTCGACCCAATTGGTCGCAAGCGGAAACTGGATACCCTGGTTCTTGCCAATCGGACGGTTGAACACCACCCGCGTCTTGGCGTATTCGGTCGCGCGCGACAGCGCCAGCTTGCCGAGGCCGACGGCTTCCGCCGCGATCAGGATACGCTCGGGGTTCATGCCTTCGAGGATGTACTGGAAGCCTTTGCCCTCTTCCCCGATGCGATCCTCCATCGGGATCTCGAAATCCTCGAAGAACAGCTCGTTGGAATCGACGATCTTGCGGCCCATCTTCTCGATCTCATGAACCTTGATTTTGTTGCGGTCGAAGTCCGTATAGAACAGGCTCAGACCATGCGTCGGCGAGCGCACCTCCTCCAGCGGGGTGGTGCGCGCCAGCAGCAAAATCTTGTGCGCCACCTGCGCTGTCGAGATCCACACCTTCTGGCCGTTGACGATGTAGCGGTCGTTCTTGGCGACCGCACGGGTCTTCAGCTGCGTGGTGTTCAGGCCGGTGTTGGGTTCGGTGACGGCGAAGCACGCCTTCTCGCGGCCTTCCACCATTGGCGGCAGCATGCGCTTGCGCTGCTGCTCGGTGCCAAACACGACCACCGGGTTGAGGCCGAACACGTTGATATGCACGGCAGAAGCGCCGGACATGCCGGCGCCGGACTCCGCAATCGTGCGCATCATGATCGCGGCTTCGGTAATGCCGAGCCCCGAGCCGCCGTAAGCTTCCGGCACGCAGATGCCGAGCCAGCCGGCATCAGCCAGCGCCTTGTGAAAATCGTGCGGGAAGCCGCCATCATGGTCCTTCTTCAACCAATAGGCGTCGGGAAAACCCTCGCAGATCTTTGCGATGGCGTCGCGAATGGCTTCCTGCTGATCGGTAAGCGCGAAATCCATGATGGTCTCCTTGTGGAGGCTCGTTAGGCCTAGCGCCCCATCTGCGAGGGCAGCCAGAGGATGATAGACGGAAACGCCACCAGGATCGCGATCGCGAACAGGTGTGCGATAAAATGCGGGAGGGTGCCGTGGAACACCTCCGCCACCGGCCGCTTGGCATAGCGGGCGACGATGAAGCAGTTCAGCCCGACCGGCGGTGTGATCATGCCGACCTCGGCGGTGACGATCTTGATGACGCCGAACCAGATCGGGTCGAACCCGAGCGTCTTGATCAGGGGCAGCACGATCGGCACCGTCAGCACCAGGATCGCGATCTGGTCCATGAAGGAGCCGAGCACGATGTAGCCGCACAGGATCAGTGTGATGATTACCCAGCGCGAGGTCGGCAGCGAACCGATCCAGGCAACGAGGTCCTGGGTGACATGAGTGAGCGTGAAGAAATAGCCGAAGATCGAGGCGCCGACCAAAATCATGATGATCATGCAGGTGCCGTGGCAGGCGCGCAGCAGCGTCTTGTAGAGCGAGGTCGGCGTGATCTTGCCCTTGACGATGGCGAGCAGGAAGGCGCCGAACGCACCGAACGCCGAGGCCTCCGTCGGCGTCGCGACGCCAAGATAGATCGTGCCTGTGACGATGGAGAACAGCACCACCATCGGCGAGACCTGCCACAGCAGCGCAAATTTCTCACGCCACGGCACCGACTTGGCGGCGGGCGCGCGCGACGGATCCTGCCAGACCAGGAAGTAGATCGTGGCCATGATGGTGAACGTCACCAGGATCGCCGGGATGATGCCGCTGATCAGGAGCTTGCCGATGTTCACCTCGGCCAGCAGGCCGAAGATCACCAGCGCGACGCTGGTCGGCAGCAGCATCGACAGCGTGCCGGAGATCGCGACGACACCCGCGGCCATCCTGGGCTCATAGCCCTGACGGATCATCGCCGGCAGGCTGGTCGAGGACAGCGTCGCGGCCGATGCGGTCGAGGTGCCGCAGATCGCGCCAAAGCCCGCGCCGGCGAGCGCCGTCGCCATACCGAGCCCGCCGGGAATGCGGCCGACCCAGGCCGAGGCTGTCTTGAAAAGATCGTCGGCGACACCGGACAGCAGCACGAGGTCCGCCATCAGCAGGAACATCGGGATCGTGATCAGCTCGTACGAGGACACAGTCGAGAGCGGTGCGGTCTGCAGGATGCCGAACAGCGTCCCCCAACCGCCCACCATGACGAGGCCGACCGAGCCTGAAAAAGCCATCGCAAAGCCAACGGGCGTTCCGAGCGCGAGCAGGGCAAAGAGCAAGGCGAGAACGATGAAAGGTGTCATGAATGCCTGCCGCTACTCAAAGGATCTGGCTTCGCCGATGCCGGTCACTGGCGGCAGCGGATAAAGGTCGCGCCCGGTCACCAGGCTCAGCATGTTGCCGACGAGTTGCAACGCCAGTCGCAGCACCAGCACGCCGCAGCCGAGCGGCACCAGCGCCGCCGAGACCCAGGTCGGCCAGGGGATGGCGCCGGCCAGCACATCCTGCTGCTCGTAATTTTCGATCGCGCGCTCGAGGCCGACCTTGCAGATCAGGACGAAGACGAACAGGCCTACAAGCGCGGTGACGATCTCCGACAGCCGCCGTCCCGCCGGCGAGAAGCGCGACAGCAGGATATCGACACCGACATGGACGTGCTCGCGCAGAGCGTCCGAGACCGTGAAGAAGAACACGCCGGCGAGGAGATAAAGCCCGATCAGATCATAGGTGAAGGAGAACGGACTGTTCAGCGCGTAGCGCATGAACACGTCGGTCACGACCAGCATCATGATCACAAACATGAACGCCACCGCGATCACCGTCAGCGCGCGCTCCAGCGCGCCGAGCACGTCTCCTGCCCGCTTGATCACTTCACGCGCCTCCCCCTCATCGATATCGCGTTGACGATTACTTCGTGCCGCCGGCTGCGAGCAGACCTTCGAACTCCTTCAGCGCGGCGGAGGCCTGCTTGCCACGGCTATCAAGCCCGGACGCCCACTCCTGGCCGACGCCCTTGAGCTTGTCTTTCATCTCGGTGCGCGTGGCCTCCGGCAACGGATCGAAGCTGACACCTTCGTCCTGGAGATGCTTCTTGGTCGTCTCCGTCTCCTTGTCGACCTGCGCACAGGCCGTTGGCTCGATCGCGTCAGAGGCTTCGTTCATCGCCTTCTTCACGTCGTCAGGCAATTTGTCCCAGACCGACTGGTTGATCGAGTAAGCGACGATGAAGCTGCCGAAGCTGACGCCTTCGGTGGCGTGCTTGACGAGCTTGTCCAAGCCATAGGCCACGACACTCTCCATCGGGAACAGCAGTCCGTCCATCGTGCCGCGCGACAGAGACTCGTAAGCATCCGGCGCCGCCATGCGCACCGGCACCGCGCTGAGCGCGCGCAGCGTCAAATCCTGCGCGCCGCCGGTGGTACGCAGCTTCAGGCCACTCATGTCCTTGGTCGTTTCGACCTTCGATTTGACGGTCCACACCTGGTAGGGCGGCAACACCACGGCCATCAGCAACTTGATCTTGTTGGGTGCGTATTCCTGTTTAGCCAGCACGCCCTCGCGCGCGGTCTTCCAATAAGCGAGCGTGCCCTGGCAGCTGGTCGCGAACGCACCCGGCAATTGCGCGACTTCCGACAGCGGCATCTTGTCGGAGACGTAGGACGGCCCGATGTAGCCGATGTCGACGACGCCGGATTGCGTCAGCCGCAGCATGTCGGCGGCCTTGCCGATCTGCTGGTTCGGATAATAGGTGAAGGTCACCGCGCCATTGGTGCGCTTGGTAACGTCGTCCATCCACGGCTTGAGCATCAGGCGGACGAGATAGTGTCCGGCGGGGAAGCTATCGGCGACCTTCAGCTCCAGCGCCTGCGCCGACGTCATCGAAACCGGCAGCGAAAGCGCGAGCACGGCTGTAGCCCGGACCAGATTCTTCTTCATTTGCTTCTCCTTGACGCGCCCCCACGCCGAAGGCGGCAGCCTGTCGCTGCCAGCCGTCGGTCCCTCACTCCAATTCTTGCTTGAGTTAAAAATACATGTATGTGAATTTATCTGTCAAGTATATGAATTGTGCAGGAAGCCATGCGGCTCCAACGGGGACCGTTTGGATTGACTTTCCAGATTTATGAATTCTAATTCCACATATATGAATTCATCCAACGAGGCCCCATGGGACCGCTCGCCGGCTTCACCATTCTCGACCTGACCTCCGTGCTGATGGGCCCCTACGGCACCCAGGTGCTGGCCGACATGGGCGCTGATGTCATCAAGGTCGAAAGCCCCGAGGGCGACATCGTTCGCCAGATCGGTCCCGGCCGCACGCCCGGCATGGGCGGGATGTTTCTCAATGCCAACCGCGGCAAGCGCAGCATCGTGCTCGACCTCAAGAAGAAGGAAGGGCGCGACGCGCTGCTGCAGTTGGCCAAGCGCGCCAACGCGCTGGTGTATAACGTGCGCCCGCAAGCGATGGCGCGGCTTGGCCTCGACTACGAGACGTTGGCCGCGATCAATCCCACGATCGTCTATGTCGGTGCGTTCGGCTACGGCCAGTCCGGCCCCTATGCGGCAAAGCCCGCCTATGACGATCTGATCCAGGGCGCGGCGACGATTCCGACGCTGCTCGCGGCGGCCGGTGACGGCACACCGCGCTACGTTCCCGTCACCATCGCCGACCGCATCGTCGGTCTGATGATGGTCAATGCCATCATGGGCGGATTGATGCACCAACAACGCACTGGCATCGGGCAGCGCATCGACGTGCCGATGTTCGAATCCATGACGGAGTTCGTGCTGGTCGATCATCTCGGCGGGCTCACCTACGATCCGCCGCTCGACCATGGGGGCTACACCCGCCTGCTATCGCGCTATCGCCGCCCCTACAAGACCAGCGACGGCTATCTCTGCGTTCTCATCTACAACGACAAGCACTGGCGCAGCTTCTTCGAGGCGATCGGCCGGGTGGAATTCTTGCAGCAGCCGCGCTTTGCCAACCATGCCGCGCGCACCAAGCACATCGACGAGATCTACGAAGAAATCGGCCACATTTTCCTCACGCGCACGACCGCGGAGTGGCGCGAGCTGCTGGAGTGCGCCGACATTCCGGTGATGCCGATGCACACGCTGGAGACGATTTTGGACGATCCGCACCTCGAGGCAATCGACTTCTTCAGGACGGTCGATCATCCCGTGGAAGGCCGCATCCGCCAGATGCGCGTGCCCTCGACCTGGAGCGTGACCCAGCCCGAGCCCGCCGGCCCCGCGCCGACGCTCGGCCAGCATGGCCGCGACATCTTGGCTGAGGCGGGCTTCTCGCCTGAGGAGATCGAGCGGCTCGCGGAGCAAAAAGCAGTTCACCTGACTGCGCCGCCTTAATCGCAGCGCGGGCCAAATCGCATGACAAGAGGGAGGAAACCGCGATGGCAGGACTTTATTTCGAGGACTTTTCCGTGGGTCAGGAGTTCAGGCATCCGCTGACCCGGACCGTCACGGAGATGGACAACACCATGTTCAGCCTGCTGACGCTCAATCCGCAGCCGCTGCACATCGACGCGCATTTTGCCGAGAAGACCGAATTCGGGCAGCGCATTTTCAACAGCCTTTACACCCTCGGCATCATGATCGGCATGACGGTCTATGATACGACCATGGGCACCACCGTCGCCAATCTCGGCATGACCGACGTGACTTTTCCGAAACCTGTCTTCCATGGCGACACCTTGCGGGCGACGACGAAGGTGCTGTCGTTGCGGGAATCCAAATCGCGCCCCAAGGCGGGCATCGTCGAGTTCGAGCACCACGCCTTGAACCAGAACGACGAGATCGTCGGAAAATGCCGCCGCATGGCGATGATGCACAAGAGGCCGGTCTGATGCGTTCGATGCTGTTCGTACCGGGCGATTCCCCGCGCAAATTCGAGAAGGCAAGCGAAGGCAAGGCCGACGCGCTGATAATCGATCTCGAAGACTCTGTCGTCACCGACAAGAAGCCGGAGGCACGCGGGCTGACGCTGACGATGCTGAAGGGCCGGCGTGGCCCGCACCAGCTTTATGTCCGCGTCAACGCACTCGACACCGGCATGACGCTCGCCGATCTCGCCGCGGTGATGCCGGGCAGACCCGACGGCATTGTGCTGCCGAAATCGCAGGGCGGCGACGACGTGCGGCAGGTCGCAACCTGGCTCGAAGCCCTGGAAGCTGCAGCCGGCATCGCGGTTGGCACGACGCGCATCGTCTGCGTCGCGACTGAAACTGCCGGTTCGATCTTCGGGCTCGGCAGCTACAAGGGCTGCTCCCCTCGCCTTGCCGGATTGATGTGGGGCGCTGAGGATCTCTCGGCTTCGCTCGGCGCCACCGAGAAGGCTTCAGGCGGCGTGTTCCACAGTCCCTATCGCCTCGCGCGCGATCTCTGCCTGATGGCAGCGGCGGCGGCCGAAGTTGCGCCAATCGACACCGTCTATACCGACATCGACAATCTCGCTGGCCTCGAGCAGGAAACGCGCGCGGCGCGGCGCGACGGCTTTTCGGCCAAGGCGCTGATCCATCCGAAGCATGTCGACGTCGTCAACGCGGCGTTCGCACCGACAGAGGCCGAGCGCACCTGGGCAGAGAAGGTGATCGCAGCCTTCGCCAGCAATCCGAACTCCGGCACGCTGCGGCTCGACGGCCAGATGATCGACAAGCCGCATCTTCGTGCCGCGAAGAAAATCCTCGGCCAGCCCTAGAGCAGGACGCAAAGCCCGCCATGATCGTTCGCCAAGCCGCAAACGTCCTGGAGATCATGGAATTCTTCGCGCAAACGAGGAAGCCCGCGACGCTTGCCGAGATCGCCGATCATTTCGGCTGGCCGCGTTCGTCGACCTTCAACCTGCTCGCGACGCTGTCGGAGAAGGGCTATCTCTACGAGCCGCGACCCCGCGCCGGCTTCTATCCGACGCCGCGGTGGCTGGCGATGGCGCGGATGATCTCCGAGGTCGAGCCGCTGCCGCCCTGGACACATACGCTGATCGCCGACCTGTCGGCCGAGACCGGCGAGACCGCGTCCATCGTGGCACCGGCGGGTGTCATGGCAGTATTCATCGACGTCGTCGAATCCCAAGCCGCGATCCGCTATTTCGCCACCATCGGCCACCGCGTGCCGATCCACGCCACCGCCAGCGGCCGCGCACTGCTGTTGCAATATTCACAGGAAGAACGCGACTCCGTCTATCGCAAGATCGAGTTCAAGCAATATGGTCCGTCGACGCCGATCAGCATCGAGGCGGTGGAGGCGGAGCTGCGCAATTCGATCGCGCGCGGCTACTGCCAGAGTTTTGCCGACTACAGTCGCGATCTCGCTGGAGCCGCGATCCCGCTGCCGATCGGTGATCGCAGGCTCTCCGTCGTCGTTGCAGGGCCGGAGTTTCGCATCGGGCCGAAGGTGGCAGAGGTCGCGTCGCTGATCGCGCGGACGGTTGACCGGCTGCGGCCGAAGGCCGCGGCGTAGAGGCCGCGCCGGTAGTCCACTCCCTCGCGCGGTTCCTACGAGGAAGGCGAAAAACTACACGATCTTGATCGACATGTCCGGCAGGCCCTCAAGCTTGCACAACAGCACGTCGCCCTTCACCACGGGGCCGACATTCTCCGGCGTGCCGGAATAGATGATGTCGCCGGCCTTCAGCTCGAACGCTTCCGACAGTTTTGCGATTTGCTCGGCGACGCTCCAGATCATCTTGCTGAGATCCGAGCTCTGCTTCACCGTGCCGTTGATCGCGAGCGAAATCGCGCCCTTGTCGAAGTGACCAGTCTTGCTCGCAGGATGGATCGGACCGAGCACCGCAGCATGGTCAAAGCTCTTGCCGATCTCCCACGGCTTCTTCTCCGCGGCCATGCCGTTCTGGAGATCGCGTCGGGTCATGTCGAGACCGAGCGCATAGCCATAGACGTGATCTAGCGCCTTCTCGGCCGGGATGTTGGTGCCGCCGGATTTCAGCGCAGCGACCAACTCGACCTCATGATGATAGTTCTTGGTCAGCGACGGATAGGGATGATCGGCGACCTCGCCGATCGCGACGTTCTGGATTGCATCGGTCGGCTTCTGGAAGAAGAACGGCGGCTCGCGGTTCGGATCCGAGCCGCGCTCAATCGCATGCGCGGCGTAGTTGCGCCCGATGCAGTAGATGCGGCGGACCTGGAACACTTGGGTCTCGCCGACGATCGGGATCGTGACCATCGGCACCGGGAAGATCGGCTTCGGTGCGGCCTGCGCTGCAGCCGGGGCCGTGTCTACGAGGCTGACCGCGGTCATCGCGGCTGCCGCAGTGAGCACCCTGCGTCGGGTGGTCCGTGTCATGGCTTCACTCCCTGATTTCGTCGTCTGATTCGGGTAAGTCATAGGACCAAATGAGCAGCGGGCCAATGGCCGGCCCGTTCAGGTCTTCAAGGCGACGCCCTCGTCGGTCCGCCCTAGCATGGAACTTGCATAAATTCCGGGCGATATGGACGCTGCATGAACCTCATCAGTCTCGACATCCGCATGCTCCGGTCGCTGATCTCGGTGGTCGAGACCGGCAGCATCACCGAGACCGCACGACGGCTGGGTCGCACCCAACCGGCAATCACATTGCAATTGCAGCGGCTAGAGGAGCTCACAGGCAAGCAATTATTCGAGCATGCCGGGCGAAGGCTGATGCTGACCGACGACGGCACGACGGTTCTCACCTACGCCAAATCCATCCTGCGGTTGCATGACGAGCTGATCTCGCAACTGGCGTCGCAGGAGATCGAGGGCCAGGTCGTGCTCGGCACGCCCGACCTCTATGCGGCGTTCATGCTGCCGCAGATTCTGAGCGTGTTCCGAAAATCGTTTCCGCGCGTGCAAGTCGAGCTCAACTGCGCGCTGTCGACGCCGCTGGTCGGTCTCGTCAAGCGCGGCGACGTCGACATCGCACTCGTCACCCGCATGAATGATTTCACCGGCGGCCAGGTGGTACGCCGCGAGCAGCTGGTCTGGATGACCGGCGAGCACTCTGCCGCGCACCAGGAACGCCCGATCCCGCTGGCGCTCTTGCCGCCCGGTAACATCTATCGCGACTACGCCATCGATACGCTGGAACGCGCGAATTTGCGCTGGCGCATCGCCTGCGTCAGCGAAAGCGTCGGCGGCCTGCAAGCGGCGGCCTTCGCCGGCATGGCCGTCACCGTGCTCGGCCGCAGTGCGCTGGTGCCGGCGATGCGCGAGATCGGCCCCAATGAAGGCCTGCCGCCGCTGCCGAAGATCGAGCTGCTGCTCTACAAATCGAGCGGCGCGACCTCGAAGGCGGCAACCGCGCTGCACGACTATCTCGCCCACTATCTGCGCCTCGACGAAGAGCTCAGCGGCCGCGGCGGTCCGATTGAGCTCTCGTGAGCGCGCCCAAGCCCGAATTCAGCGTTTCTCTCGAACATCTTGCGACGACAAGCGCACCGGACAGCTGCCTCACGCGCTATCGCGGGCCGAGAAGATCCAGCCTTGCAGGGCCAAAAATGGCACGGCCCACGCCGGCGAAACCTGGCCGAGCAGCACCAGCCCCAGGACAGTCGGCGTGAGCATCAGGCGCCTCGCCGTTCTGCGGCGGGCCGAGTTCGAAGCCACCAAGGCCGACGCAACCGCATCGAGACGCCGCCCCCGCGCGGCCGGTCGTCATCATTGTCGCGTCGAGCCGGCGCAAGGCTGCGAGAATATCGGCGAGTCGGACGGTGTGGCTCATGCCGGGAATTTCGCGCAAAGCTGGGCAGGATTCGACCGCGTACATGTCGGAGGCCCAGGACGACAGGATGATCCGCTTCTCCGGTGCAGACAGCTCCTCTGCGTCCAGGACCTCAGCAGGCGAGCCGTAATGTGCCGCGGGATGAAACAGCGGATTGAGATTGCCGGCATTCGTGTTCGCTTTGGTCATCGGTTGTGCCTCCTCTAATGCTCCTTTCGAAAGGCAAGTGTATGTCTGATAATCGGGTGGCGGTGAACATCGCCGCCACCCGGGTTCGTGCTATTGCGTGTTGATCGCGATGCGCTTGACGCCTTCGCGCGGCTTTCCGGACTTGGGCAGTGAGACGGTCAGCACGCCATTCCTGAACGACGCTTCGGCCTTGTCCTCCTCGACGCCGTCGAGCGGGACTTGCCGCTCGAAGGCGCCGTAGTAGCGCTCGGTGAAATACCTGCCTTCGCCATTGCGCTCGGCTTTTTTCTCACCGCGGAGGGTGAGGACGCCGTTGGCGATTTCAACTTCGACGTCCTTCTCCGTCAGGCCCGGAAGTTCGGCCGTGACGGTCAGCAGCTTGTCGGTCTCGCTGAGTTCGACCTTGGGCCAGCCGAAACGACCCTCCATCATCGGGGAAAGGTTGGTCCCGGCGAAGCCGCGAAACACGTCATCGAACAGCCGGTTCATCTCGCGATGAAGCGTCAGGAACGGGTCGAAGCTGTCGCGGACAGGTGCAAGCTCCTGTTTCCCCGACCAGGGAATGAGATCACGAAATGCCATTGTTTTCTCCTTCATGCATCCGGAGCGCGGACGCGGCTTCGCACGCCACGTCCCGCCAATTCCTCGATAAAGCGGTTAGGCTGCCTTCTGCTCGATCTGAGCGGCAGGGAAATCCCCGCCCCCGATCTGGATCCGACGCGGCTTCATCGCTTCCGGAACCTCGCGGAACAGGTCGATGATCAAGAGACCGTCCCGGAAGGACGCCTGCTTCACCTGGACATAATCGGCGAGGTTGAAGACCCGCCGGAACGGCCGCGCCGCGATGCCGTGATAGAGGTATTCGCGCGCGGCGCCGTCAGGCTTCCTGCCTTCGATCGTGAGCGCGTTCTGCTCGGCCGTCACCGTGATGTCGTCGACGCCGAACCCCGCCACGGCGAGGCTGATCCGGTAATGGTCCTCGCCGGACCGCTCGATGTTGTAAGGGGGGTAGCTGTCTTCGGTCGTCTGGCGAAGCGTGCTGTCGACGAGATCGGCCAGGTGATCGAAGCCGATGGTGGAGCGCCACAGCGGCGCAAAGTCGAATGTGGTCCTCATAACCAAGTCCTCCAAAGAGCAAGATGGATACGAAGGAGCGCGGGACTGTGTTTATCCGAGAACACCGGCCCAGCGCCCGCACCGGACCCGATCTGGCGTCCGGTACACCGCTCTCGCGGCGAAAAACCACTTAGAAAAGCGGAAAATGATTTCAAGAGGGCCAGTCAAAAATTTCCAGGCCCGGATCAGCAAGACAAGGGGGTCCTCCCCCTCGGAGCTCCTTCACGCCTTGGTCCGCGCCCGTCCCTCCTCGCGCAGCACCAGCGACGGCCAGAATTTTGCCCAGGGCTGCGCCTGCTCGAACGCTGCGGCGATGCGGAAGATGGTGGGCTCGTCGAGCCAGGGCGCGATGATCTGAAGCCCGATCGGCATGCCATCGCGATCGAAGCCGCAGGGCAGCGTCGCCGCCGGAAGACCAGCAAGATTGATCGGCCAAGTGAAAGGCGACCAGCCGAGATGCGGATCGACCTTGCTGCCGTCGACCGTGTCGATGCCGATCCGGCCGGCCTCGAACGCGGTCACCGCGACCGTCGGCGTTACCAGCACGTCGACGCGTTCGAACAATTTCACGAAGGCGCTGCGCGCCTGGCCGCGGCGATAGCCAGCCTCGACATAGTCCGTGCCGCTGTAATGACGCCCGGCCGCAACAACAGCGCGATAATCGGCTTCGGAGCTGGCGAGATCGGCTGTGGTCCTGGTCGCGACCGCCGCCGCCTGCTCGGTGAAGGCGATCGGCTTCAGCGTGTGGTCCAGGATGCCCGGATCGAGCCCGGGACCATCCATGGTGACCTGCGCGCCGCAGGAATCGAGAATCGCGAGTGCCTTGCCAAATGCTGCGCACACGTCGGGACTGACGGCGGCGTAGCCGAGATCGGCGCTGGCGCCGATGCGAATGCCATCCAGGCGTCCCGCGTTCGTATCGAAACGGCGGGAGGGCACGGGCAGACTTGCGGCATCGCGCATGTCGTAGCCGGCGATAATTTCCAGTGTCAGCGCGGCATCCGCGACTGTCCGCGTAATCGGTCCGGTGTGCGCGAGCGACGCCCAGGACGGCGGCGAGAAACCGGGCGAGCGCGGCACGAGGCCGAAGGTCGGCTTCAACCCGAACACGCCGCAGAAGGATGCCGGCACGCGGACCGAGCCAACGCCATCGGTGCCGATCGCGATCGGGCCGCAGCCGGCCGCGACGCCCGCCGCCGCGCCGCCGCTGGACCCGCCGCTGGTGCGACCGGGATTCCAGGGGTTTCGCGTGGTCCCCGTGACCGGACTGTCCGCCGTGAGCTTGTAACCGGACTCGCAGGTCGTAGTCTTGCAGGTGATGATTGCACCCGCAGCCTTCAGCGCCGACACCACGGCGGCATCGGCCTCGGGCACAAAACTCTTGTTCATGGGCGAGCCGCCATAGGCCGGCACGCCCGCGACGAAAACGAGGTCCTTGATCGTGACCGGCACGCCGGCGAGCGGCCCCTTGGCCTCGCCCGCGCGCATCTGCCTGGTGAGACGATCGGCCTCCGCCCGCGCCTGCTCGTACATCGGCGTCACCACCGCGTTGCAGGCTTCGTTCGCGGCCTGAAGCGCGGCGATGGTATCGTCGACGACGTCGCGTGGGGTGAACGCCTTGCGCCGGTAGCCGGCCATGATCTCGGTTGCAGAAAGCGCGCCAAGGCCAGTCGGCGCCGGCGGGAAGGCCGTTCGGCCGGAACCATCAGTCATCATCGACCCTAAAGAGCTAGCTGAGCGCCGCGTCGACGGCGCGCTTGGCCATCACCGTGACGAGATGCGCACGGTAATCGGCCTCGGCGTGGATATCGGAGGTGAGACCGTCGGTGTCGATCTTGATCGCCGCGATCGCGGACGGATCGAAATTGCCCGACAGCGCCGCTTCCATCGGCGGCACGCGGAATACGCCGGAGCCTGCGCCAGTCACGGCGACGCGAACACCATCGGCGAATTTCGCGACGAACACGCCGACCAGCGCATAACGCGATGCCGGCGCCTTGAACTTTGCGTAGCCCGCCCTAAGCGGCACAGGAAAACGGATCGCGGTGATGATCTCGCCGACCTCAAGCGCCGTCTCGAACAGGCCGAGGAAGAACTTGTCGGCCGCGATCTCACGCGTGCTGGTGACGATGGTGGCGCCAAGGCCGAGCACGCCGGCCGGATAATCCGCCGCCGGGTCGTTGTTGGCGACCGAGCCGCCGATGGTGCCGCGGTTGCGCACAGCGGGGTCGCCGATCATCGAGGCCAGCGCCGCGAGCCCGGGGATTTTTGACTGCACCAGTTGCGAGGCCGCCACCACCGCGTGCGGCGTCATCGCGCCAATGGTGATGGTGGCGCCATCGTCGGTGATGCCCTTGAGATTTGCGAGTTTGGAGAGATCGACCAGTGCAGGCGGATTGGCCAGCCGCTGCTTCAGCGTCGGGATCAACGTCATGCCGCCGGCAACGAGCTTACTGTCCTCGATCGAGGTCAGGAGTTTCGCCGCGTCGGGAATCTGGTTGGGCTGGTGATAAGTAAATGGCTTCATGTTGTCCTCCCTATTCCGCGGCGACCGGCAGCGACGCGTTTTGCAGCAGTCGCCAGATCCGGTTCGGGGTCGCCGGCATGTCGACATGGGTGACACCGAGATGTGCGAGCGCGTCGACCACGGCGTTGATGACGGCGGCAGGCGAGCCGATGGTGCCGACCTCGCCGCAGCCCTTCACGCCCATCGGCGTGTGCGTGCAGAGCGTCGAGTGGGTCGTAACCTTCATCATCGGCATGTGGTCGGCGCGCGGCATGCAATAGTCCATCAGCGAGCCCGAGAGGAGTTGGCCGGAGCCCTCGTCATAGACGGCGTTCTCGAACAGCGCCTGGCCGACACCCTGCACGATGCCGCCGTGCAACTGGCCCTCGACGATCATCGGATTGATGACCGTGCCGACATCGTCGACCGCGGTGTAATTCACGAGCGTTACCGTGCCGGTCTCCGGATCGACCTCGACCTCGGCGATATGGCAGCCGCCGGGATAGGTGAAGTTGACGGGGTCGTAATAGGCCTGCTCCTCAAGCCCCGGCTCCAGCACCTCAAGCGGATAATTGTGCGGCACATAGGCAGCGCCCGCGATCTCCTCGAACGTCTTGGTACGGTCCGTTCCCGCAACCGAGAATTTGCCACTCTCGAACTGGATGTCGACCTCGGCCGCCTCGAGCAGATGGGAGGCGATCTTCTTGCCCTTGGCGATCACCTTGTCGGTCGCCTTCGACAGTGCGGCGCCACCAACCACCAGCGATCGGGAGCCATAGGTGCCCATGCCGAACTGCACCCGATCGGTGTCGCCGAACACGATGTCGACATTCTCGAAGGACACGCCGAGCTTTTCGGAAACGATCTGCGCGAAGGTGGTTTCGTGGCCCTGGCCGTGATTGTGCGTGCCGATCATGACCGTCACCTGGCCGGTCGGATGCACGCGCACCGTGGCGCTTTCATAGAGGCCGCCGCGTGCGCCCAGCCGTCCTGCGAAACGCGAGGGCGCAAGGCCGCACGCCTCGACATAGGTGGAATAGCCGAGCCCGCGGAACTTGCCCTTGCTGGCGGAGGCCGCCTTGCGGATGCCAAAACCTTGGACGTCGGCCGCAACCAGCGCACCGTCGAGACAGCCCATCGGATCGCCGGAATCGTACTGTACAAGTACGGGCGTCTGATAGGGATAGGCCTCCTTCGGGATCATGTTGCGACGGCGGATCTCGACGCGGTCGATGCCCATCTCGCTGGCTGCGACATCGACGATGCGCTCCAGCACGAAGGTGGCCTCTGGGCGGCCCGCGCCGCGGTAGGCATCGACCGGCACGGTGTTAGTGAAGACCACCTTCACATTGCAGTAGATCGCGGGCGTGGTGTAGACGCCGCCAAGCAAGGGGCCGTAAAGATTGGTCGGAATGTTCGGCCCGAAGGTCGAGAGATAGCCGCCCATATTGGCGAGCGTATTGACGCGGAAGGCGAGAAACTTTCCGGTCTCGTCGAGCGCCAGCTCAGCCTCGGTGACGTGATCCCGGCCGTGACGGTCGGACACGTAGCCCTCCGAGCGGCTCGCGACCCATTTGATCGTCCGCATCACGCGCTTGGCGGCCCAGGTAATCACGGCCTCCTCGCCGTAATGGAACTGCTTGACGCCGAAGCCACCGCCGACATCCGGCGCGACCACCCGCAGCTTGTGTTGTGGAATGTTCAGCACCAGCGCGCCCATCAGGAAGCGCACGACATGCGGGAACTGGCTGGTGGTCCACAGCGTGAAGCGATCGGTGCCGGGCTCGTATGCCGCGATCGCCGCACGCGGCTCCATCGGATTGCCGATCAGGCGGTTGTTGACGAGGCTGAGCTTTGCGACATGCGCGGCTTTGCGGAACGCGGTTTCGACCGCGGCGTTGTCGCCCAGCTCCCAGTCGCAGCAAATGTTGTTCGGGACGTCGTCGAACAATTGCGGCGCGCCGGGCCTGACCGCTTCGAGCACGCCGACCACCGACGGCAGCACCTCGTAGTCGATCGTCAGGAGTTCGGCCGCAGCATTCGCCTGCTCCGGCGTCTCGGCGATGACGAAGGCCACCATGTCGCCGACGAAGCGCACCTTGCCCTGCGCCAGCATCGGGAACGGCGGCTCCTTCATCGGCACGCCCTTGGCGTCCGAGATGCCCCAACCGCAGGGCAGCGAGCCGAGACCATCGGCCTTGACATCCTCCCCGGTCAGGACCGCGATGACGCCCGGCGAGCCCAGCGCCGCACTCGTGTCGATGCCGCGCAGGACCGCATGCCCGTGCGGCGAGCGCACGAACACGCCCGCCGCCATGCCGTGACGCTTGATGTCGGAGACGTAATTGCCGCGCCCGGTGAGGAAGCGCTGGTCTTCCTTGCGCTTCGGTGCGGCGCCGATACCGATCACATTGCCCATGGTCACTCTCCCTCGGCGGCGTGCATGGCGGCAGCGCCTGCCATCACCGAGACGACGATGTTCTGGTAGCCGGTGCAGCGGCAGATATTGCCTTCGAGGCCTTGACGGACATCGGCCTCGGTCAGGTCCGGCTTCTCGGCGGCGAGTGCGATCGCGGTCATCAGCATGCCGGGCGTGCAGAAGCCGCATTGCAGGCCGTGATGTTCGCGAAAGGCTTCCTGCATCGGATGCATCTGGTTCGAGCCGGGCGCGCCTTGCAGGCCTTCGATGGTGAGAAGCGTCGCGCCGTCGAGGGCGGGGGCGAGCAACGTGCAGCTCTTCACGGGCAGCCCGTCGAGATGCACGACGCAGGCGCCGCACTGGCTGGTGTCACAACCGATATGGGTCCCTGTCAGATTGAGCTGCTCGCGCAAGAGCTCGGCGACGAGTGTCGCCGGTTCGACGTCCACATTGGTTGGCCGGCCGTTGAGTGTGAAGGATATCTGCACGGTCATACTCCTGTGCGCGACGGGGTTTTAGGCGAGTGGCAACGCGCTGCCGGTGGCCCATGTGGCCATCACGACATCGCCGACGGTAAAGGGATCTGCGAAGAAGGTCTTTTCCGGCACGTAGGCCACGAATTCATCGTCCGGCACGGTGTCGAGCATCACCTTGACGAAATAGCCCTGGTACTCGATCGCGACCACGCGGCTCGGCAACGCCGTGGCGCAGCCGGGTGGCAGGTCCCTGCCCGGCCTGACCAGCGCGACATCGTCGCGGCGAACGGCGATATCGACCTTGTCGCCGACGCTGACAGCCGGGCGCGCCTGAAGCGGCACCTCGATGCCATCAGGAGCGGCCTGCGCGAGTGTGAAGCTGGCACCGTTGACCTTCTCGACACGGCCAGACAGCACGTTCTGCCCGCCCATGAACTCCGCGACATAGCGGTCGTGCGGGTGGGCATAGACGTCCCGCGCCGCGCCCGCCTGCTTGATCTTGCCCTGCTCCATCACGACCACTAAATCCGCAAGTGCGATCGCTTCGAGCTGGGTGTGGGTGACGTGGATGAAGGTGATGCCGAGCTCCCGCTGCATCCGCCGCAGCTCCTGACGCATCTGCACGCGGAGCTGTTCGTCGAGCGCGGACAGCGGTTCATCGAGCAGCAGCACCCGCGGCTCGGTGATCGCGGCCCGCGCCAGCGCCACGCGCTGCTGCTGGCCGCCGGAGAGCTGTGCCGGCAACCGGTCGGCGAACTGCGTCAGCCGCACCTTCTCGATCATGGCGTCGGCCGCCCGAAGCCGATCGGACTTCGACTGGCCACGAACGCGCAAGGCAAAGGCGATGTTGTCGCGCACGGTCAGATGCGGGAACAGCGCGTAGGACTGGAACATCATCGCGGTGCGGCGCTGCACCGGCGCGAGACCGACGACGTTCTGACCGCCGATCACGATCTCCCCCGCGGTCGGGTCCTCATGACCGGCGATCATGCGCAGAATCGTGGTCTTGCCGCAGCCGGACGGGCCGATGAAGCAGCAATAGGCGCCATCGGCAATCCTGAGGTTGACGCCGTCGACCACGTAGGTCGCGCCGTCAAAGCTCTTGCAGACGCCTGCCAGTTCGATATCGCCGCGATCGCTCTTCATTCCCAACTCAACCCTTGCTCAACCTTTGGCCTGACTGCCGCGCTTCTTCTGGATCAGGACGATGCTGCCGAGGCTTGCGCCGATGACGACGAAGGAGACGATGGTGGTCACGGTGCCGAGCGCATAGAGCGAGGGCGAGGTGACGTTCAGCGTCATGCTCCAGATCTCCAGCGGCAGCGTGTTCAGCGAACCTGCGGTCTGGAGGCTGCGCGCGAACTCGTCATAGGACAGCGTGAAGCCGAACAACGCCACCGCGACGAGACCCGGCGCGAGCACCGGAATCATCACCAGCCGGATCGACTGCCAGCGGCTGGCGCCGAGATCGTAGGCCGCCTCCTCCCAGACGTGATTGAAGCGCGACATCACAGCGAACATCACCAGCACACCGAACGGCAGCGTCCATGACAGCTGTGAGCCGAGCGCCGATGTGTACCAGCTCGCATTCAGCCCGAGCGCCTGGAACAGAAGCCCCGTGCCGAGGCCGAGCACGAGGCCGGGCGCGACCAGGCTGCCGATCATCATGTAGAAGACGACGGTGTCGCCGCGGAAGCGCTTGCGGAAACCGAGCCCGGCCAGGAAGGAGACCACCACCGTGATGACGGTGACGATGACCGCGAGCTTGATCGAGCGATCAAATGAGCCCTTGACGTCGCCGGTCCGCACCTGGGTGAAGAGATCGACGAACCAGTGCAGCGAATGCCCCTTCATCGGAAACACGAGGCCGCCGCGGATATCCTGGAACGACAGGATGTAGATGCAGAACATCGGGCCGTAGAGCGCGATCACATAAAGCCCGAACAGCGTCGCCAGCACGTAGAACGTCCAGGGCCGGCCGCCCTTTCTCGGCGCGATCGCCTTGGTCGCCGCGGGCGCGACCGCTTCAGGCACGTCAGCGAGAACCGCGCTCATCGCGTGATCTCCTGCCTGATGTCGACGGTGCGCAGGATCAGCGAGACGATCCCTACCAGCACCAGCGTCAACAGCACAGCGCTTGCGGCCGCGGTCGGGTATTGCAGCACGCCGACGTCCTCGTAGAACGCGCTGACCACCGAGGCCGAGCCGCCGCCGGACATCACCTTGACGACGAAGAAGTCGCCCATCACGATCGAGACCACGAAGATGGTGCCGAGCGCAATACCGCTCTTGGACATCGGCACCACGATCAGGCGCAGGATGTCGAAACGGCTGGCGCCGGCATCGATCGCGGCCTCGATCAGCTTTTTGTCGATCCGCGCCATGGAATTGAAGATCGGCACGATCATGAAGATCGTGAGCTGGTGGACATAGGCGATGACCACCGCCAAATCAGAGAACAGCAGCACCTCCAGCGGCTGATGGATCACGCCCAGTGCCAGCAGCGCCTGGTTGATTAGGCCTTCCTTGCCGAGCAACGGAATCCACGAAATCATGCGGATGATGTTCGAGGTCCAGAACGGCACCGTGCACAGCAGAAACAGGCCGATCGCCAGCAGCTGGTTACGGACGTGGAAGACGAGAAAATAAGCGACAAAGAAGCCGATGATCAGCGTGAAGACCCAAGTCAGCACTGTGAACTTGATGGTCGCCAGATAGAGCTTCAGCGTCAGCGCCGAATGCAGCACGTCGACATAGCTTGCAAGCGTGAACTCAGGCGTCAGCCCGCCAAAGCCGTCGGTCGAAAAGAAGCTCGCCGCCAGCACGACGAGGATCGGGGCCACGAAGAACGGAACGAGCACCAGAACCAGCGGCGAGACATAGAGCCAGCCGGCGAGATTTGCGCGTGGTGGCGTTTGAGCTGGTTTTGGACTGGGCTGCATATCAGCGAATGCCTCGAAGTCGATCTTGTCGCACCGGCGCGTGACGGCGCCGGTGCTTCGTTTAGGTCAGGGAAAGCAGGTTTCAGGCCACCTTGAAGTCGTTCCAGCGTTTGTTCATGTAGGCGGCCTCGTCCATCAGCGTGTTCCAGCACGAGATGTTCTTGACGCGGTCGAGGAACGAGCCGCCGTCACGCTTGGTGCCGGCCTTCTCCATCGCCACGCCATAGGGATCGTTGATCACTTCCGGCGCCGGCTTGCCGTCGTACCAGAAGTCCCATTCGGCAGCGGTCAGGAACTTCTTCGCCGTCGAGGGCACCGGACTGTAATAGCCGTAGCGGCCGACGAAGGCGCCCTGCCAGCCCGAGAGATACCAGTTGAGATATTCGTAGGCGGAATCGAGCTTCTTGCCCGAGAGATGCTTCATCAGGCCCATGCCGTTGCACCAGCCGCGATAGCCTTCCTTGCCGTCCTTGATGTTGACCGGTGCGTACACGCAAGGGATTTCCTTGACGCGGACGGCGGCGACCGCCGGCGACCACATCGACTGGATCACGACTTCGCCCGCCGCCATCAGCTGCACCGACTGGTCGAAAGTGGTCCAGGTCGCGCGGAATTGGCCCTGCTTCTTCAGCTCGATCAGCTTGTTGCAGGTGAAGTCGATCTCCTCCTTGGTCATGTTGCCCTTGTTGCCGTACTTGATCAGTCCGGCACTTTCGAAGCAGAGCGCGGCGTCCATGATGCCGATCGCGGGCACGTCGAGGATCGCGGCCTTGCCCTTGAACTTGGGATCGATCAGATCCTTCCACTCGGTCACTTCGTGGCCGACGAGGTCGGGACGGTAGCCGATGGAGTCGGCGTTGTAGACCTGCGGCAGGAAGGTCGCCCATTCGGTGACGCCGTCATGCAGGTCGGTCGAGTCGGGCTTGGAGATGTACATGGCCTCGTAGGGCGAGATGCCCTGGCGCGGGATCTTGTGGCCGTCGATCTCGCCCTTGGTGAAGATCGGCAGGATGTTGTCGAATTCCTTGATCTTCTTGACCTCGATGCCCTGGATGACCTTGCGCTTGGCGGCGAGCTTGGCCTGCCAGCCCTCGAGATCGGCGATATCGACCGTATCAGGCTGGCTTATGAAGCGATTGATGGCAGCCGACGTGTCGAGGTTCTGCATCGTCACCTTGAAGCCGAGATCCTTGGCGGCTTGGTCGCCGATCGCCTTCACCACGGAATAGGAGACGCCGACATGGCGTAGCTCGATGTCCTTGATCTCCTGCGCCCAGATGGTCGGGAATCCGCGGATCGCATCCGACCCGACGGCCGCGCCCGCAATTGCGGCGGCGCCCTTCAACAGCGTGCGCCGGCTCAGCTTTTTCGTCGATCTGACGTTCGCCTTGGCCTCCATTCCCGCCGGATCGGAAGTGAACGTCCCCTTAGTCCCATCAGACACGTTAGTCCCATCAGACATGGCAACCCTCATTGGTTACGATGAACGCCCCGCACCGATCGCCATTGACCGGCCGCGATGTGATCAAGTTGCGCGCGAGGCTAGGGTTGAGATTTTGCGAAGTAAAATTGGAAGTAAAAATTCGTCGTATAAACGCGGCTAATGGATCGGGCCGATGCATTTGCTTTCGGCAGTGCGCATAAGAAGGCGTCAACACGTGTATGCAAGGCAAGGCACGAGACTGCGTCGGCCCGCTCGCACGGCAGGCGCGATCACGATTGCGATACTGGTTGCCACAACGTTGGGCGCGACGGGCAACGAGAAAGTTGCCGCGCGACGGTTTTCAGGATTTGAGCGTCTCACGCGCCGTCTCCGGCGTCATTAGCGTCGCGATGATGGTGATGATCGACAGCGCGATGATGTAGAGCGACACCGGCCAGTAAGATCCGGCCGAGGCGAGCAGCGCGGTCGCGATCAGCGGCGAGAAGCCGCCGCTCAGCGCGGCTGCGACATTGGCGCCGAGCGAGGCACCGCTGTAGCGCACCTGAGTGCGGAACAGCTCCGGCATGAACGCGGCTTTGGGTCCGAACAGCAGCGCATGCGTCAGCGTCATCGTGACCACGAGGGCGAGCGTGATCAGCGCCGGCTCCTTGGTATCGAGGAACCAGAACAGCGGAAACGCCAGCGCCACCGAGAACACGCCGCCGGCGAGATAGAGCGCCTTGCGGCCAAAGATGTCCGACAGCCAGCCCGCGAGCGGCAACGTCGCGAACTCGACGATCGCGGCATAGACCACCGCATTGAGGATCACGCGACGCGGCAGGCCGAGCTTCGTCGTGGCATAGAGCACGATGAAGACCGTGAGGAGATAGGCCAGTCCGACTTCCGACACCGTGATGCCGATCGCGAGTAGGAAGCTGCGCCAGTCGCGGCGGATCACTTCCCAGACCGGCTGCGCCAGAACTTCCTTGCGCTCGACCACTTCCTTGAAATGCGGCGTCTCTGCAAGTCTCAGCCGCACGATGAAGCCGACCCCGACCAGCAAGATGCTGATCAGAAACGGCACGCGCCAGCCCCAGCTCAGGAACTCCGCTTCGGGCAGCTGCGTCATCAGCCCGAAGATGCCGGTGGAGGCGGCAACGCCGACCGGAAAACCGATCTGCACCAGGCTGCCATAGAAGCCGCGGCGGTTGCCGGCGTGCTCGGCCACCATGACCACCGCGCCGCTCCATTCGCCACCGAGACCGATGCCCTGGACGAAGCGCAGGATGACGAGGAAAATCGGCGCCCAGACGCCGATCTGGCTGTATGTCGGCAGGCATCCGATCAGGAAGGTGCCGAGCCCCATCGCGATCATGGTCGCGACCAGCATTGTCTTGCGCCCGAGCCGATCGCCATAATGCCCGATGATGGCGCCGCCGATCGGCCGCGCGACGAAGCCGACCGCATAGGTCGAGAAGGCCGCGAGCGTGCCGACGAAGGGATCGAAGCTCGGGAAGAACAGCTTGTTGAGCACCAGAGCTGCGGCCGTGCCGTAGATCAGGAAGTCGTACCACTCGATCGCGGTGCCGAGCGCGCTCGCCCACACCACATGCGCCGTCGTCGATCGCTCCGTCGCGTCGGAGACCCCCATTGCTGCCGTCATTGCATGCGCCCCAAAAGATTCCGCGTGCATCATGGCCAATCGCCATGTCGACTGCAACCTGCGGAGGTATTCATTGTGCGCAGGATCGCGATGCGAGATTTTCGCGCGATTTTCTCAGCCTCGTTATTCTCCATTGACAAATTCATTCGCTAATATCTAATTTATCTTCAGAACAACCGTCCGCGCCAAGCGGCCCATAAAGAGAGGGAACGACGATGAGAGGGTTTTTGGCCTGCGCCATGCTCGCAACCATGACGTCTGCCGCCATCATCACAGCTGCGCGCGCGCAAGTGTCCGACGACGTGGTGCGGATCGGCGTGCTGACGGATCTGTCGAGCTGGGGTCGCGACAACAGCGGGCCGGGTTCTGTCGAGGCTGCCAAGATGGCGGTGGAAGAGTTTGGACCGACCGTGCTCGGCAAGCCGATCGAGATCATCAGCGCCGATCACCAGATGAAAACCGACGTCGGCGTCAACATCGTGCGCGGCTGGTTCGACAACGGCAAGGTCGACGCCGTCGCCGACATCCCCAATTCCGGCATCGCCATCGCCGTCCACAACATGGTGCGCGAGCGCAACAAGATCGCGCTGCTCTCCGGCCCCGGCGCGAGCTCGCTGACCGACGAGCTGTGCAGCCCGAACACCGTGCACTTCACCTACGACACCTATGCGCTGTCCAAGGTGACGGCCTCCGCCGTGATCAAGGAGGGCGGCAAATCCTGGTACTTCATCACCGCGGACTACGCCTTCGGCCAGCAGCTCGAGAAGGACGCAACCCGCTTCATCAACGAGATGGGCGGCAAGGTGCTCGGCGGCGTCAAGCATCCGACCAATACGGCGGACTTCTCGTCCTTCGCGCTGCAGGCGCAAAGCTCGAAGGCTGACGTGGTCGCCTTCGCCAATGCCGGCCAGGACACCGACAACGCCATCAAGCAGTCCGGCGAGTTCGGACTGGTGCAGGGCGGCCAGAAGCTGGTCGGCCTCTTGATGTTCGACACCGACGTGCATGCGATTGGGCTGAAGTCCGCGCAGGGCACCTATATGACCACGGCTTCGTACTGGAACATGGACGAGCAGACCCGCGCCTGGTCCAAAAAATTCTACGAGCGCACCAAGGTGATGCCGACCATGATCCAGACCGGCGTCTACGGCTCGGTGCTGCATTATCTCAAGGCGATCAAGGCGGCCGGCACCGACGACCCCGCCAAGGTGATGGCCAAGATGCGCGAGCTGCCGATCGAGGATACGTTTGTGCATGGCGGCAAGTTGCGCGAGGACGGCCGCGTCGTCCGCGACATGTATCTGGCTAGGGTGAAGTCGCCCGAGCAGTCCAAGGAGCCCTGGGATTATCTGGAGATCATCAAGACCGTGAAGGGCGAGGACGCCTATCGCCCGCTCTCCGAATCCAAATGTCCGCTGCTGAAGAAGTGAGGTTGACATGACCGGCAACGAGCACAACGCAAGCGAAACATACGAGTGCGATGTGCTCGTGGCCGGATCGGGTGCTTCCGGCATGTCGGCCGCGATCACCGCGCGCTATCGCGGCCTCGACGTGCTGATCGTCGAGAAGGAGCCGCGCTTCGGCGGCACCACCGCACGCTCCGGTGGCTGGCTCTGGATCCCCGGCACGTCACTCGCAAAGGCCTATGGCATTGAGGAGACGCCGGAGCAGGCGCGCACGTACTTACGGCACGAAGCCGGCAACAATTTCGACGCCGCGCGCGTCGATGCGTTCCTCAGCGCCGGCCCCGAGGCAGTGGATTTCTTCACCACCAAGACCGCACTGCGCTTCGACATGCCGCTGGTATTTCCCGACTACCACGCCGAGGCGCCCGGGGGCGCGCAGGGCGGCCGCTCGATGGTGACGCGCCCGTTCGATGGCCGCGAGCTCCGCGAGCAGATCAAGACGCTCGGCATGCCGCTGCCCGAGCTCACCGTGTTCGGCATGATGCTGGGAAGCGGCAAGGAGATCATCCATTTCATGCGGGTGACGAAGTCGCTGGCTTCGGCGATGTATGTGGCCAAACGCCTGTCGCGCCATTTGATGGACGTGCTGCGCTATGGCCGCGGCATGACCTTAACCAACGGCAATGCACTGGCCGGACGTCTCGCCAAATCCGCGCAGGATTTGAAGATTCCGATGTGGTTGTCCTCGCCGATGCGCGAGCTGACGGTCGAGAACGGCGCTGTCACCGGCGCGATCGTGTCGCGCGAGGGACGCGACGTGCGTGTCCGCGCAAGACAAGGCGTCGTGCTCGCGTGCGGCGGGTTTCCGCACGAAGTCGAGCGGCGCAAGAAGATGTTCCCGCACGCGCCGACCGGCACTGAGCATTATTCGCCTGGCCCGACCGGCAACACCGGCGACGGCCTGCGCCTTGCGGAGAGCGCCGGCGGACACGTCGAGAACCGCCTGCCGAATGCGGCGGCCTGGGTCCCGGTATCGTTGACCACGCGCAAGGACGGATCGAAGGGCGTGATGCCGCATTTCATCGACCGCGCCAAACCCGGCGTGATCGCCGTGATGCGTGACGGCAAGCGCTTTACCAATGAAGGCAATTCCTATCACGACTTCGTCCAAGCGATGGTCAAAGCGGCAAAACCTGGCGAGGAGATCGCGTCGTATCTCGTCTGCGATCACCAGACCTTGCGCAAATACGGCCTCGGCTGCGTCCCGCCGTTCCCGATGCCGCTCGGCCATCATCTCAACACGGGTTATCTCCTGCGCGGCGATACGCTGGAGGCGCTTGCGGCAAAAGCCGGCATCGATGCCAAAGCGTTCGCCGAGACAGTCAAGCAGTTCAACGCCACCGCACCGCAGGGACACGATGCCGCCTTCGGCAAAGGTTCAAAAGCCTATAACCGTTACCAGGGCGACGCGATGCATGGTCCCAATCCCTGCATCGCGCCGATCGAAAACGGCCCGTACTACGCCATCAAGATGGTGATCGGCGATCTCGGTACCTATGCCGGCATCGTCACCGACGAGAACGCACGTGCGCTCGATGGCGAAGGCCGGGTGATTCCCGGCCTCTATGCCGCCGGCAACGACATGGCGAGCATCATGGGCGGCAATTATCCCGGTGCGGGCATCACGCTTGGGCCGGCGCTGACCTTCGGCTACATTGCCGGGCGACACCTTGCCGACAGCGCCGCCAAGCGCGACGCGGCGTAACCACACGCCAGGAGGCGCATGAAGAGAGAAAGCCGCGGCATCCAGTCGATCGAGGTCGGCGGAGAATTGCTCCGTGCGCTCGCCAAAAGCGGCGAGCCGATGATGCTGCGCGATCTCGCGCGCGAGGCGGGCATGACGCCGGCTAAGGCGCATCCATATCTGGCCAGCTTCTCCCGCATCGGACTGATCGAGCAGGACGAAACCACCGGCCGCTACGAGATCGGAGCGCTGGCGCTCGAGCTCGGCCTGATCAGCCTGCGCCGGCTCTCGGGCGTCCGCATCGCGCAGCCGAAGATCGCCGCGCTCGCGAGCCAGATCGGGCACGCGGTGTCGCTCGCGGTCTGGGGCACACATGGCCCGACCGTGGTGCAGTTAGAGGAGCCCGGTCAGCCCGTGCACATCGTGATGCGCGCCGGCTCGGTGATGGCACTGCTGGAAACCGCGACTGGCCGCGCCTTCGCGGCCTTCCTGCCGGAGAAGACGATCAACGCCGCGCTCGAAAGCGGCCTCGATCGCCAGGGCATCGGCTACAATCCGAAGCGGCCGGTGAAAGGCGCCAAGATCGCCGAGATGCTCACTGAAATCCGCAAGCACGGGCTTGCCCGCGCCCTCGGCGATCCGCTGCCCGGCGTGAATGCGTTCTCCGCGCCGGTGTTCGATCATGCCGGCCATGTCGCGCTGGTGATCACCGCGATGGGACCGGAAGGCACGTTTGATGCCCGCTGGGACAGCGCGATCGCTCATGCCTTGCGCGATTGCGCCGGCGGCATCTCGAAGCGGCTCGGGTCCGGCATGACGATCGCCGCGGAGTGAAGGCTATCTGTCCTTCACCGGCACTGTGTAGTTCAGGATCAACCGGCCACCATCCGGATAGATCGTCTGCCCGGTGATGTAGGACGCATCATCGCTCGCAAGGAACGCCACGACCGACGCCACCTCGCTTGGCTCGCCGCCACGGCCGGCTGGCGTGCGTGACATCACGGTCTTGCGGGCATCCTCGGAGGTATAGATGGAGGACGCCACCATGTCGGTCAAAATCGTGCCCGGCCCGACCGCGACGACGCGGATGTTGTGCGGGGCGAACGCGACTGCGGCGACCGAGGTGAGCTGCTTCATGCCGCCCTTGGACATCGCATAAGTCGCAAGCGCCGGGATCGCCAGCAGCGCGTTGACCGAGGACATGTTGATGATGACCCCGCCGCCGCTGCCCTGCGCGATCATCTGCTTCGCCGCCGCCTGCACGCCGAAGAACGCGCCTTTCAGGTTGATGCCGATGATTTCGTCGAACTCCTCTTCGGAAATTTCGAGGAAGTCCCGGTTGCGGGCGACGCCGGCATTGTTGACCATGATGTCGAGACGGCCGAACTCTTTCGCTGCGGTCGCAACGAGCTCGTCGACGTCCGCGCGCCTTGCAACGTTGCCGACGATCGCGCGCAGGGCATCCGGATGCCCGAGTTCGGCCGCCGTTGCAGCCAAGCCTTCGGCATCGACATCCGAGATGACGACCTTGACGCCGTCGTCCAGGAATCTTTTCGCGCAGGCCTTGCCGATGCCGCGTGCGGCACCGGTGATGGCGGCGACCTTGCCGGATAGTTTCATGGGTCTCGCTCCAGGATAGCTGCTGAGAGCGGCTACCCCGGACAAGGCTCCGGTTCAAGCCGCCGCGAAGCCGAGATGAGCACGGAACCGGTTCTTGATAAAGACGGCATCGCGCGAGGGTAGCGAGCGCGGCGGATTTTCGGCCAAAACCTTGACGACAAAGAGCCGCGGGCCATCGGCCGGCTGGGCGATTTGCGCCGCGAGACGTTCGACCTCCTCGAGCGTCCGGACGGTTCCGGTCGCAGCGAAGCCACAGGCCGCAGCGATGGCGGTGAGATCGACGCCGCGGCCGGTGTGGCTCGCCTGCATCCCGGTTTCGCCAAAATGCTGATTGTCGATCACGACGATGTCGAGATTGCGCGGGCGCGCAACGCCGATGGTGGCAAGACCGCCAACTCCCATCAATTGTTCACCGTCGCCGGTCAGGGCGATAACGCGCTTTCCTGGCTGGGCCTGAGCGAGGCCGAGACCAATGAGCGCGGCGCCACCCATCGCGCCCCAGAGATAGAAGTTTCCGTCGTGCTCGCCGACGGAATGAAGGTCATAGGTGGGCGAGCCGAGGCCGGAGACGATCAGCGTATCCTTGCGACTCCTGAGGAGAGTGGCGACGGCCGCACGGCGATCGAGTTGAGCTTGCATTGGCATCACCACTTCTTCTTGCCGATCAGGCGTTGTCCGATCAGGACCGCGATCTGCTGATCGGAGTCGTAGGCGAGCGCCGCGGCGGATTCGACCGTCTCGACCAGATCCTCCGCCGTCTCCGCGCGCATCACCTTCATGCCGATCGCCTCCAGGGAGGGCTGCGTGGCGCGACTCATCGGCACCTGCCAGGGATTGAACTCGGCCCATTCGCCGCGCATCGTCACCAGCATCAGCAAGGGAAAGCGGCCGATCGCCGACAGCGACAGCATGTTGATGCAATTGCCGACCCCGCTCGACTGCATCAGCACCACGCTGCGCTGACCGCCGAGCCAGGCACCCGCGGCAATCGCGATGCCCTCCTCTTCCGTCGTCAGCACGTTGGTGGTGACGTCGCGATCCGCGGAGAACATGCGGATGAGCTCACTGTGGCCGGCATCCGGCACGTAGGACATCTGCCGGACGTCGGCGGCTTTCAGGATGCGATAGAGCTCGGACGGCCAGTCGTCGCTGCTGCGCGCTTCGGGATTGGGTTTGGGGCTGTGCACCGCGTGTCTCCGTGAATTTCGAGCGGCACGCTAGCGATGTTCCGATACGAAAGCTCTGACCGTCTGGGATGAGCAGATATCGAGGGATTGTATAGCTGCTGCTGACCGCAGCGGCGGTGCCTCTGCCCCCTCGCCCAGCTTGCAGGGCGAGGTGAAGAGAACCTCAGTTCGCCGCGGACCTCGCCGTGGCCGGCATATAAATCTGCGCGTAGCCTTCCTTGATCGCGGACGTGATGCGATCGAGGCGGCGGTCGATGTGCTTTTCCAGAACCGAGACGCAAGCCTCTTCGTTACGCGCTTTCAACCCTTCGATCACCGCGCGGTGCTCGGCCTGGGTGTTGGAGCGGTTAATGCTGTCCATATCGATCCAGCGGACGAAGCGGATGCGGGCGTTGACGTTGCGCAGCACGCGCAGCATCTCGGCATTATCAGACATCCCCATCAGCCGCTCGTGAAAGGTCTCGTCGAGTTCGACCAGCTCCACCGAGGAGCGCTCGCCGGGATCGGGACCGGTGGCTTCGAGGAATTTCAGCAGCGCGTCGATGTCTTCATCCTTTGCGCGCTTGATGGCGAGGCGGACCGAGGCAACCTCGATCGACTTGCGCAATTCGTAGAGATCGAAGATCTCGTGGGCGTCGAGCTCGCGGCAGAAGAAGCCTTTGCCGGGCGTGAAGCGCAGGAAGCCTTCGGTATTGAGGCGATTGAGCGCCTCGCGCAGCGGCGTGCGGCTGACGCCGAGGCGCTTTGCCAGCTCGCCCTCGTTGAGTCGCTCGCCCGGCTTGATCTCATAGCTCACGGCCATCGCCTTGAGCTGTTCATAGACGCGATCGACGATGCTGTCGGAGGGAGGGTCCAGGTGCTTGTTCATGGGCAGCTTCTCGAGCTCTAGCCAAACTGACGCGGCCGCAGTCCGGCATGAAACCACGTAATCATGGAATAGATATCATAGACGGGCAATCCGACCTCGGTCTGAAGCGCCGCTGCATAGGGCGGCATGTTGGTGCATTCCAGCACGATCGCGCCGACATCCGGGTTCCTGGCGACCAGCTGCTTGCCGGCCTCGACTACGTCACGTTCGGCCTGCGCGATGTCCATGTCGTCCTTCTCGGCCTTGATCAGGACGCGGAAGAACTCCTTGCCATGCTCGGTGCCGACCAGCGGCGTATCGAGCGGCACGCCGGCGCCTTCGAGATGGGCCGGCGTCAAAGTCGAACCTGAGACCGTGACGAGGCCGACGCGCTTGCCCGGCGGCAAGGTCGCCTGCACCCACGGCACCTGCATCAGTGACGAGGTCGCAACGGGAACGCCGACCGCTGCCGCGATCTCCTTCTGGAACAGCGAGAGGAAGCCGCAATTGGTGGTGATGGCTTCGGCCCCTAACCGCACCAGATCCTTCGCTGCGTCGATGAAATCAGGCAGCAGGCCGGCGGCGCCCTTCAGCACCACCTTCTCCGGCGAGGCGCCGCTCACCACGCGATAGAGCACGGGAAATGGCCAGGTCGTGCCGTTGCCCATGTCGCCGGGAATGCGGGGGAAGCGCGCTTCCAGCATCAATATCCCGAGCGGCGCGCCATAAATGGCTTTGCCGCCACGGGCAATCCGGGAAGACGAATTGGCTGGATGGGTCATGGTGCGATCTCAGAGGAAGCGAGTGGGTGCGAACGGCTCGAGCGGAATTTCCGGCTGCTTGCCGCTCAGGAGCTGGGCGACGAGGCGGCCGGTGCGAGCCGAGCCGACCAGGCCGACATGGCCGTGGCCGAAAGCATAGACGATGTCGCGCGACGCGCGTGCATAGCCAATGCAGGGCCGGCCGTCCGGCATGCTCGGTCGATGACCGAACCAGGTCTTGATGCGCGAGGTCGGAATGTCCTTCGGCAGCCTCGGGAACATGCTGAAGAGATTTGCGCGCAGGATCTCGGCGCGCTTCCAGTTCGGCGCGGCTTCGAGGCCGGCGATCTCGACCGTGCCCGCGGCGCGCAGGCCTTTGTCGGTCCAGTTCACCACCATCTTGGCGTCCGACGCCATCATCGAGCTGCGCGGGCCTGACTCCGGGTTCTCGATCATGACGTGATAGCCACGCTCGGTTTCAAGCGGCAAGGAATCGCCGACCGACGCGGTCAGCCGCTTCGAATGCGCACCGGCGGCGACGACTGCGGCATCGCAGGGAATCTCGCCGCGGTCAGTGAGAACGGCCACGAGGTTGTTGCCGGAAAGCTTGAGGCCTGTCGCATGGGCATGGACGAGCCTGGCACCGCTGGCGATCGCATGCTGAGCGAGGGCCGCAACGTAAGCGCCGGGATCGCGGCAGCGGCCGGCCTCTTCCACCACCACGCCAAAGGTGTAGCGCGGATGCAGGTCCGGCTCGCGCTGGCGCATCTCGTCGGCATTGAGCTCCAGCCATTCGACGCCGACCTTCTTGCGCAGGCGCCAGCCGAGATCATTGTCGAAATTGCCGCGCGACGGGAAGACATGCATCACGCCGTTGCGCTCGACGAGTTCAGGCACGCCGGCCTCTTCCGCCAGCTTCCGGTGCAGCAGCGGCGCGTCCTTGAGGAGATCGCGCAGCGCAAAGGCCGTCTTCTCGACGCGCGCCTCGGTCCAGCCCGACAGCAGATACTTGACCAGCCAGGGCAGCGCCTTCGGCAAATAAGACCAGCGGATCGCGAGCGGCCCGAGCGGATCCAAGAGATAGCCAGGCACCTTCTTCCAGATGCCCGGCTCCGCCGGCGGGATCACCGAATGCGACGACAACCAGCCGGCATTGCCGTAGCTCGCCGCCTGTTCGCCACCGGGCTCGGCCGGATCGATCAGCGTGACGCGATGACCCTCGCGCAGCGCCTCGATGGCGCTGATCACGCCGATCGCGCCGGCTCCGATGATGGCGACGTGGCGGCCTTCCGGCATCGGCTAAGCCTTCACCGCCGGCGCAAAGTCCTTGCCGACCGACAGTGCCCGCGGATCAATGATGCAATGGAGGATCGACGGCTTGCCCGAAGCGAGCGCGCGCTCGAAGGCGGGCGCGAACTCTTCGGTGCGCTCGACCCGCTCGCCATGGCCGCCGAATGCCTTGGCATACATGGCAAAGTCCGGGTTCTTGAGCTGGGTGCCGACGACGCGGCCGGGATAGTCGCGCTCCTGATGCATGCGGATGGTGCCGTATTGCGAATTGTCGACGACGATCACGATCAGCGGCGCGTCGTACTGCACGGCGGTCGCGAACTCCTGGCCGTTCATCAGGAAGCAGCCGTCGCCGGCAAAAGCGACGACGGTGCGATCCGGAAATTGCCGTTTGGCCAGCACGCCTGCCGGCACGCCATAACCCATCGAGCCCGAGGTCGGCGCGAGCTGCGATGCGAAGCTGTGAAAACGGTGATGGCGATGAATCCAGCCGGCATAATTGCCGGCGCCGTTGCAGACGATCGCATCCTTCGGCAGCCGGTCGCGCAGCCAGGTCATGACCTGACCGTACTGGAACGTGCCCGGCAGCTCGCGCGCCTTGCCGGTCCAGGCGAGATAATCGGCATGCGCTTTCGTCGCCTCGCCCTTCCACACCGGCGCGGCCGCAGGCTTCAGCGTCTCGACGGCGGCGGCGAACGCGGCCGGGGTCGCCTGGATCGCAAGCTCCGGCTGATAGATGCGGCCAAGCTCTTCCGAACCCGGATGCACATGGATCAGCTTCTGCTTGGGCGTCGGAATGTCGAGCAGCGTGTAGGACGAGGACGGCATCTCCGACATGCGGCCGCCGATGAGCAGAATGACATCGGCGTTGTCGATGCGCGCCTTCAGGCCCGGGCTCGGCCCGATGCCGAGATCGCCGGCATAGTGCGAATGATCAGCGTCGATCAGAGACGCGCGGCGGAACGAGGTCGCGACCGGCAGGTCGAACCGTTCGGCAAAGCGCGCGATGCTCTTGGTGGCTTCATCGGTCCAGCGCGAGCCGCCGAGAATGACGAGCGGTGCCTTGGCGCTCGCCAACATGGCGCCGACGCGCTCGACATCATCGGGCGCGGGCCAGCTCACCGCCGGCTCGATGCGCATGGCATCGGCAACGGCCGCGGTCTCGGTCAGCATGTTCTCCGGCAGCGCGATCACCACGGGGCCGGGACGGCCCTGCATCGCGACGCGGAAGGCGCGCGCGACCAGCTCCGGAATGCGGTCGGGACGATCGATCTCGATTGCCCATTTCGCCATGGTGCCGAACACCGCCTTGTAGTCGAGTTCCTGAAACGCCTCGCGCTCGCGCATGCCGGTGTCGACCTGGCCGACGAACAGGATCATCGGCGTCGAATCCTGCATCGCGATGTGGACGCCATGGCTGGCATTGGTCGCGCCGGGGCCGCGGGTGACGAAGCAGATTCCGGGCCGCCCCGTGAGCTTGCCATAGGCCTCCGCCATCATGGCCGCGCCGCCCTCTGCGCGGCAGATCATGACGTCAATCGGGCTGTCATGCAGCGCGTCGAGTGCGGCGAGATAGCTCTCGCCCGGCACGCAGGTGACGCGCTCGACGCCCTGGGCGACGAGCTGATCGATCAGGATCTGGCCTCCGGTGCGGGTGTTGCGAATGGTCATGACAGCTCCCTGCAGGCTTTGGCGATGCGCATCATGGCCTCGCGCAGATTTGTTCCGAGGTGGCGTAGGACAGGCGGAAATAAGGTGCAAGGCCGAAACAGCTGCCCGGCACCGTTCTGCACGGTGACCAGGGTGGTCGCGGGTCTCGCGCGCGCCCCGAGTTAGCCGGGATGCTGATATGCAGCCGGCCCTCCGCTGTTGACGCGATCAGATACGCGTTTAAGTAGGTGGAGATAAATACTGCAGGGGTGGCGACGTTCGCGGGGCTGGTTCCCGTTGCCGCCACCAATGCAGGACTCATGACGACCTCGCCTCACGCGACCTCGCCAAGCACGAAATCGACCTCGGCTTCCGCGCCCCCTCATCTTGCCATCGTCCTGTTCTCGCTCGCGATGGGCGGCTTTGCGATCGGAACGACCGAATTCGCATCGATGAGCCTGCTGCCGTTCTTCGCGGCCGACCTTCATATCGACGAGCCGACCGCCGGACACGCGATCAGCGCCTACGCCCTCGGCGTGGTGCTGGGCGCGCCGCTGATCGCCGTGCTCGGCGCGCGGTTCGCTAGGCGCACGCAGCTGCTGGTGCTGATGGCCGTGTTCGCACTCGGCAACGCCCTCACCGCGCTTGCCCTTGGCTTTGGCTGGATGATCGCCGCCCGCTTTCTCTCAGGGCTGCCGCACGGCGCCTATTTCGGCGTCGCCGCGCTGGTGGCCGCCTCGCTCGTCCCGCAACATCGTCGCTCGCAGGCGATCGGCCAGGTGATGCTCGGCCTGACCGGCGCCACCATCATCGGTGTGCCACTCGCCAATCTGATCGGCCAGGCGGTCGGCTGGCGCGCAAGCTTCGGCCTCGTGTCGTTGCTGGCGCTGCTCACGGTGCTGCTGTGCGCGCTGTTCGCCCCGCGCGACCAGGCGGGCCGAACGGATCCGCTGCGCGAGCTCGGCGCACTCCGAAGCGGCCGCGTCTGGATCACGCTTGCGATCGGCGCCATCGGCTTCGGCGGTATGTTCGCCGTCTACACCTATCTGGCGACGACGTTGATCGAGGTCACCAAGGTCAGCACCGAGGTCATTCCGTTCTTCCTGGCGATATTCGGCGTCGGCGCCACGCTCGGCAATCTCGTCGTGCCGCGCTTTGCCGACCGCGCGCTGATGCCGACGGCGGGCAGCATCCTGCTGTTTGCAGGTGTGGCACTTCTGGCGTTTCCGCTTGCGGCCGGCAATCCCTGGCTCCTCGCGGTGGACATCTTCGCGATCGGTGACAGCGTGGCACTCGGTGCCGTGCTGCAAACGCGGCTGATGGACGTCGCGGGAGACGCACAGGCGCTCGCTGCCGCGCTCAATCATTCAGCGTTCAACACCGCCAATGCGCTCGGCCCATTCCTCGGCGGCCTCGCCATTCGCCAAGGACTCGGCTGGACCTCCACCGGTCCCGTCGGCGCCGCGCTGGCGCTTCTGGGCTTTCTAATCTGGATCGTCGCTTATCGCGACACCGGCTCCGCGCCGGTCGAACAGGTCCCAGGCCGTGACACAGCACCACAAGAGAACGCTCCCCTGAAGCGCGCGCCACCGCTGGCGCCCGTTGATCGGAGCCGTTCCAGGGATCCGGTGGCCTGACGGATTGCAACGCGCTCAGAACAGAGCGGCGTTGAAAGCCTGTCCGTAGATCATCGCGGCCACGAGCGAGACCAGCAGGCCCGCGCCGGAGAAGATCACCAGGATCTTCAGAGTTTCGACATCGACATTGGTTCCCGTCGCGCGGGATATTGCTCTTGCCAGTGCAGCAATCATCGCCAACTCCGAAGCCGGCCGCGCGGACGCGAGGCCTGACTTCATCTAGCGCAAATCGGCGCGTCTGCCTGTGAAGCAGATTACAGGTGCCCCGCGCGAGGGCTAGAACTTGTAGTTTGCTCCGACCTTCACGATCTGAAGCTTGTGTTCAATGGTCTCGCGAAGCGTGAGCGTGCGGTCGAAGGCAAAACCCGCCCGGCCCGTGAATTGGGTGAGCCAATCGAGCTTGGATGTCGCTGTCGTTGGGAACACGAAGCCAAGCTGGCTCAGCGTTCCCGCGGCGCTGCTCTTGTGACCGAGCACTGCAAAATCCCACTCGAAGCCGAGAACCCAGTTGCCGGTCTGGTAGTTGGCGCCCGCCTGGACGCCCCCTAGCGCGCTGTTGGTGGCGGGGCTGACCGGGCTCACGACAATGGTTGGATCTTCGAGCACGCCGCCCGATGTCCAGCGGTTCGCCCCCCAGCTGTATCCGGCATGCAGCCCGACATAGGCACCCGACCAGGAGAACACGGTGTCCGCTGCGGTGTAGGGCGCCGTTGTCGTCAAGTCGGCGGCCGAAGCGCTCGATGCAACACCAAGACTGAACACCACAGCCGCCAAGCTCGCAATTTTCTCCCGCATTCCCAAGCTCCCAATCCTCTTTCAGCTCGTTCGAGCAGCGGGAACGTAGCTTCCGGGACCTTCGACGCATCAACCGTACGGTTTAGATCGAACGGGAGTCTGCTAGCGCCGGTAGATTTTCTGCGCCGTGTTGCAAAATTGCCGCTTGTCGCGATCGCGCGGCTTGGCTGTTAGACCGAGGGCGTCGAGGGCGTGACATTCGCAAGCAGTGGAAATCGAGCCGCGACCAGTTCTATTCGCGCATGCCCGATTCGTCGCCGAACTCGATATTTTGCGCGTCCTGCTTCCATTGCGGCCGCGGCGTCGTTGGTATGGCGGGATTGCCGGTTCGCTCGAAGGCGAAGAGCCTATCCAGCATGCGTTCGGACCGTCACTGAACGCGCGGTGCCCCTGTTCGAGCTGCTCATCCGGCTTCTCTCATTTTGTTCTTGTCGTTGGGACTCGTGCTCAGCTCCGCCCACAGGCGGACGCGCGCACCTTCGTTGAGCGGCACAATATGAAACGGCTGACCGAAGATTGCGAGAGACTCTTTAGCCGGCTCGAACCGCGGCCAAGCTTCTGCCACGTCAGGCATGCCGGTCGTGACGAACCGCAACAGGTTCGTCTGAAACTGCGCCGCGACGTCGATATCGGCCGGTGTCATTGGGCCGCCCTTGCGCTTCAGGATCGGGCGATCGATGAAGTTTGGCAGATGCGCCCAGAGGCAGGCATTGTCGGCGCCATGGGTAGGTCCTTGCGACAGAAAGGGTTCCAGCGCCGGGCAATGGTCGAACCGGCTCAACCACACCGCGCCGCCTGCGGCTGACTGAAGCCGCGCGAGATCGGCCATCGGGCGATGCCAGAACGCATCCGACAACAGCGCTTCGTAGGGATCTTCGTCGACGCGTGCGGTCGCACGATAACACGAGAGCAAGCGCTCCCAGCCGGTGTCGCCGACAGCGGTACGCACATTGCGCTCGGTCGTGCGGATCATCGCGGCCGGCGGCGTGCTCTTCAGGAACATCACCATCTCGTCGCGACAGGAGCCGAGCCAGAGCGGAATGTCGCGCAAGGTGCCGTCGGCAAAGGCCTTGCGCGGCTCGCGCGCGATCACGGTGCCGTCGAGCACCGGGCCGAATACGGTGCCTGACGAGGTCTCGTCCGCGATCCTGCGGCCGACACGCTCGACGGCCGCAAAGAGCGTTGGCAGCGGGACCGAGGCCATCGCGCTCGGATCGCGTCCAAGCTCGAGCTCTTCGATCAGACGGCGTGCGACATTGTCGGCATGGTCCGCGCTCATGATGTTGCGCCCCGGCGCACTCAGCGCCAGCGCGCGGGCGAACTTGCCCTTTGCCTGCGGCAGGGTTGCGAGCGCAATCACCATCGACGCGCCGGCCGACTGACCGGAGAGCGTCACCTGGTCAGGATCGCCGCCGAAATTGGCGATATTGCCATGGACCCAATCGAGCGCCGTCACCGCATCCGAGATGGCAAGATTGTTGGCCTCGCGCAATCCGTGCCGATGCAGTTGCAGGAAGCCGAGCGGGCCGAGCCGATAGTTAATGGTGACGACGACGGCCGGGCCGTGCGCGGCGAGGAAAGCACCGTCATAGTCGGCGCCGCCGCCGGTGACGAAGGCGCCGCCATGGACGAAGAACAGCACCGGCAGCGTGCGATCAGCCCCGGCCGGCGACCAGATGTTCAGACTGAGACAGGACTCCTCGGCCTGATCGAGATGCCCGGGCTGCGGCGCATGCCCGGGCTGCGGCGCATAAGCGCCGTAGTCCGTGCAGCGGCGCGGCTCCGTCCAAGCGGGCGGCGGCGTCGCTTTGGCGAAGCGCCGCGCGCTCGCGAACGGCACGCCCTTGAAGGCGCGGACGGCTCCCTGCTCGGCCCCGATGACGGGGCCGTGCGTGGTCGGAATTGCTTTCGTCAGCATGCGATCGCCATCCTGTCTTTCACTTACGCGCGCCGCTTGCCGAGATCGGCGATGTCGGCCCTGTGGGTTTCGCGCGCGGTCGATGCGGCCAATGCCGAGGCGACGCAGCAACCGGCGACGAAGATCGCAACCGGGATCCAGCCGTTCGGTCCCTCGCCGACCAGGCTCGCGCTCACCAGCGGCGTGAAGCCGGCGGCGAGAAAGCCGAGCTGGGTGCCGATGGCGGTGCCGGAATAACGCACGCGCGCCTCGAACATCTCGGCATAAAACGAGGGCCAGATCGCGTTCGGCGCGGCGTAGACGACGCCGGACAGGATCACCGCGGCGGCGAAGATCGCGATCGTGCTGCCCGACGTGATCAGCATGAAGTACGGGAACAGCAGCACCGCGCAGCCGAGCACGCCGCCGATAAACACCGGCTTGCGGCCGATCTTGTCGGCGAGCAAGGCCCAGAGCGGCTGCACGAACAACGCCACCACGTTGCCGAGCACGCCAGCCCACAGCATGGTCGAGCGCGGCACGCCGAATTTGCTGGTGGCGTAGCCGAGCGCGAATACAGCGGTCATGGTGCTGACGGTCGCGATCAGCGCGCAGACGATCACGCGCAGCACGTCCGGCCAGTAGTCGCGCAGCAGCGCGACGACAGGGAAGCGCGCGACTTGCGCCTTGCCCTTGATGTCTTCAAACACGGGCGTTTCCGGCATAGTCCGCCGCACCAGATAGGCAACCAGCAGCACGAGGGACGAGAGCAGGAACGGAATGCGCCAGCCCCAGCTCAGCAATTGGTCTTCCGGCATGCTGGCGACGGGAATGAACACCAGCGTCGCCAGGATCGCGCCGGCTTGCGTGCCGCTCAAGGTCCAGCTCGTGAAGAAGGCGCGATTAGAATTGGCGGAATGCTCCAGCGTCAGCGAGTTCGCCCCGCTCTGCTCGCCGGCCGCCGACAGGCCCTGCAACAGACGCAACAGCGTCAGGATGATGGGCGCGGCGCTGCCGATGGTCTTGGCATCCGGCAGCAGGCCGATCGCAAGCGTCGAGGCGCCCATCACCACCAGCGTGAACAGCAGCACGGTCTTGCGGCCGATGCGGTCGCCGAAATGGCCGAGGATGACGGCACCAACGGGACGCGCGATATAGCCGATGCCGAACGTGAGCAGCGCCAGCAACGACGCTGTCGACGGATCGACATTGACGAAGAACACTTTTGGAAAGATCAGCGCGGCCGCGGTGCCGTAGATGAAGAAGTCGTAGTATTCGAGCATGCTGCCCACGAAGCTGACGAGCGCGGCGCGCTTCGGCAGCTTGCTTGGCGGTGCGTCCATTACGGACGGCGCGTGCAGCGATGCGATTGAGGTCAAGCTCATGAAATTCCTCCCCGTATGCGATGGCGGTTGCAGCTCGCTTTCGGCCCGTCCGGCCTTGCACGTGCTTTTTGCTTTTGGTTGCCGCAACCTTGGTTTGGATCCATAATGTACGAACTAGTACGTTTATGCAAGTCGGCGCCAAGGGTTGTCGGATTGGGCGAAATTTGCCTTCACCTTCAAGGTGATCCATAGAACCGACGGGAGAAATTGTGATGCTCAAGCGCATGCCGCCCCCATCGAAGCGCACCAACGACCCCGAGCGCACCAAGCGCGACATCCTCGAAATGGCGATGGCCGAATTCGCCTCGGAAGGCTATTCCGGCGCGCGGGTCGACGCCATCGCGGCGCGAACGCGCACCTCGAAGCGGATGATCTATTATTATTTCGGCGGCAAGGAGCAGCTCTACCTCGCGGTGCTGGAGGAGGCCTATCGCAGCATCCGGGCGCTGGAGGACCAGCTCGACATCGCCAGCTGCGATGCGCGCGAGGGCTTGCGGCGCCTGATCGAGGCGACCTTCGACCATGACGAGCGCAACCCGAACTTCATCCGCCTCGTCTCGATCGAGAACATCCATCACGGCAAGCACCTCAAGCAGAATTTGCACCTCCGCCAGCTCAACGCCAGCGTGATCGCAACGCTCGACGGGATTTTGAAGCGCGGCCGCGCGGAAGGGACGTTCCGCGACGACGTCGACGCCATCGATTTGCATCTGGCCATCTCCTCCTACTGCTTCTTCCGCGTCGCCAACCGTCATACGTTTGGGGCGCTGTTCGATCGCGACCTCAGCGAGCCCAAGGTGCTGGCGAGGAGCAGGAGCCAGATCGTGGAGATGATTTTGGCGTGGTTGGGGGAGAAGGTTTAGCGACCGCCCTCACCCGTTCTCCTCTGCCGCGTGCTCGCCAGCAGCACCAGCATGAATGACGCCGCGGTCATCAACGTTGAAATCGCGGCGATGGTCGGGTCTATCTCATCACGAAGTGCGGTGAACATGCGCTTGGTCAGCGGCTGATACTGGCCGCCGGAGATGAACAGCGCGACGATGGTCTCGTCCATCGCCGAGATGAAGGCGAAGATGCCGCCGGCGATCACGCTCGACTTGATCTGCGGCAGCGTCACCGCGAAGAAGCTGCGCGGGCGGTTCATGCCGAGGCTGCGCGCCACCATCTCCTGCGCCGGGTCGAAGCTTTGCATGCCGGCGAGCACGGAGATGACGACGTAGGGTAGTCCCAGCATCACATTCGCCAGCACGAGGCCCGGCAAGGTCGCAACCAGGCCGACTTTGGCATAGACGAAGAAGATGCCGACCGCGGTGATGATGATCGGCACAACCAACGGCAGCAGCAGCGCCATATGGATGACGCGCATGATGCGCAGCTTCGACTGGCTGATGGCATAGGCGGCGGCAACGCCGAGCGGCGTCGCGATCACCACAGTCAGCAGCGCGACCGTCAGCGTCACCCGCGTCGCCTGCATCCAGGCGGGGTTGGCGAAATATTGCTGATACCAGCGCAGCGAGAACGACGGCGGCGGGAAGGTCAGGAAGCGCGCGCTGGAGAACGAGATCGGTGCGATGATCAGAACCGGAAGGATCAGATAGACCAGCACCAGCGCGCTGATCACGTAGAGGGCAATGCGGGCGGGCGAAATGCGCGTCATTTCTGCCCCAACACGCGATCCAGCGAAATGAAGCGGCTGACGGCGAAGAAGATCAGGAACACGCTCAGGAGAAGCACGACAGCGACCGCGCTCGCGGCGCCGAACTGGTTGTAGAGCTCGACGTTGCGGCTCACCAGCATTGACACCATCACGGTGCGGCCGCCGCCCAGTAGCTCTGGCGTGATATAGAAGCCGAGGCAGAGCACGAACACCATGGTGCAGCCGGCGAGCACGCCCGGCAGCGACAGCGGCAGGAACACGCGGCAGAACGTCAGCGACGGGCTCGCACCGAGGCTGGCGCCGGCCTGCATCAGGTCGCCGGGGATCTTCTGCATCGTGGCGTAGAGCGGCAACACCATGAACGGCAGCAGGATGTGCACGGTCGCAACCACGGTGCCGAAGGTGTTGTGGACCAGCGCGAGTGGCTCGGAGATCACATCGAGATAACGCAAAAACTGGTTGATTACGCCGGTGCGCTGGAGCAGCGCCAGCCAGGCATAGGCGCGCACCAGCACGCTGGTCCAGAACGGCAGCACGACCAGCGACAGGATCAGGATGCTCCATCCCTTAGGCACGGAATTCGCGAGATAGGCCACGGGATAGCCGAGCAGCAGCGCGATCATTGTGACCGCGAGGCTGATCTCGAAGGTCAGCGCGAAGCTGCGCCAGTAGATGTCCTCGGTGAAGACGCGGCGGTAGTTCTCCAGCGTAAAACCGTCATGGTAGATCGACTGCCAGGCCAGCCAGCCGACCGGCAGCACGATCAGGAGCAGGATCACCAGCAGCGCCGGCGACACCAATGCCAGCATCAGGCCGTGCTCGCGGCGCTGATGCTTTTGGGAGGAATCTGGCACGGATGTCGTCAATGCTGCCTCGTCTTACTTCTGCATGAACGACGCCCAGCGCTTCTCGGCGGCTTCGCCGGCCGGCGATGACCACCAGGCGTAGGACATCAGCGCCTGCTTGGCCGCATTCGCCGGCTCGCTCGGCAATTGCGCGGCGCGCTCGGGCTTGATCACATTGGTCTCGAACGCCTTCGGATTGCCCGGGCCGTAGTCGATGTGGAGCGGCAGATTGGCCTGGTGCACGGGATCGACGGCTTCGTTGAGGAATTTCACCGCGGTGTCGAGGTTCGGCGCGCCCTTGAGGATGCAGAGCGAGGTGCTCTGCAAGATGCCCTGGTTGTAGGTGAAGGCGACCTTGGCGCCTTCCTTGGCAACCGCGCTGACGCGGCCGTTCCAGGCCATCTCCATATCGACCTCGCCGTCGTTGAGGAGCTGCGCCGATTGCGCGCCCGATGTCCACCACACCGTGATGTTCGGCTTGATTTCTTCCAGCTTCTTGAAGGCGCGGTCGACGTCGAGCGGATAGAGCTTGTCAGGCGCGACGCCGTCGGCCATCAACGCGGCCTCCAACGTGGCGATCGGATGGTTGCGCAGCGCGCGCCGGCCCGGGAATTTCTTGACGTCCCAGAAATCGACCCAGCTGTTCGGCGCGTCCTTCGGAAACGTCTTCTGGCTGTAGGCCAGCACGCTGGAATAGAATTCGTAGGACACCGAATAGGGGCTGCGATACGCCTCCGGCATCGCCGCCGCGTTCGGCATTTTCGAGAAGTCGAGCTTCTCGATCAGCCCCTGCTCGCCGCCACGCAGGCAATAGCCGGTCGGGGTGTCCACGACATCCCAGATCGGCTTGCCGCTGCCGACTTGGGTCTTGATCGCAGGCCAGGCATCGGGAATGGAGTCCTGATTGATGGTGATGCCGAGCTTCTTGGCGGAGGGATCGAGGATCGCCACCGTCTGCGCCTGCTGATAGGCGCCGCCTTGCGAAACGAAGGTGATCTGCCCGGCGGCGTTGGCCGCAGTGCCGCTGAGTACCATCGCGCCCACCAGCGCGTAGCCAAATCCAAAATTCCGTGTCGTATTCATCCTCGCCTCCTCCATCACCAAAAAGATCTCACTGACCGATTGCATCGAGAAACTGGTACCAGCCGGCGACCAGGCGCACGGCGGGCTCGCGCAGCGGATAGAACGGGATCGCCTTCATGCGCCTGATATCGAGCAGGCCGACCTCGGGCGTCTCGCCGCGCACGAAGGCGGCGAGATAGCGGCCCATCAGGCTCGACATGGCAACGCCGGCGCCGTTGTAGCCCATCGAAACCAGCGTGCGCTCGCCGAGCCGGCCGATATGCGGCACTGAGTCCAGCGTCATGCCGACCAAGCCCGACCATCTGTAGGCGAGCGGGACATCGGCCAGATCGGGGAAGATGCCGACCATCGCCTTGCGCAAGGCATCGAAGGCGGCTTGCGAATCCTGCTTGCCGAAGGCGCCGCGGCCGCCGAAGATGACGCGATTGTCGACCATGCGGAACCAGCGCATCATGCGCTTGGTCTCGGTGTAGGTGCGCCCCGTCGGCATCAATTTTCCCGCGAGATTGCGCGGCAACTGCTCGGTCGCGACCATGGCGCTGCGGAATGGAATCAGCGTGCGCTGCAGATGCGCGGTCGCACCGGTAAGATCAGAGTAGCTGTTGGTGGCGATGATCGCCCGCTTCGCCCGCACCACGCCTTGCGGCGTCTCGGCGACGATGCCGCCGCTTTCACGCCGGAGTTTTACGACCGGCGACTCCTGGAAAACGGGAACGCCGCGGCGCGCCACGCCATCGGCGAGGCCGCGCAGATAGTTCAGCGGATGGATGCCGCCGGAGCCGGGATTGAGCACGCCGCCGACGAAGCTGTCGGAGCCGGTCTCCTCGCGCACGCCGCTCTTGTCGAGGATACGGACCTCGGCCGAGCCCATCTCGCGCGTCATCCAGTTGGCTTCGTCGACCGCGGCCTTCAGCGTCGTCTCGTTATGCGCCGCCTTGACTTGGCCGGTGCGCGTCAGGTTTGCGCTGGTGATGCCGAATTCGGAGACCAGCTCTTCGACGATGTCGGTCGATTCATGCGCGATCTCGTACATGCGCTTTGCCATGGCGCGGCCATGGGTGGCGTCGATCTCGCGGAACGAGAGCCGAAACTTTGCGGTGATCACCCCGCCATTGCGGCCGCTCGCACCCCAGCCGGGCCGGTTGGCCTCGAGCACGATGGGCGCCAGCCCGCTTTTTGCGATGTGATGCGCGGCGGAGAGACCAGTATAGCCGGCGCCGATGATCACCACATCGGCCTGTTGGTCGCCCGACAGCACGGGAAAATCGCGCGCCGGCTCCGGCGTGGCTTCCCACAGCGAGTTTGCCGATGGCCGCGCGCTCCAGTCTCGTGTCATGTCGGCGCCCATGCCTTACGCCACCGGCCCGATGGCGGCGTCGGCGAGCGCCTTCAAGGTCGGGAAATGGAAGTCCGGCTTGGTCAGCGTCTCCACCGCCGGCGTGCCGCCGAAACCGGCGATGCCCTGACGGCGCTCGATCCAGCACACCTTGTAGCCGAGTTTCCGCGCGATCCCGATGTCGTGGTACTGGCTCTGCGCGACGTGGAGGATGTCGGACTGCTTGTAGCCGAAGGCGGACTGGCGGCCCTTGTTGTAGGCGAAGAATTCTGGATCGGGTTTCGCGACGCCGGTCTCGTCGGCACAGACGGTGTCGTCGAAGGGATTGCCGAGCGCATGGGCGTAGCAGGACAGTGCGACACGGTCGGCATTGGTCATCGCCACCAGGCGAAACTTCGTGCGCAGGCGCTTGAGCGCTTCGACCGAGTCCGGGAACGGACCCCAACGCAGCACGGCAAGCTGGAATACGTCGCAGGACGCATCGTCGGCAGGCAGCCCGAGCTCGGTGGCGAGATGGCGATAGACGTGGAACATCACCTCGCTCGAGCGCTCATGGTGCTTGTCGCGGCCGCGCTTGTAGGATTCGAATATCTTGTCGTCGCTGAGCTCGGCCGGCGTCTTGCCGGAGATCCTGCGCACGGCGGAGAGCACACCGGTTTCGAAATCGATCAGGGTGCCGACGACGTCGAAGGTGAGGATCTTGAAATTGCTGAACGCGGCTTGGGTCGACATATCGGTTTCTTCTCTCAGGTTAAACAAGGCTTGAGTTCAGTCCACCCTGGGCACGACGATGGTGTCCTCGGGGTGAAGGGTGACGGTGAGGCTGCCGCCGAGCGGCGGGATGCGGTGATAGGCCTGGTGGTAGCTCGGCTGGCGCAGGCTGAGTGCGATGCCGTCGGCGAGCGCCAGGAAGATGCGCAGGCTCTCGCCCTGGTAGACGATGTCGGTGACCGTCCCGGTCAGCCGGTTGCAGGTGGCGTCCTGCGCGCCGTCGTCGATCAGGAGTTTTTCGCTGTGCACTGCGAGCATCAGCGCATCGCCGTCCGGAATGGCGCGGGCGCTGCGCAGCAGCGCATTGCCGAGCGCAACGCTGGAGGCATCGACGCGGCGAACCGGCAGCATGCTCGCCTCGCCGATGAAGCTTGCGACAAAGGAATCGGCAGGATGATCGTGCAGCCGCTCGGGCACGTCGATCTGGATCAGCCGACCGTCCTTCATCACGGCGACGCGGTCGCTCATGGTCAGCGCCTCGCGCTGGTCATGGGTGACGTAGATGATGGTGGCGCCGATGCGCTTATGGAGCGCGCGGAGCTCGATCTGCATGGATTCGCGGAGCTGCTTGTCGAGCGCCGAGAGCGGCTCGTCCATCAGGATCAGCCGCGGCTCGAAGATCATGGCGCGTGCGAGCGCCACGCGCTGACGCTGGCCGCCGGAGAGCTGCGCGATGCCGCGCTCCTCATAGCCGGCGAGACCCACCATTGCGAGCGCCGCGCGCACCTTGTCGGGCCAGCTTGCCTTCGGCAGACGGCGCGCGCGCAGCGGAAAGGCGACGTTCTCGCCGACGTTCATATGCGGGAACAATGCGTAGTTCTGGAAGACCACGCCGATGTCGCGCTTGTGCGGCGGCATGTAGGTGATGTCGCGGCCGCCGAAGAGAATTGTGCCTGATGTCGGCAGGACGAAGCCGCCCAGAATGCCGAGCAGCGTGGTCTTGCCGGAGCCGGAGGGACCGAGCAGCGAGACGAACTCGCCGGCGCCGACATTGAGCGAGACGTCGTCGAGAGCGCGAATGGCGCCGTACGCCTTGCTCGCGGACCTGATCTCGACGCTTTCCGCTCGTTTGTCCAACGATCGACCTCGCCATATCCCTTGCCTGGCGTGCCTCACTGCACGCCATAAGCCTGCTTTATAGACAGCGTTCTGAAGCATTTGCCGGCGCAGCGTGCGCCGCACCAAATCTTTTCCCGAACACCCCTGTCTTTAGGCTGTGATGCCAATGACACCAGACTTGGCAAAACTCGGCAATTGCCAAATTCTCACTCGGCTCATAACATGAGGTTATGCCAGAGCTGCGCCGGATGCTGCCTTCAAGTAACGCCCTGTTCGTCTTCGACGCAGCGGCGCGCAATGGCAGCTTCACGGCGGCGGCCGCCGAACTGAACGTCACGCAGCCGGCGGTGAGCCGCATGCTCGGACAATTCGAGGAGCATCTCGGCGTGCGCCTGTTCGACCGCACCGCGGGCCGCGCGGTGCTCACCGAGGAAGGCGAGCTCCTCTATCGCCGCGTGCTCGAGGGCTTTCGCAGCATCGAGACCGGTCTCGTCGAGATGGAGCGCCGCCGCAAGGGCACCGAGACGGTGACCCTGTCGGTCTCCTCCGCCTTCACCACGCACTGGCTGATGCCGCGCATCGACAAGCTCCAGCGCCAGTTTCCGCAGGTCGATCTGCGCTTCCAGCTGATCTCCGGCGCACTGCGCGGGCCGGTCGAGAATGTCGATCTCGGCATGCGCTTTCGCGACCGCGAAGAACCCTCCTCCGGCGGCACGCTGGTAATGAAGGAGGTCATGCTGCCGGTGTGCAGCCCGGCTTATCTCGACGGCACCGTAGCTGCCGATGGCAACACCATCATCCGTCTCGCCGAGACGCCGGGCGACTGGGCCGCGGATTACGCATCGCTGCTCACCGGTCGCCGTGGCGCGGCCAAGGCGCTGAGCTTCACCGACTATGCCGTCGTGATGCAGGCCGCCCTGCTCGGCCAGGGCATCGCGCTCGGCTGGCTGACGGTGGCCTCGCACTGGTTGTTGACCGGCGCACTGGTACCAGCCTCCGACAGGTTCACCACCACGCGCCGCATCTGCGAATTCCTGCCGCCGCGCAACCGGCCGATGCGCCCGATCGCGGCCGAGATCCGCGACTGGATCATCGCGCAGATGCAAAGCGAGATCGCCGCGATCGACAAGCTCTATCCGAAGCTCGGCGCGATGGCCGCGTGTTATTAAGCGGCGAACAGTCGAGGAAGGACGTTCTCCCTCTCCCCGTTCTTACGGGGAGAGGGTCGGGGTGAGGGGCTGCTTCCGCGATCACGGTGAGAGTGAGACTCGCGGAGAGTCCCCCTCACCCGGAATCCGCGCGCTCCGCGCGAATTCCGGCCTCTCCCCGCAGGCGGGGAGAGGCGAAGGAGCCATCCAGCGCACCGCGCCTCAATGATGCTCGATCGCACGGATCGCGCCGCGGAGCTCGGCGAGGCCGCGCAGGCGACCGATCGCAGTGTAGCCGGGATTGTTGCGCTTGGTTGCGGCGAGATCGTCCAGCATGCGGTGGCCGTGATCGGGACGGAAGACGATTCTCCTGTCGGGCGGGCGCCGCGCGTTCTCTTTCAACAGCGTCTTCAACACGGCGACCATGTCGACGTCGCCGTCGAGATGGTCCGACTCGTGGAAGGTCAGGCCATCGGCCTCGCGCTTGGTCGCACGGAGATGCGCAAACGCAATCCGCGGGCCGAAACGCTCTGCCATCGCAGGCAGATCGTTCTCAGGCCGTACACCGAGCGAGCCGGTGCAGAGACAAATGCCGTTGGCTTTCGAGGGCACGGCGTCGAACAGCGCCTGATAATCGTCGGCGGTCGAGGCAACGCGCGGCAGGCCGAACAGCGGGCGTGGCGGATCGTCCGGATGCAGTGTCAACGAGACGCCGAGCTGCTCCGCCACCGGCGCGACGCGTCCCAGGAATTCCGCGAGATGCTGTCGCAGGATCTTCGGCGTGATGTCGCGGTAGGTCTCCAGGCGGTCTCGGAATTGCGGGATCGTCATCGGCTCGGTGGTCGAGCCCGGCAGCGCGCTGGCGATGGTCATGATGAGATAGTCGATGTCCGCCTGGCTCATCTTGTCGAACAGCGTTTTCGCGCGCGCCTGCTGGTCGGGGGAATATTCCTGCACGGCTGCAGGACGCTTGAGGATATGCAGCTCGAAGGCGGCAAAGCGGTCGTGGTCGAAGCGCATGGCACGGGCGCCGTTCGGCAGCTCCCATTCCAGGTCGGTGCGGCACCAGTCGACGACGGGCATGAAATTGTAGCAGATGATCTTGATGCCGGAGGCGGCGACCGCCTCCAGGCTCGCGATCCACGCTTCGATCGATTGCGCCGCCCTGGCCCCGAGGCGCTTGACGTCGTCCGGGATCGGAATCGATTCCACCACCGACCAGGTCAGCTGCGAGCGGCCGGGCTGGCCGCGCTCGATGAAATTCCTGCGCTCCTCCACCGCCTCGCGGGTCCAGGCCTCGCCAATCGGCACCTGGTGCAGGGCCGAGACGATGTCCGTCGCCCCGGCCTGCCTGACGTCATCCAGCGACACGGGATCATCGGGCCCGTACCAGCGCCATCCCTCGAGCATCATCGGAATTCTCCCGGATTAGTTCGCGGTCAGCACGACCTTGACGCTCTGCGAGCGGTCGAGCGCCAGCCGCAGCGCATCTGGCGCGGTCGACAGCGGCCGTTCGGCGGTGACCAGCGACAGCACATCGACGTTGCCGGCACCGATCAGTTCCACCGCTGTCATGAATTCCAAGCCGAAGCGGAACGAGCCGCGCAGGTCGATCTCCTTGGCCATCACCGCATTCGTGGGCGTCGGAATCTGGCCGCCCGGCAGATTTCCGATCTGCACCACCACGCCGCCGCGCCGCACAATGCCAATCGCACTCGCAAGCCCCGCTGCCGTGCCCGAGACTTCGAACGCGACATCATAGGGGCGCGCAGCGGCCTGCGCCCTCAGGCCTTCCTCGCCGCCCACGATGTTCTCGACGTGAGAGGCACCAAGCCGCGTCGCAAAGGCGAGCGGTGCAGATGCGATGTCGGCCACGGTGATGTCAGCCATGCCGGCGCGGCGCGCGGCGAGCATGGTCAGAAGCCCGATCGGGCCGGCGCCAAAAATGATGCCGCGCTTGCCCTCGATGTTGCCGGCGCGGGCGACCGCGTGCAGGCAGACCGCCAGCGGCTCGGCGAGCGCCGCGGCCTGATAGGACACGTGGTCCGGAATCTTCACGCACTGCGCCGGGATCGCGTCGAAATAATTGGCAAAGCCGCCCTGCATGTGCGGCGTCTTCGACGCCGAGCCCATGAAATAGATATTCTCGCAGAGGTTTTGCCGGCCCTCACGGCAGGCCACGCAATCGCCGCACCAGCGCGACGGATTGACGGCGACGCGGTCGCCGACCTTCAAATTCGCCGCGGAGCCGGCGATCTCGACGACCTGGCCCGAGATCTCGTGACCGAGCACCAGCGGCGACTTCACCACGAAATCGCCGGTGCGGGCGTGACGGAAGTAATGCATGTCCGAGCCGCAGATGCCGCCGGCGCCAAAGCGGATACGCACCATGCCGGCGGCCAGCTTGTCGAGCGGATGCTCGATCATGCGCAGATCTTCGGGGCCGAACAGGGTTGCGGCGAAAGAAGTGGAGGTCATTTGGAAAGTCCCATGTATTTCGGCAGCCAGAGAGTCAGTTCGGGAACGTAAGTGATCGCGATCAGCGCGAGCATCAGCGGCACCAGCCAAGGCAGGATCGCGACCGTCGTGCGCTCGACCGAGAGCTTTGCCACGCGGGCGAGAACGAACAGGACCATGCCGAGCGGCGGATGCAGCAGGCCGATCATCAGGTTCAGCGTCATGATCAGACCGAAATGGATCGGATCGATGCCAAGCTTGAGCACGATCGGCAGCAGGATCGGCACCAGGATGGTGATCGCCGCCGTGGTGTCGATGAAGCAGCCGACGAACAGGATCAGCACGTTGGCGAGCGCCAGGAACACCCATTTATTGTGGGTGATGCTGAGCATCCAGTCCGAGAGCAGCTGGGCCGCCTGCGACACCGTGAGCAGCCAGGCGAAGATCGAGGCCGCGGTGACGATGAACAGCACCGAGGCCGTGGTCTCGATGGTGTCGAAGGTCGCTTTCGCCACCGTCTTCAGCGTCATGGTGCGATAGCGCACGAGACCAAGGAACAGCGACCAGATCACGGCGGCAACCGCGGCTTCGGTCGGCGTGAACCAGCCGAGCGTCATGCCGCCGATCAGGATCACCGGCGCCATTAGCGCCATCACCGCGGAGAAGTCGAAGTACCAGTCGATCGCGAGCAGCGCACCGAGCCCGATGACGACCGCGAGGTTGGTCGACATGCCGGCCAGCGTCATCAGCCAGATCGCGAGCGGGAAAGAGAATACGATGACGATCTCGAGACCGGCAGAGCCGAGCTGCGGCCAAGAGAATGGCGTATCGCTGCCCCACTTGTTCTTGTACGCGAAGTAGGTGACGGTCGCCATCATCAGCAGCGTCAGGACCACTCCGGGAATGACGCCACCCAGGAACAGCGCGCCGATCGAGACGTTGGCCATCATGCCGTAGATCACGAAGGGCAGCGACGGCGGGATGATCGGGCCGAGCGTCGCCGAGGCCGCGGTGACGCCGACCGAGAACTCGGTGGTGTAGCCGTGGTCCTTCATCGCCTTGATCTCGATGGTGCCGAGGCCGGCTGCGTCGGCGATCGCGGTGCCGGACATGCCGGAGAAGATCACCGAGCCGATGATGTTGACGTGGCCGAGCCCGCCGCGCATCCAGCCGACCAGCGCGACGGCGAATTTGTAGATGCGTCCGGTGACGCCGGCGATGTTCATGAGGTTGCCGGCCAGGATGAAGAAGGGCACGGCGAGCAGCGGAAAGCTCTCGACGCCCGCGATCATGCGTTGCGCCAGCGTCACGTCGGGCGTCACGCCGCTGACCAGGATGTAGAGCAGCGACGACGACGCCATGGCAATCGCCACGGGAACGCCGAGCAGCATCAGGATGAGGAAGCCTCCGAGCAACAGCAGCATGAACTTACCCTTCAAAACCGTCGTAAGCGCCGGGACGTTCGAGGATCGAATAGCCCTGTCGCAGATGTTGCAGCGTCACTTGCACCGAGCGCACGAACATCAGCACGAAGCCGAGCAGCACGGCGTAGTAGACGTAGTTCTTGGGGAAGTTGATCGTGGTCATGGACTCGTCGCCGATGATCTGGATGTAGACCCAGACCAGCTTGACGGCGTAGCCGAAGAAGGCGATCCGGATCAGGTCGATCACCGTCGACAACGCGCGCGCCACGAATTGCGGCAAATAGCGATAGATCAGGTCGACCTGGATGTGCCGCGACAGCCGCACGCACATCGAGGCGCCGATGAAGACCACCCCGATCAGGCAGTAGGTCGCGATCTCCTCGGTCCAGGCGTAGCTGTCGTTGAGCACGTAGCGGGTGAAGAACTGCAGGAAGACGGCGAGTGCCATCACCCAGAAGATCGCCAGCGCCACCCAGTCCTCGAAAGCGTAGATGCCGAGATCGATCTTCGGCGTCGCTTCCTCCTCGAATGTGTGGGCGATCTCGTCGCCGGTGATCTGCCGGTGCACTTCGGCGGTCGACATGTGGTTACTCCTCAAAGGTACCGAACGTCATTGCGGAGGCGGCCAAAATGCGCCGCCCTCGCGTCACCCTCCCGGTCGTCCCGGCGAAGGCCGGGACCCATAGCTGTAGCGCCCGCTCGTCGTTCCGAACGTCCGTGGCCAGCACCGCGCCTCTTTCGATTGATTACGCGGTATGGGTCCCGGCATTCGCCGGGACGACGGGGAGAGTTGCAGTCACTTGATCGCCTGGATCCGTTCCCAGTCGGCCTTGCGATAGCCGAAGGTCTCGAACGGGACGTTCTTCAGCACGGTGTCGCGGAACTCGTTCTTGTCGACCTCGGTCACGGTCAGGCCCTTCTCCTTGAAGAAGGCAACCAGCTTGGCCTCCTTCTGCTTGATCTCCTCGGTCGCCTTGGCAGCAGCCTCCTGCGCCACCTCGGTGAATATCTTCTTGTCCTCGTCGCTCAGCTTCTTCCAGAGCGCGCCGGCGACGACCGTATTGAGGTGGTCGACGATGTGGCCGGTCAGCACGATGTGCTTTTGTACCTCGTAGAACTTCTTGGCCTCGATCGTGGTCAGCGGATTCTCCTGGGCTTCAACAGTGCCGTTCTGGAGCGCGAGATAGACTTCGGCAAACGCGATCGGCGCGGTGTTGGCACCGCAGGCGCGCGGCATCGCCAGATAGGCCGGAACGTCGGGCACGCGCATCTTCAGGCCCTTCATATCGGCGCAGGTCTTGATCGGCTTGTTCGACGAGGTCTGGCGCACACCGTAATAGGTCACCGCGATGATGTGGTGGCCGCTCTTGTCCTCATAGCCCTTGGCGAGCTCCTTGAAGATGTCGCTCTTGGTGTAGGCGAGGAGATGATCGGCGTCGCGGAAGGTGTAGGGATAATAGGTCACGCCGATCGGCGGAAAGCTCTTGGCCGCGAAGCTCGAGCCGGAGATGATGATGTCGACCGAGCCGAGCGAGAGGCCCTGGTTGATGTCGGCCTCCTTCCCGAGCTGCGACGCCGGATAGACGTCGATCTGGTAGCGCCCGTTGGTTCGCTTGCCGATCTCCTGCGCGGGCCCAGACCGAGGCGGTGTGGAACGGCTCCGAGGTCTCGTAGACATGGGCCCATTTCAGCTTGGTCTGCGCCATGCCGGCATGGATCGTCGCAAACATTGCGGCGACCGAAATCGCCAGCACCATCGTCATTTTCTTCAGCACTGAATATCCTCCACTGACTTAAGTCTGCTTCTTGTTCGCCCGTCCCGAAGCGGAGACGAGCCGCCAATCTCATCGCCGCCGCGGGCCGCCGCTCTTCACGGCCTCCTTGCTCCGCTTCTTCGACGGTCGTTTTGTTGCTGCCGGTTTTGCCGGAGATCGCACTGCACGTTTCCGCGCCGCGGGCGATCCTGCCGAACTCTCGGCGCCGAAATTCTGTGCAAAGCGCTCCTGCGAATGCGCGAGATGATCGCGCATCGCCTCGCGGGCAGCCTGTGGCTCGCGCGCCGCGATCGCATTGCGCACGGCCCGATGCTCGTCGAGCGCCGTGCGCCAGGTGCCCGGGTTCTCGAAGTAATGCGCAAGCTGCGCGAAATAGGGATTGAGGCGCTGGTCGAACAGCTCGCCGACCACGCGCACCAGCACAGCGTTGCCGAGGCATCCGGCGATCGCGACATGGAAGGCACGGTCATGGACCATCGAGGCTTCACCGGGATGGTCGACATTCTCCATCGCCACGAGCGCGGCATCGATGCGCGCGACGTCATCCTTCGTCGCGACGCGCGCAGCCTGCTCGGCGATGGCGCTTTCGAGGAATTCGCGGGCGCGCAGAAGTTCGAACGGCCCCTCGATGATGGCGGCTGCCGACACGGGCGCGGCGCCTGCGGGCTCGATCACATAGATGCCGGAGCCGACGCGGATGCGGACGCGCCCTTCCACTTCGAGCGCGATCAGGGCTTCGCGCACCGTTGGCCGCGACACCCTGAGCTGGTCAGCTAGTTCGCGCTCGGGCGGCAAGCGACTGCCGACCGCGTACTCGCCGCTGTCGATCAGGCTTCGCAATTGATCGGCGATTTGGCGATAGAGCCGTCTCGCCTCCACAGCTTCCAGCGGCACGCTGGCCTCCCCAGGATCACGCCGATGGATCCGGCGGTCTGCCAATTTTGGCTAATTGGCCTTACCAATTGACCGAAGCATTGACCGAGGTCGGGCGCCGTGTCAAGCAGCGGCCAAACACGGGGAGAGACGGGCATGCGGCTTAATTCAATGCGTCTTGATTCAAAGCGCCTTGGCCGCGCCAATCTCGACCGGCTGCCGCCGGCCATCCGCCGCCCGGCCTATGACCGTTCGCGCATCACACCCGGTATCGTGCATCTCGGCCTCGGCGCGTTTCATCGCGCCCACCAGGCCGTCGTCATCGACGATTGCCTTGCCGCAGGCAGCAGCGCCTGGGGCATCGTCGGCGCGAGTCTGCGCAGTCCCGACACGCGCGACGCCCTCGCCCCGCAGGATCATCTCTATACGGTTGCCGTGCGTGCCACTGAGGGCACCGAGCATCGCGTGATCGGCGCGCTGCTCGACAGCGTCGTCGCGCGCGAGAAGCCGGCCGCGTTGGTCGAGCGGATGGCCGATCCCGCCATCCGCATCGTCTCGCTGACTGTCACCGAGAAGGGCTATTGCCACAGGCCGCAGACCGGCGATCTCGACGAGCGGCATCCGGACATCGAGCACGATCTCAACAATTTCGACGCACCGCGCTCCGCGCCCGGCTTCATCGTGGCGGCGCTGGCGCGCCGGCGAGCGCAGGGGCTTTCACCGTTCACCATGCTGTGCTGCGACAATCTCGCCGCCAACGGCCATACCGTGCAACGGATCGTCACGCAATTCGCAGCACTTCGGTCGAAGGATCTCGGCAAGTGGATCGCGGACAACGTCGCCTTCCCCTGCACTATGGTCGACCGCATCGTGCCGGAAACGCTAGAGGCCGACCGTGATGCGGTCGCCGCTGCGCTCGGCCTGCGCGACGCATGGCCGGTCATGACCGAGCCGTTCACGCAATGGGTGGTCGAGGATCGCTTCTCGGCCGGAAGACCCGATCTCGCCGCCGCGGGCGTCGAACTCGTCAGCGACGTCAAGCCGTTCGAGCTGATGAAGCTGCGGCTGCTGAACGCCAGCCATTCGGCGCTCGCTTATCTCGGTTATCTCGCCGGCTACGAGACCATCGCCGACACCATGCAGGATCCGCATTTCGCGCGGCTGGCCGCGCAGGTGATGGAAGAGGCCGCGGTGACGCTGACGATGCCTGTTGGCACCGATCTCGCTGCCTATCGCGCCTCGCTGCTCAAGCGCTTTTCCAATCCGGCGCTGCATCACCGCACCTGGCAGATCGCGATGGACGGTTCGCAAAAGCTGCCGCAGCGTCTGCTCGGTGCGATGCAGGATCGCCTCGCCAAGAACCTGCCGATCGCGACGCACGCGCTCGCGGTCGCGGGCTGGATGCGCTACGTCACCGCGCTCGACGAGAAGGGCCGCACCATCGACGTGCGCGATCCGCTCGCCGCCGAGCTCGCGAGGTTGGCGCGCGAGGCCGGTCCCGTCGCCGAACGGCTCGCGCCCGCATTGCTCGGCGTCACACAAGTGTTCGGGCCGCTCGGTGCCGAGCCGCGCCTGCGCGAGGCCGTGACCGCGGCGCTCGGCCGTCTCTACAAGGAAGGCGCGCGGCGCGCGGTGGAGACGCTCGTCTCCGCCTGACCACAAAGCGGGCAATGCTGCACTGCGGTCCAATCGAACCCAAAGTCGAACGGAAGTTGCGCTTGATTTTTGCGTGCGGTTGCCGCACCCGAGAGGCATGGCAGAGGACAGCAAGGTCATCGCCGCGAACGCGGCCTTCTACGCCGCCTTTTCGACCGGCGATTTTGACGAGATGAAGCGGATGTGGGCGGATGACGACGCCATTTCCTGCATTCATCCCGGCTGGCCGGCGATCGTCGGCCACGACACCGTGATCGGCAGCTGGCGCGATATCCTAAAGAACCCCCGAACGTCCGCAGATCGTCTGCGCCGAGCCGCAGGCGATCGTCGACGGCGACAGTGCCCGCGTGCTCTGCATCGAGATCGTCGACGGCACTGCCTTGGCCGCCGCCAACCATTTTCGGCGCATCGGCGACGGCTGGCGCCTGGTGCATCACCAGTCGAGCCCGATCGCGCAGATTGTCGAGCAAGCCGAGGACGATAGAGCGAGCCACCGGGTGCACTGACCGCGGCGGCGTTCTACTGTGCATGGGGTTGTTTTGCGGCTTTTTGTTTGATGGCGAGCGCGACCATCGCTTGCACCGGGGAACCGCAATATCTTTTGCCGGACCGAAAAATCTCTTATGAGCGGGGACGCGCGGCTCGCGCGGACGGGAACTCCGACCTGCACGGGAGACGCATGCGGCTCTTCATCCTTGGCCTCGGCTATAGCGCCCGGCATTTCGTCCGCAAGTTCGGCGGCAGCTTCTCGCATGTCGCCGGCACGGTGCGCGATCCCGGAAAGCGGGACGATCTCGCCGGCATCGAGGTGCATGGCTTTTCCGGTGACCGTCCGGCTGACGAGACGGTCAACCGTGTCAGCGACGCGGATGTCGTCCTCGTATCAATCCCGCCGGGCAGCACCGGCGATCCCGCCATTGCGGCGTTCGGCCACGTGCTGGCGGCGGGCCGCCGCAAGGTCGTCTATCTCTCCACCATCGGCGTCTACGGCGATCACGCCGGCGGATGGGTCGACGAGAGCACGCCGCCCCAGTCCGCTCTCGACCGCGCGCGGATGCGGGTCGCGGCGGAGCAAGCCTGGACGGACATGGCGCAGGGCAATGTCGCGATCCTGCGGCTTGCCGGCATCTACGGCCCCGGCCGCAACGCGCTGGTGACACTGCGCGGCGGCACGGCGCGCCGCATCATCAAGCCAGGCCAGGTCTTCAACCGCATCCATGTCGACGATATCGCCAGCGCGATCATGGCCGCGGTCCAGCATCAGGGCAGCGGGACCTGGAACGTCTGCGACGACGAGCCCGCGCCGCCGCAGGACGTGATCGCCTATGCCGCGCAGCTGATGGGCGTTGCGCCGCCGGCCGAAGAAGCGTTCGCGACCGCCGAGATGTCGGCGATGGCGCGCAGCTTCTATTCCAGCAGCGCCCGCGTCTCCAACGCGAGATTGAAGCGCGAGCTCGGCGTCACGCTGGCCTATCCGACTTATCGGCATGGCCTCGATGCGCTGTGGCGCGATGGTGGGGTGAGAGCGTCGCGTTGAAATAGAACAGGGCGGCCGCTCGGGCCGCCCTCTTGAAATTCAGCGTCAGCTCAGCACGCCGTACTTCTTGAACCAGGCCTGCGCCCGCTTCCAGGCATCTTCCGCCGCCTCCTTGCGGTAGCTGCCGCGGTAGTCGGCATGGAAGCCGTGCGGCGCGTCCGGATAGATCTTGAATTCGGCCGTCTTCTTGTTCTGCTCGAGCGCCGCCTTGAGCTGCTCGACCTGGGCCACGGAAATGCCGGTATCGGCCCCGCCATAGAGGCCGAGCACCGGCGCCTTCATTTCGGGAGCGAGCTGCAGCGGGCTCTTCGGCCAGAGCGGATTGGGCGGATCGACTGGCGGACCGTAGAAGGCGACGCCGGCCTTGAGCGTGCCGTTATGAGCGGCATATTCCCAGACGGTCCGGCCGCCGCGGCAGAAGCCGATGATGCCGAGCTTCGCGGTGTCGCCGCCTTGCGATCCCGCCCACGCCACCGTCGCATCGAGATCGGACAGCAGCTCGGTATCCGGCTTCGAATTGACGATCGGCAGCAGCTCCTTGATGTCGGTGATCTTGGTGAGATCCTTCCCCTTGCGGAAATAATAGTCGGGCGCGACGGCGAAGGCGCTGAGCTTGGCGAGGCGACGCGTCACGTCCTTGATGTATTCGTGCAAGCCGAAAATCTCCATCGCGACGATGATCACCGGCGCCTTGGTGCTGCCCGCGGGCCGCGCGAAATAGGCGGGCATTTCCTCGGAGCCGACCTTGATCTTGGTATCGCCAGCCTGGAGGCCGCTGGTGTCCGTCGTGATCACCTCGGCGCGGACGGGACCTGCCGCAAGCGTGTAGCCGGCGGCGACCGCCGCGGTGGCGCTCATGAAGCCGCGTCGCGACACCGGAGGCGGCTTGATCAGCCCTATGACGTCGGATGTGATGGTGGTTTCGATACTCATCGCTTGTCCTTCCTGATGCCTTGCCTGGCATCTTGCCCTGGTATCTCGCACTGATCCTTCAGGCGACGCATTCGCCAATAATTGCCGGCGAAACGCAAATCACCAGCCTGCGAGCGCTCGCCGCGGCCAGGCTGGTTTTTCAGATTTGGCCCTGACGCTGTTTCACCGGCGCAGTCTCGGGGAGCAGGCTCATCGCGCCAAGCCCGACGATCGCCGCGAGCAGCAGGTACCAAGCCGGTGCCAGCGGGTCGCCGGTGACATGGAGCAGCCAGGTGACCACGAGCTGCGCGGTTCCGCCGAAGCTCGCAATCGCGAGTGCATAGACAGTGGCGAACACGCCGCCGCGGATGTGCTGGGGCAGCGCTTCGGTGAACGTCGCGTAGAACGCGGTGAATGGCAGTGAGCCGATGATTGAGAGCACACCGAAGCCGACCAGCAGCGACAGCGCGTCCGGCGAATGCACGATCCACAGGAAGACCGGATAGGTTAGCAGGAGCGTTGCGAGCTGCGGCCAGATCATGACCGGCTTGCGACCGAGGCGATCGGCGAGCCAGCCGCCGACCAGCGCGCCTGCGAACTGAATGCCGTTGCTAACGAGCGAGACGGCAAAAGCGAGTGTGGACGGGACATGCAGCGTATTCTGCGCATAGGTCGTCATATATTGCGTGACATAGGTCGAGATGGTGCCGCTGGCCAGGACCATCAGCGCCAGCGCGATCAGGCCGGTATGGCTGCGGACCTGCGAGAGGCGGCCCGTGCTTTCGTTCGCAGCGACCCCGGGTTCAGCCTGCGGGATCGTTTCCGGCAGGGTCCGGCGCATCCAGATGCCGAACGGCAGGCAGACCGCCCCGATCAGAAACGCCACCCGCCAGCCATAGGCGTCGAGCATCTCCGGCGCCATCGTCTTGCTGAGAATGACGCCGACGAGCGCGCCGGCCGTCGCGGCGATCTCCTGGCTCGCCGGCTGCCATGCGACCACCAGCGCCCGATGCTCCGGCGGGGCGATCTCGATCAGATAGGCGGTGGTCGGCCCGACCTCGCCACCGAGCGCGAAGCCCTGCACCATGCGGGCCGCGATCACGATGATCGGCGCCGCGAGCCCAATCGAATTGTACGACGGAGTGAACGTGATGGTCAGGATTGCCGCCCCCATCAGGGCAAAACTCAGCAGCATGGCGGGCCGCCGGCCGATCCGGTCGGAATAGATGCCGAGCACGATGCCGCCGATCGGCCGGGTCACGAAGCCGGCGCCGAAGGTCGCCAGCGACAGCATCAGACTGCCGTACTCGCTTCCGGTCGGGAAGAAGGCGTGGCCGATCTGGATGGCGAAGAAGCTGTAGGTGATGAAGTCGTAGAACTCGAGCATGTTGCCGACGGTAGCGGCCAAGGCCGCGCGCTTGACGCTGAAGGGCTTGGCGTGGAAGGGCCTAAATTGCTCGTTTCCCGATGACACTCTTGAATTCCCCGATCTGTTCGCCCGATTTAACCGCGCGGTCGCGTTGCGTCGCAACATCCATTAGAGGAAACGGAGCTACTCTGCACGAGCTTCGAGCGCACCCGCGACCGGCCCAAGATCGAGGAACACCTCGACCGCGCGCGCATCGCAAGCCAGGGTTGAAGCACCAGCGCGGGACCTGAGCGGTCGGCGAGACGATACTGGGCCAGTTGCGCGCAACTGCTTCTCCATCGTGGTTGCGAGGAGCGTCGCCCGCTCCCTTCGTCGTCGTTGCAGGCGCAGCGAAGCCATGACGGAGCAAGGGGCACTATCGCAATCTTCAAAATCGCATCTCAACTTGCAGACACGCTTTCGCGTCCTCGCGGCTCAATTCGCCCGAGCTTTGCTTGATCTCTTTAGTCTCTTGCCACCCTCTTGTCCGAGAGGGCGCAGGGAAGGCCGGGTGCTGACCTCGCACCCGCGGTCCGCTGCGCGAAGTAGCGCAAAAAGACCGCACAGCAGCATACAGGTGGTGCCAATCACTCGGCCTTCCCTGCGCAGTGGGTTGACGGCTTATGCCGTGCTCTCCCGGGAGCCGAGTTCCCTCTGGCCTCCCTCGCTCCGCGAATTGACGATGCAGTTGACCCGGTTGGGCGCTCCACATCTCCGCGAAAGCTTGACCGTAGCGACGACGGCCAGGACCACACGGTTTTGCCGTACGCACGGCTCGCTTGTTCGCCGCATTATCTCCCGGCCTTGTCGACATTGCCGGAAGAATGCTGGCGAGACGAACCTGACAGCGCCGCTCGTCGGCACGTGGTTTCGGGCTCACAGGGACTACCCGCCCTGCCCGCACCTCTCGCACCCGACGCTGCCCGCGTCCACCGCAAGCCCGGCTCGCAATCAAGACGACACGAGATCGCCCCTCAAGGATGAGCCGGGATACCACGACACATACGCCGTTTCCGAATTTCGGTAAAGTGGAATATTTCTGTGGGGAGGGGTTGACGGCGTGGCGGGTGTTTTGCCCGTCGCCGATCCCGGATTACGCTTCCGCCTTCACCCTTCGAGCTGTGGCGACAAGTCGCTCCGTCCGGTCACGAATCGACCCAGGCAGCAAAAACACCCGGCGGTTCCCGCCGGGTGTTTGTTCAGATGCTTGGATAGATATTACCGGTTGCGCTGAGTCCGAAATCCACAGCTGCCTGTGCGAATGGCGCACCAGTTCTGCGACGGACAGGCTTTCGAAGAATCCGGAACGCACGATTCCGCAGGCGTGCCAGGTTTCGCCCGGCGCCGTCGCAGGAGCCGTGAGGCCAATGATCACCTTCCATCCCTGCCCCCGAATGGCGCCTGCCCGGACTTGTGCCGGACCCAGCCGCATCGCACTCGGTCCGCGCGATCGTCACTCCGTCTCCGCTTCGCGCGATGAAGCTCGGGGATCGTCATCGTCGCCATCCGGGATGGCGCAGGAGCCGAATTCCCGCCTGACCCGCTCGATCTCGGCGATGCGCTCGTGCAGCCGCTGCAAATGCTCGGCCGATGTCGCCCGCCAGAACCGGAAGGTGTCGGCGGTGAGCGGCAGGAAGGCCGTTCCGAACGGCGTCGGCTCGGAAACGATGGTGCGTCCAAGCAACAGGAACCGATTGGCGCCCGAGACGACGAGAGTCGCATAGCCGCGGTTGCCGGTTCGCCTGATCCCGTTCAGCGACCATTCGGCGAGCTTGCTGAAATAGGGCTCTTCGCGCCAGCGATCGGGGCAATCGTCGTCGACGGTGACGTTGACGGCGTCCTGGCTGAAATGCACGATGATGCCCGACTTCGCAGGGAACCAGTCGTCGTCCAGATGGCCTTGCAGCCAGGCGCAGACGAAGGACCGGCACATTTGCGGACGGCGGTCGTAGATGGTACACTCCGTGCCCGTCTGCCAATGCTTGCAGAGTTGGTTCACCGGCTTGTCGACGGCGGCCACCTCGAGGATATCGCAGCAGGCATTGCACGACCCGCATTCCCGCGCGGGCCGCGCCGTCTTCGGCAGTCCGGTCGCACGAAAGCCCTGGCCGTCGCGAACCAGGAGCTTCTGCTTCTCCAGCGCATTCAACGCACGTTCGATCTTGAGACGAGATAGTCCGGTGGCGTCAATCACGCCCTTCATCGTCGTCGCGCCTGCCTCTACCGCGCGGACGACGCTCAGCATTGCCTGATCCATTTTCTGTTCTTGTCGTTTGCGTCCGCTCCCTGACGCAGGCATTGCATGATGGCTTAGGCGGAAAGCTATCTTTCTCCCATTTGCGAGACAACGAGGGCGGCCCGACACGCGTGCATGCAGCGCTTGCGCAAATGGAGGATCACGCGCGAAGTGAAAGACCTCATATGCATGCACGAAAGGGCAACGTCGCGTGCGCTTTGGCTCAATTCGCGCGCAAACAAGTCGCTTTCGCCTTCTTACGCGTCGAGATATGACGTCCAGCATGCATCGACGTCACGCAGTCGTGATACTTGCGGGTGCACACGAAGAGAAGCGCAAACAACACGTTCTCGTGATCGATAAGGTGCGAGAGCAGCGGTCCCTGTCGTTGATGCACGCAGCCTCTATCGAAAATCGGCAGAGTTGGCGGCGCGTTGGTTTTGCGCCACACCGGGAACTCCTTGCCGGTACATGCAGGCATGAATCGGCGATTGCAACGCGCGCGTGACATGCGTCTCCGTCGCGCGACCAAGGTCGAATATTCGACGTCTGGAAATGGGATAGCGCTATTGCGCGCCCGATCCGCCCTGCACGATCTTTTCGTTCAGCTTCTGGTCGACGGTCTCGACCGTGCGGTCGATCTCGGCATTGGGCGCGCCGATCTGATGCGAGATCAGCTTCACCAGAAGATCGACCCGCTCGATGAACGGCGCGCCGCTGGCCACGGCCCGCGCCGCCGATGACGGCTTCAGCAGGCTTTCCGCTGCCTTGGCGTATTTCGCAAACGGCACCTGGTCCTGCGGATCGGCGCCGAGCCGGCGGGCGATGGCGTCGACATGGTCGTAGATCGTCTGCGAGCGCGCGAGGTCGCCATGCACGGCATCGCGGATCGACTGCGGCTCGTGCGGCGTGATGCAGCGATAGTTGCCGGTGAGCAGCATCGACCATTTCGCCAGCGGCACGAACAGGGACTCGAACACTTTGAGCTTCACCGGCACGTCGTGGCCGTCGAGCATTACCGCGTCGATGTCGGCTTCGAGCTCGCGCAGCACCTTGTTGTGCTTCGCGTCGGCGAAGGCCGAGGCCTTGAAGTTCGTGGGCAGGCCGACATGCAGCACATTCGCCGCTTCCTCCGGCGGACGGAAGGCCTGCGGATCGGGCGAGCACAGCGTCACCAGCCCCGGCTCGAACCGCTCCCACACCTGCGCATTAGTGTAGGCCTCCTCGAGATCCATGTCGGCGAGCGCCGGGATGCGCTTGAGATAAGGCAGCGGCGGCATGTTCATGATCGAGAGGCACGGCAGCTTGGCCGCGGCGATCTTGACCATGAGCACACGGACCGTGTGGTTGGTGTATTGCGGCTCCTGCATCGCCAGGCCGACCAAATCGTAGCGGGAGACGTCGACATCGGCGGGCGTCACCGCGTCCAGTCTGCCGGGCAGGTCACGCGAGAAAATGGCACGGTGCACGGCCTCGTCGCGCAGCTTGATGCGCACCTCGGTACCGTCGCGGTTGATCAGTTCCGCGGTCTTGGCGCGGCAGACCAGGGTCACGTTATGCCCGGCCATCAGCAGCTTCGTGCCCAGCAGGGAGCCGTAGGAAGCTCCCAGAATCAGTACGTTGCGCGCCATGTTCGTTCCCTCGACAACTTGTACGGTTTTTTGGGCCCCGGGCGTCATCCTCGGATGCGTTGCAGCATCTAAGGCAAACTGGCCGAGGATGGCAACTGGGATAATGCATACAAGGAGACCGCGGATATTCCGTCGCCCGGACGGAGCCGACGGCTTGGCTCCTTCGCGGCAACTGCGGCTTTACCGAAGTTGAGATTCGCCCGTCATCGGCCCTCGTACCGGCCCGCACTGCTACGGCTTTCGAATCACGGTTGAAATCCGTCGTGGGCAACGCAGCGTGATTGGCCCTGTTTCGCTCGACGCATCCTGCTTCGGTTGATAAGCCCCACTCCGCGAATGGCGGGGACTTGAGTCGGGACATGACGGTTGCGATCGAGATGGGGCAGACCATTGCGGGCGCCGCGGCGGCCATGGACCTCGAGGAACTGCTGGCGACCCGCCTCCTGGTGCAGGGCAATTCGGGCTCCGGCAAATCGCATCTGTTGCGGCGCCTGCTGGAGCAGAGCGCACCCTGGGTGCAGCAGGCCATCATCGACCCCGAAGGTGATTTCGTCACGCTGGCCGAGCGATTCGGCCATCTGGTGATCGAGGGCGAGGATCACACCGAGCGCGGTCTTCAGGTCGCGGGTGAACGTGCGCGGCTGCACCGGGTCTCTACCGTGCTCAATCTCGAAGGGCTGGATGCCGAGAACCAGATGCGGCGCGCGGCCGCGTTCCTCGGCGGTCTGTTCGACGTCGACCGCGACCATTGGTACCCGATGCTAGTGGTCGTCGACGAGGCGCAGCTGTTTGCACCCGCGGTTGCCGGCGAAGTATCGGACGAAGCGCGAAAACTCTCGCTCGGCGCCATGACCAATCTGATGTGCCGCGGCCGCAAGCGCGGCCTTGCCGGCGTCATCGCGACCCAGCGTCTGGCAAAGCTCGCCAAGAACGTCGCCGCCGAAGCCTCGAACTTCCTGATGGGCCGGACCTTCCTCGACATCGACATGGCGCGCGCCGCCGATCTGCTCGGCATGGAGCGGCGGCAGGCAGAAGCCTTTCGCGATCTCGAGCGTGGACAGTTCATGGCGCTCGGACCCGCGCTATCGCGCCGTCCACTGCGGCTGAACATCGGCCCGACCGCGACCTCCCCGCGCAATTCGACGCCACGGCTGATGCCGATGCCCGAAGCGATGCTGGAAGACGCGCGCGCCGTGATCCTGGCCGCGCCGCCGCCGGATGCCAGCCGGCCGCAGCGCCGGCCGGCACCGGACCTGCTCGAACAACTCCGCGCGGCAAAGGCGGCGGCGCCCGAAGTCAGCCCCGAATTGGTCGAGGTCCCCGTCAGTGCCGAGGAGCTCGCAGAACGGCGCGACCGCGTGGATCGTACGCTTCGGGCCGTGCTCGCCGCGCCCGATGCCGGCTTCCGCGCCATCGGCGTGCTGTATCAGGAATTCGTGGTCCGCTGCCGCATCGAAGGCCTCGGCGCGGCCGTCCCGGACCTCGGCGAATTCCGCCGCATGCTGACCCATGCCCGCGCCGGACTCGGCACTGACCTCGCCGAAGACGATTCCTGGCAGGAGGTGACGGTGCGCGCTTCGATCCTGCCCGACGATATGCAGGGCGTGTTCATGATGATCGCGCGCGCCGCCAAAGAAGGCTGGCCCTGCCCCGGCGATGCCGCCATCGCGCGCGCCTATGGCTCGCATTCGCTGCGCCGGGCGCAGCGCCTGCTCGGCTATATGGAGGAGCAGGGCCTCATCGTCGTCCAGCTCGATGGCGGTGGACGCCGGTTCGTGACGCTGGTGGAATTGGCCTGGGCGACCGCACCGGGCGATCCCAATGGCGACGATGTGCCGGGGGAGCCGGTTCAGACCGCGGCTTCGGCTTGATCAGTCCCGTCGCTGGCGAACATGCGGCGGTAGAGCACGCTCGAGACGAGCCAGGCGATCACGAACAGCGCGATCACCGCGAAGCCGACATTGGCCAGCGACTCGTTCAGCGCATCGACCAGCGCCCACACGCCGCCGGTCAAACCAAACCGGTCGGCGACCAAGCGTAGCGCCTCGATGCCGCCGATCAACAGCGCGACCGCGACGGACGCACCCGTGATGGTGAGGTTGTACCAGAGCTTTCGCATCGGATCGACGAAGGCCCAGCGATAGGCGCTGACCATCAGCGCGGAGTCGGCAGTGTCGACCAGCGCCATGCCGGCCGCGAACAGCGCGGGGAAGACCAGGACATCGGCGAGCGACGCACCGCGCGCGGCTTCGGTGGCGGAGATGCTGAGCAAGCCGATTTCGGTCGCGGTGTCGAAGCCGAGCCCGAACAACAGGCCGAGCGGAAACATGTGCCAGGGCCTAGTCACCAGGCGGAACATAGGGCCGAGCAGGCGCGCCAGAAAGCCGCGGTTGGCGAGCAGTGCGTCGAGCTGGGCTGCGTTGTGAATGCCGTGGTCCCGCGCGGCACGAAACGTCCGCCACAGGCCGGCGAAGATGGCGAAATTGGTGGCCGCGATCACCAGCAGAAACAGTGCCGACACCGACGTGCCGATGAAGCCGCCGATGTCCTTAAGCAGGCTGTCCCCACCCAGGCTGACCACGCCCAACGCGAGCAGCATGGTCGCGACCACGACCACGCTGGAATGACCGAGCGCGAAATACAGGCCGGCGTTGCGCGGCGTATCGCCCGCCTGCATCAGCTTGCGCACGACGTTGTCGATGGCGGCGATGTGGTCGGCATCGACGGCGTGACGCAGACCGAACACCCAGGCAAGCAGCGCAGTCGCCATCACCGTGGGGCGGTCGCCGAACAGCGCGAAGGTCCAGGCCCATGCGGCAACATTGGCGGCGATCAGCCCGCCGAACAGCAGCACCATGCCGGGCTCGAGCGCCCGCAAAGACCATCTCGTCACGACACTCATTCCGCCGCCGCCCATTGCGTTCAACGGTATGAGCTTTTCATAGAATGATCACACTGACCAGCACCGAAAGAGGTCGTCATGCCCGGGCTTGTCCCGGGCATCCACGTTCTTCGTGCCGCGTTGAAGACGTGGATGGCCGGGTCAAGCCCGGCCATGACGATGTGGAGACGTCAGAGCATCGCCTTACGCCGCCTCGGACCCACCGAGATAGGCGTCACGCACGCGGGGATCGTCCTTCAGCGTCCGCGCCGACCCCGACAACACGATCTTGCCGGTCTGGAGCACATAGGCCTCATGCGCGATCTCGAGCGCGAGGCTGGCGTTCTGCTCGACCATGAAGACCGACACGCCCTCCTGGTTGATGGTGCGGATCAGCTCCAGCACGCGGTCGACATAGAGCGGCGACAGGCCCATGGTCGGCTCGTCCATCACGATCATCCGCGGCCGGCTCATCAGCGCCCGCGCCATCGCGACCATCTGCTGCTCGCCGCCCGACAAGGAGCCGGCGCGCTGCGACAGCCGCTGGCCAAGTTTCGGGAATAGCGTCAGCATCTTGTCGAGATCCTGCGCCACGGCGCCGCGGTCATTGCGCACGAAGGCGCCCATCAAGATGTTTTCGCGCACGCTCATGTCCGCGAACAGCCGCCGCGCCTCCGGCACCGAGGCGATGCCGCGGCGAACGATCTGCGGCGTGGTAAGCCCGATCAGCGAGGCGCCGTCGAACGTCACCTCGCCCGAGCGCGGCTTCACCAGGCCAAGGATGATCTTCATCGTGGTCGACTTGCCGCTGGCATTGCCGCCGAGCAGGCAGACGATGTGGCCGCGGCCAACATTGATGGACAGGTCGAAATGCACCTGGGCCTGACCGTAGAAGGTGTTGACATTCGTCAGCGTCAACAGCGGTTCCGGTGCGCTCGTGGTCATGCCGCGCTCTCCTGCTCCGCCGTCCCCGACAGGCCGTGGCCGAGATAGGCCTCGATCACCTTGGGTTCGTTGCGCACCTGATCGCCCGGCCCTTCCGCGATCTTCTTGCCTTCGTCCATGACGATGACGCGGTCGGAGAGCCGCATCACCATCTCCAGCTTGTGCTCGATCAGGAGAATGGTGAGCCCTTCCGCCTTCAGCTCGGCGACGAGGCCTTGCATCTCCGCGGTCTCGCTTGGGTTCATGCCGGCGGTCGGCTCGTCCAGCAGCAGCAGGCGCGGCTTGAGTGCGAGCGCGCGCGCGATCTCGACGCGGCGGCGGTTGGCGTAGGACAGGCTGTAGGCCGGCTGGTCGATCCGCGGCAACAGCCGCTCGCCGAAGCGGGCGAGAATGGTTTTGACCTCTTCGCGCAGCCGCTCTTCTTCGGCCGTGACGCTCGCGGGACGCAGCAGCGCCAGCCCCAACTCCAGCAGCGGGCCGATCAGCGGAACGGCCGGCTTCACCGCACGCAGCCGCGTATGGGCGCCGATCAGGACGTTGTCCATGACGCTGAGATTGCCGAAGACGCGGCCGAGCTGGAAGGTGCGCGCGATGCCTTGCGCCGCCAGCCGTTCCGGCGAGAAACCAGTGATGTCCCGCCCCTCGAAACGAACCTCGCCCGCATCCGGCCGGTCGAGTCCGGTGACGAGATTGAACAGCGTGGTCTTGCCGGCTCCGTTCGGGCCGATGATGCTGACGAGCCCGCCTTTGGCGAGATCGAGATCGATGCCGTCGACGGCGGTCAGACCGCCGAAGCGGCGCGTCAGCCCGCGCAGGGACAACAGCGGCGCGATTGCCTCCGCCATCAGATCGTCCCCAACAGGCCCTGCGGCCTGAACCGCACGAGCAGCAGCAGCACGATGCCGTAGATCAGGATGCGGTACTCGGCCGCGACCCGAAACAATTCCGGCAGCCCGACCAGCGCCACCGACCCGACGACGGCGCCGAGGACATTGCCGAGACCGCCGAGGATCACGACCGTCAGCGCCAGGATCGACTGCTGCGTGTTGAAGGTCTCATGGTTGATGTAGGAATAGAGATGCGCCGCGATGCCGCCGCTGACGCCGGCGGCGAACCCGCCGAAGATGAAGGCGAGCGACTTGTAGCGGTTCAGGCTGAGGCCGTAGGCGCGCGCGGCAATGTCGTCGTCGCGGATGGCGCGAAAGCTGCGGCCGAGATGCGATGAGAGCAAGCGCGCCTGCAGCAGCGCGAGCACGACCATCACCACGAAGCTGAACCAGTACACGGACGAGGCGCTGATCAGATCGTAGCCGAACAGCGACAGCGGCGGGATGCCCGAGATGCCGATCGGACCACGCGTGACACTCTCCCAGTTCAAAATCACCAGCGACACGATCTCGCCGATCGCGAGCGTCGCGATCGACACGTAGTGGCCGCGCAGTCGGAACGACGGCGAGATCAGGATCGTGCCGAGCGCCGCGCTCATCAGGCCGCCGGCGATGATGGCAAGGCCGACGGGCACGGAGAATGTCAGCGACAGCAGCGCCGAGGTGTAAGCACCGATCGCGAGCAGCGCGGCGTGTCCGAGCGAGACCTGCCCGATCGTGCCCGCAACCAGCGTGAGGCTGAGCGCGAGCATGCCGAGCAGCCAGGCGTTGATCAGGGTCTGGAGCACGTAGAAGGACACCGGCAGCAATGGCAGGATCGCAAACACTGCGACTGCGACCAGCAAGGCCCAGCGCGGAATGCGCACCGGCCGGCTCGGCGCGATGAAGGTGCCGGTGAGCGGCTCGGGCGGCGCCTGCCGGGCGCTGGCAAACAGGCCGTTCGGCCGCAGCACGAGCACGACCACCAGCAGCAGGAAGGCGAATAGATTGCGGTAGCTGGTGCCGAACACGGCGACGCCGTAGCTCTCGACCAGGCCCAGCAGCAGGCTGCCGACCACGGCGCCGGGCACGTTGCCGGCGCCGCCGACCACCTCGGCCACGACGCCCTTGAGCGTCGCCTGCAGGCTCATCGCGGTGTCGATCTGGTTGTAGTACATGCCGACCAGCAAGCCGGAAACGCCGCCGAGCGCGGCCGCGATGCCGAACACCGCCTGATTGACGCGGTTGACGTCGACGCCCATCTGCATTGCGGCGTCGCGATCCTGCGAGGCCGCGCGCACCGCCCAGCCGAGCTTGCTGTAGCGCAGGAACACGAACAGCGAGAGCGCGCTGGTGATGCCGACGCCGGCGATGAGGAGATCAAGCGGTCCGATCGTGCCGCCGCCGACCTGGAATCGCACGTCCGGCAACTGGCTCGGCAATGCGCGCGGGTTGGGCGAGAAGGTCAGCATCACCAGCTGATCGAGCACGAAGCTGATGCCGATGGTCGCCAGCAGCGGCGCGATGCGCACGGAGTTTTGCAGCGGTCGCAGGCCGAATCGCTCGATGATCAGCCCGACCAGCGCGGCCACCACCGCGACGAAAATGATGGTGAGCGGCAGCGGCGTGTGCAGCTGCACCACCGCGACCCAGCCGATATAGGCGCCGACGAGATAGATCGAACCTTGCGCGAAGTTGATCAGCCGGCTGACGCCGAAGATCAGCGCCAGCCCGACCGCAACGAGGGCGTAGACATTGCCGACGATCAGCCCGTTGATCGTGTAGTCGAGCCAGGAAGACACGCAGCGTTCCTATTGAAGCGAGAAAGGCCGGAGCGAGAGCTCCGGCCATGATGTCAGGTCGGCTTGCCGTCCCAAAGCGCGAAATGCCCCTTGCGCACGACGAGCTCGGCGTTCATGGCGCCCTTGACGCGGCGGGTCGCGACGTCAAACGTCGCACGACCGAAGATGACGCTCGGGACGTCCTTCACCTTGGCGAAGGCATCGCGGATGGCACGCCGGTCGGTGCCGCCGATCTTCACCACGGCGGCCGCCATGTTCATGGCGTCGTAAGCGTAGGTGTTGAAGGCGTCGGGCTCCAGCCCGTTGTATTTTTTCTTGAAGCCCGTGATGAATTTCTGCACCTCGGGCCGCGGATCTTCCGGGAAATAGCGCGTGCCAACGTGGACGTCCTCGACGGCGTCGCCGCCGAGCTCCAAAAATTTCGGCGAGTAGACCGAGCTGGCGGCGCAGATCACCTGCTTCAGTCCGACCTGGCGCGCCTGGCGCGCGATCAGCGCACCATCGGAATAGTAGGAGATCAGGACCAGTCCATCCGGATTGGCGTCGCGGACGCGCACCAGCGTGGAGCGGAAGTCGCGCTCCTCGGCGATGTAGCCTTCGGTGACGGCGATCTCCGCGCCATACTCCTTGGCAGCATTGACGAAATAGTCGCGGCTGGTGCGGCCCCAATCGGTGTTGAGGTGCAGCACCGCGAGCTTCTTCAGGCCAAGCTTCTTCACGGCATAGGCCGCCAGCAGCGGCTGCTCGTCGGCCTGGCTGACCGAGGTACTCCACATGAAGTCGCCGCCCTTGGTGAAGTCGGGGTGCGAATTGGTGAAGCCGAACTGCACGAGACCGGCCCGCTGATAGATCGGCGAGGCCGCCATCGATGCGGGGCTCGAGAAATCACCAAGCTCCAGGACGATGCGGGGATCCGAGACGAATTTCTGCGCAATCGCGACCGATTGCCGCGGGTCGCTCTGGCTGTCCTCGAAACTGTAAGCGAGCTTGCGGCCGTTGATGCCGCCGGCGGCCAGTATCTCGTCGAGCGCGAGATCAAAGCCCTGCTTCCATTGCGTGCCATATTGTGCGTTCGGCCCGGTCAGGGGACCGCTGACGCCGAGCAGGATCGGCTCGGCGGTGTCGGCAAAGGCAGCACGCGAGAGTGCTGTTCCCGCAATTGCGGCGGCCAGCGAGCCCTTGACCAAGGTTCGGCGATTGATGTTGCTCATGCACGGCTCCATCCAGTCAGGTGTTACAAACAAGCAGCAAGTCTTGTGCCGGTCAGATTGCCTATTTCGAGGGCTCGCCCAGCGACAGCATCAGCCGGTTCGCCCAGTTGAAGAACGAGGCGCCGTTGATGACGTCGACGATCTCGGCATCGTCGAGGCCGGCACTGCGCAGCGCCTCGATATTGTCAGGGCCGAACGCGATCGGCGTCGCCGCCAGCGCCACCGAGGCCTTGACCACGGCGTTCCAGCGTCCGCCGAGATCGGCACCGGTGCCCTCATCAAGCAGGCGCTGCACGTCCTCACGACGCTTGGAATAGGTGCTGGCGAAGCGCGCATGCACCGAGGCGCAATAGATGCAACCGTTGTAGCGCGAGGTCGCAGCCGCGGCGAGCTCGCGCTCGGCGCGCGGCAAGCCGTCGGCGACGTTGTAGAAGATGTCCTTGTCGGTCCTGGTGCGGGCTTCCAGCACCTCGGGATCGCGCACCAGCAGGCGGAAATATTCCGACTTGGCGCGGGCGCGATCGACGAGGCCGGCGAAATGCCGCTCGGTGAGCTCGGCCTCGGGCAGCGGCTCGATCCAGGAGACCCAGCCGAGCTCATCCTGGGTGAAGGCGACGGGCGGATTGACGGCGGCGCTCATGATGCGGCTTCCTCTTATGCGTTCACTGCCGCGAGCGCGCGCAGGCCGCTGACGACCCGCGCCTGAAACGACAGGAACGCGACGAGCTGGGACAAGGTGACGATGCCGGTGTTCGACCAGCCGGCGGCGAGCAGCGCCTTCATATCGGCAGATGCCGCATCGCGCGGCCGGAACACCAGGAGGTGCGCATGCTCGAGCGCCGCTGCAAGCCTGGTGCCGAGGACCGACTTGCCCTCCGCACTCATGCGGTAAATCAAGCCCGCCGCGTTCTCGACCGATAGCGGACCGGCCGGAAAGGAGCCATAGGGACCGGAGGTCTCGCCCCGCGCGATCTCTGCGGCGATCGCCTCGACCAGGCGCGCGCCATCCGCGTTCGCCGCAAGCTTCTCGCGATAGAAGGCGGCAACGGGGGACTCGCCGTGCAGCCCGGTCACGAAGGCCGCGACCGCGGCTCGCTCAAGCAACGAGAAGTCGCCGGCGTCGATCGGCTCGAACAGCGAGAGATAGCTCTTCTGCGCATTCTCACGCGCCTGCAGACGCCGCGCGCGAATGGCGTCGAGGGCCGATCCCGGCTTGATCCCGGCAAGCATGTCGATGATGTCAGGCGTACTCATCATAAAGCCTCGTGCAATCCATAAAATCCCGCCTAGCCCGCCAAGGCGACTTCGGGCGCCGTCCTGGTCCATCCCAGCGCCGGCGCAACCTTGTCCGCCACCAGCTCGATCGAGCGCAGGACGTAAGGGTGCGGCGCATCGACCGAATGGACCTGGAAGACCAGATCGGTCACCCGCTCCAGCGTCGCGTCGGTGCGCAGCGACGCGATCACCTCGTCGGCGGCACCGACATGGGTGTCGAACGCCGCGATCATCTCTTCCAGTGTCTCGCCCGGCGGCAGGTGGCCGCTCTTCATGAACTGCGGCAATGCGCGTCGCAGCCCGATATCGGCGAGCCGCATCGCCTCGCGATGATCGTCGGCGACGAACACGCTGCGCGATGCCATGATGCGCGGTTCGGCGCCCGGCGGCAGCGCTGCGAGATAGGCGTCGATGATCGGGTTCTGGATCTCGGCGAGCGTGGTGTTTGGCGCGTCCTTGGCCCGCGGCTGGGTGCGCGACAGCAACAGGCCGTCGCCGGCCTTGCCGGCGCGCGCGCCGCCCGTCACGGAGAACGTCGCCTGCCAGATGCGCTTGTCCAGTTGCGGCCGCTGCGGGTAGAGCGTGTCGCCGCCATCGAGTTGTTTGCCGGTCAGCGCCTTGCGGACGACCTCCAGATTGCGCGCAAAGATCTCGTTGCGCTGGGTGCCGTCGAGGCCAAAGGCGGCAAAGGCGGACGGGTTGCCGCCCGTGCCCACGCCGAGCTCGAAGCGGCCGTTGCACAGCAGATCGAGCACCGCGGCGTCCTCCGCCACCCGTACCGCGTTCTCCAGCGGCAAGGTGACGATGCCGGTGCCGAGACGGATGCGCGAGGTCTGCGCGGCGACGTAACCTAGGAAGGTGAAGGGCGACGGCAGCCCGCCCTCGCGCTCGTGAAAATGGTGTTGCGCGATCCACGCGGAATCGAGACCCGCCTCCTCGGCGCGCACGATCTGCTCGGCGGCGAAGCGATATCGCTCCGCCGGCGGCGCCTCGTCGAGCAGCCGCGTGAAAAATCCCAGGCGTTTCAGGTTTGCAAAGCGTTTCATACGATCCCAGTCGGGCGAGGATGGCCACGGCCCCCGATGATGTCCGTTGCGAGAGCCCGAGACAAGCGGGCAATGCGCAGGGCTGCCAATTCGCCCGGATATCCTCCCTGCCTCCAGGTTGGAGGCAGACTGCCTACCAGCTTGGCACCACCGCGCCGCTGACTTGGTAAGGATGAATTCCCTGCCCGGCGGACGAAATCAATGAAATGAAAATTCATAATTGCCGCCCGCGGCGGACGACGCTTCTCCATCCGCCGTCAAACGGGAAACGAACGGCCGCAGCATCCGCTGACACGCGCTAAGCGCGCGGCTCCGCACGCCAGGTCGACGGTGACAGCATGATCCCCATGCAGATCGCAGCATAGGCGACCATCGACACCGTGACCATGGTGGCGAGCCCGGCCATTCCCGTGCCGAAGCTTGCCACGGCGATCCAGCCGCCGCCGGCCGCGATCAGGATGCGCGCGAACGAGCCGGCCAATGGACCCAGTGCACGGCCTGTGCCCTGGACAGCGAAGGACGCGACGAAGCCGAAGCCGAGCGCCGCATAGGCTGGCGCCACGATGTGCAGGTACGTCATGCCTTCGTTCACGACCTCGGCGTCGTGGCTGAAGAGATTGAGCCAGGCGGTCGAGAAGATCGCGACCAGGAGGCCGATCGCGCCGGTCATGATCATGCCGGCGGCGCCGCTGAGCCAGCCGATCCTCTGCGCCCGTGCGGCCTGGCCTGCGCCCATGTTGACGCCGACCATGGTCAGCGTCGCGGTGCTGATGCCGAACAGCAGCGGGATCATGACGTAGTCGAGCCGCGAGGCGATGCCGTAGCCGGCAAGCGCCGAGGTCCCGAACAGGCCGACCGCGCCGGTGACGAGGATGACGGTGAGGTTGGTCAGCACGGCGTTGAACGCGGTGGGAATGCCAACCTTCAGCATGTCACCGAAGATGTTTGCACGTAGCGGCACGATGCGCAGGGTCAGGCCGGCCGCGCCCGTGGACATATAGCGCAGCAGAAACAGCATCGCCGCGCCGTAATAAAGGCCGAAGGCGATGCCGGCGCCGCCGATGCCGAGGCTCGGCACCGGACCAAAGCCGAAGATCAGCAGCGGCGAGACCGGGATGGTCACGATCGCGCCGATCAGCGTCACCAGCGCCGGCACCTTGACGTTGCCCGAGCCGCGCAGCGCCGCCGCCTGGAGATTGACGATCCAGACGGGAATAGCACCCGCGAAGAGATAGCTGGAATAGGTAATCGCGGCGTTGAGCGCCCCATCGCGGCCGCCGAGCGTGCGAAACAGCGCAGGTCCCCCGAGGATCGTACCCAGCGTGAACAGCCCGCCGGCGATGATGGCGAGCACGATGGCGTGAAACAGCGCCGCATCTGCATCGTCGCGACGGCCTGCACCGATCGCACGTGCAACCGACGAGGCGACGCCGGAGCCGAACCCGCCATTCGACATCATCGTCATCAGCATGAAGATCGGAAACACCAGCGCGGCGCCGGCCAAGGCATCGGTGCCGAGATAGCCGACATAATAGGCCTCCGCGATGTTGACTGCGGTCTGCGCCACCAGGACCGTCACCGTCGGCGCGGCGAGCTTGAGCAGGGTCGGCAGGATCGGCGCGGTCAATAGCGCGGCGCGCCGCTGCTCGGCGGCGCTCGGAGCGGATGTCGCCGCATGGCGGAGGGGTGACGCGGCGCGGGCCGCGATTGGCGTGGGGGACAGAGCCGGCGCGGCGGCATCCTCGACTGACATGGGTACGATCCTGTGATTCCCTGAAGGCACGGTCCATCGACCGCTCCATTTGCATTATGACCATAATGTATTATTATGATCGTAATGCAATAGGGCGGCCCTCACGATTTTGCGGCCTAGGGGTGCCCGGTTCGCAGGAGGACGCCATGGCGCGCTACGACAAGGGACACAGCGACACGACTCGCCGGCACATTCTCGATGTCGCCTCGGCGCAGTTCCGCGAGAGCGGCATTGCCGCAGTCGGCCTCGCCGGCATCATGTCGGAGGCGGGCCTCACCAACGGCGCCTTCTACACGCACTTCGCTTCCAAGGAGGACCTGGTGCGGGAGGTGCTGAGGGATGCGCTCATCCGGCGCGAGGCGCGGCACAAGGCCAATTTGGAAAACGGCGTCGCGCTGGAGACCACGATCCGCGATTACCTCTCGACGCGACACCGCGACCACGCCGGAACGGGCTGCCCGACCGCCGCGCTGGTCGCCGAGATCGCGCGGCACCCGAAGGCGACGCGTGACGCTTTTACCGAGAAGGTCTCCGACATCATCACGCTGATGGCGGAGCAGATCCGGCAGGGCTCCGCGGAAGAGCGGCGGCGTAAGGCGATCACGGTCTACGCGACCATGGTCGGCGCGCTGCAATTGGCGCGCGCGGTGAACGACAAGCAATTGTCCGACGAGATCCTGGAGCATGCGGTGGAGGCGGCGATCGCTCTTGCGAACGACCGCTGACGCATTCGAAAATGCGGCCGCCATCTGTGGCGGTTTGGAGACGGCTGAAATGATTCTCCAGCCGTTGCAACACAGCGAAACTTGATGTGCCAGCATCTGCCACGCTAGCGTCTGCGTGCGGCCTTACAACTTCCCCAAGTTCGCTGAGTTCGCACTGGACCCGTCGCCTGAACCTGCCGTCAGGCGACGGTCCAGTTTCCTTCAAGACAGTCTAGTCAAGTCCCTCGACCGCCACCATGTGGCGCTCGGACGTGCCAATGGTGTATTTGAGCGCCTCGCCATATTCGGGCGAGTTGTAGCATTTCACCGCGGAATCCAGGTCCGGGAAGCGCGCGACGATGCTGCGTTCGTATTGGCCGCCCTCGAGGATCACCTGCTTGCCACCGCGCGCGAGAAATACGCCGCCATGCTTCTCGACAGCGGGGCCGGCGAGAGCCGCGTACTTCCCGTAGGTCTCGGGATCGGTCACGTGAACGCGTGCGCACCAATAGGCAGACATGGCTCTTCCTTTACAATTGGGAGGACGAAACGGCAGGCGCATCCGCGCCGCTGTGACGCTCGAAACCGTTCATTCGTTCGAGCACAGCGCAGATCGACGCGGTATCGCGCGCTGCAAATCCCAGCGCCTCGCCGGCGTGATAGAGCTGCTCTGCCGCGGCATACACCGGCAACGCGCAACCGAGTTCGGCGGCGAAGCCCGAGATGATGGAGAGATCTTTCAGATGCGTTCGAATTGTCGCGGTCGGATTGTCGTAGTTCTCGTCGCGCATCAGCGGCCCGCGCATCTGGAACATGCGTGATGTTCCCGCGCTGTCGGCCAGTGTGTCGTAGACCAGGCCAGGATCGATTCCCGCTTTCATGCCGAGCAGCATCGCCTCGGCTGCTGCGGCATTGTGGATCGTCACCAGATGATTGGCGATGTATTTCATGATGCTGCCGGTACCGAACCCGCCGAGATAGACCTGCCGCCGCGACATCCCGGCGAAGGCCGGCCCACAACGCTTGAACGCCTGCTCGTCGCCGCTTCCGAGGATCACCAGATCGCCGGTCGCGGCCTGCGCGCCGGTGCCGCTGACCGGACAATCGAGCAGGATCTTTCCCGCGCTCTCCATTGCTGCGAACGCCGCACGCTTGGCGGCGAGGGGCAGCGTCGAACATTCGATCACAATCTGGCCGACGCCGCTCGCGCAAACGACGCCTGCCGATCCTTCGACAGCCTCGGCGAGAGCGGCTGCGCTCGGGAGCGAGGCAAAGCTGATCGCAGTGGCCTCGACCACATCCTTTGGCGAGGACAGCGCTCTGCCGCCCATATCGGAAAGACGATCCCGTGCCGCCGGCACGGGATCGTATCCAACCACGGCAAAGCCCGCCTTGATCAGGTTCCGCGCCATGGCGAAGCCCATGATCCCGATGCCGAGCATGCCGATCGTTTCAGTCATGACGCCTCGTTTCTTCTTTTGATTAACGTACCCGGCTTCAGTTCTGCGCGGCCTTCTGCGCATTCGCGAACGGATAGACCAAATCGCCGGACTTGTACTTCGGCGGGAAAATGATCACTTCCTTGCCAGCCTGGGTGAACTGCTGGATGTCATTGCCCTTGATGTTGCGGAACTGCACCGCGAACATGCGGGGCTCGACCCACTCGCCGTCCGGACCGAAAGTGATGTCGCCGACCACGGTGTGGAACGTGTTGCCGTGGATGTAGCTGATCAGCTTCTGCTGATCGACACCGCCGGTCTTGGTCACGGCCTCGCCGAGGATCTGGAGCGCCGAGTAGACGAAGGCCGGCACGTAATAGCCGAGCGCGTCCACACCAACGTCAGCCGCCTTGGCCTGATACTTCTTCAGCATGTCCTCGATGCCGGGGAATTTGACCGTCGGCTCGGGGATGTACTGCTCGAAGGAGACGACGCCGTTGAGGGCCTCGCCGAGCTGCTGCTTGATCGCGGCATATTGGGTCCCGACCATGGCGCCGCCGAACACCTTTGGCTCGAGATTGATCTCGTGCGCGGTGCGGATGATGCCGACGGTGTCGGACGGGTAGGAGGCGACGAACACCAGGTCCGGCGACGTCGCCTGCAGCGCCTTCAGCACCGGCGTGAAATTCACCGTCGTCGGCGGATAGACCTTGTCGTAGACGATCGTGAGCCCGAGGCGCTTGGCATGTGCACGGGCGCCTTCGAGCGCATTCTTGGCGAATTCAGCGTCGGCTCCGACCAGCGCCACTGTCTTGGGCTTCGGATCCATCGCAATCGCGTTGTCGAAGAAGCCCCGCGTCAACGAATCCTTGCCGTTCGGTCCATAGGGCTGGATCTGGAAATAGCCGGGATATTTGAACTGCTCGTTGATCGCGAGCGCGAACATGCCCATGATCAAGCGCTTGTGCTGGATGATCATCGGCATCGCCGGCGCGGTCTGGTTGGTGTTGTTCGACAGCAGCAGATCGACCTTGTCGACGTCGAGCAGCTTCGAATAGATGCCAGGCACGAGGCCGGGATTACTCTGATCGTCATAAGCCACGAGCTCGACTGGCCGGCCGAGCAGGCCGCCGGCCTTGTTGACCTCGTCGGCCCAGATCTGCGCGCCTAGCAGCGCCGCCTTGCCATTGCCGGCGAGCGGACCGGTCAACTGCATGCCGAAGCCGATCTTGATCGGATCCGCCGCGCGCGCCGCGTCGATCGATACATGCGCCGCGATCATTGTCGAGAGCGCCAATGCGACGCCCCCCAAGCCGTTCAGCCGAAACATCCTCACGTCTTCCTCCCTGGTTTATTATGTCGAGTTCTACATGCCGAGATAATGCTGCCGTATCAGATCGCTTTGCTGCATTTGTTCGGGGCTTTCGCCCCGGAACGCGATCTCCCCGTGGACGATCACATAGCCCTTGTCGGCGATCCGCATCGCCTGCGTGAAATTCTGCTCCGCCATCAGCACGGTCAAATGATAGCGCTCCTTGAGCTGCGCGATCATGTCGATGGTGCGGCTGACGAACAGCGGCGCCAGCCCGACCGAGGGCTCGTCGACGATCAGGATGCTTGGGGCCGACATCAGCGCCCGCCCCAGCGCCAGCATCTGCTGCTCGCCGCCGCTCATCGTGCCCGCAAGCTGCGCGCGGCGCTCCGCAAGCCGCGGAAACGCCTCATAGCAATAGGCCATATTCTCCTTCAGACGCGCCCGCGCGGTCGGGCGATAGGCGCCGAGAAGAAGGTTCTCCTCGACCGTAAGGCGCGGAAACAGCCGCCGTCCTTCCGGCACCAGGGCCACGCCGAGGTCGACGATCTCCTCGGTCTCCTTGCCGATGAGATCATGATCCTTGCCGTCGATGGTCGCGACGATACGCCCCGAGGTCGGCCGCAGCGCGCCCATGATGGTCTTGATCAGCGTGCTCTTGCCGTTGCCGTTGGTGCCGAGCAGCGTCACCGTTTCGCGCGGGGCGACGTTCATGGACACGTTATGAAGAACGCGCACCGCTCCGTATCCGGCAGAGACATTGTCGATGCGGATGCTACTGGCCAAGATACGCCCCTATCACCCGCTCATCGGCAATCACATCCTTCGGCGTGCCATCGGCGATCTTCTCGCCGGCGACGAGCACCACGAGCCGCCCGGAAAACGCCATCACCGCGCGCATGATGTGCTCGATGAAGATCACGGCGACGCCGCGTTCGTTCAGCGCGAGCAGCAGCGCCAGGATCTCGTCCACCTCCGAATGCGACAGGCCCGCCAGCGCTTCGTCCGACACCAGGAGCGTCGGATCCGTCGCCATGGCGCGCGCGAGCTCCAGCTTGCGCATCTCGACTTGAGTCAAATCGCCGGGCAGGCGATGCAGCTTGCCGCCGAGACCGAACTCGCCGAGCAAGTCCGTGCTGCGCGCGCGGATCTGTGGCTCGGTCAGATGAGCGCCGCCGCGCGCATTGACGGCATAGACCAGCGGAATGCGGAGATTGTCGAGCAGCGACAGGCTATGAAACGGGCGCGGCAACTGGAAGCTACGGCCCAGCCCGAGCCGCGCGCGCTGATAGGAGGACAATTTGTCGATGTTCCTGCCAGCGAACGCGATCGAGCCGGCATCGGTCTGGAGCGCACCGCAAAGGCAATTGGTGAACGTGCTTTTTCCCGAGCCGTTCGGGCCGATCAGACCGACCCGCTCACCGGGCCGGACTGCGAGATCGATCCTGTTCAGCGCCACGAAGCCGCCGAAGCGCTTGGTGATGCCCCGCGCGTCCAGGAGAAGATCGCTTGCCGCCGAAGCGCGCGTCTCGGTCGTCGTCATTGGCTGCTCCGCTTCTCGGCAACGAGCATCGCCGCGAGAGGATTCGTCTCCGGATCCGGCTTCTTGCCGCGGATGGAGCGGATCAATCCCAAAATCCCGTTCGGGGCGGCGATCACGAAGATCACGAGCAGCACGCCGACCACGAGCAGATTGACCGACGACGAGATCAACACCGTCATGGCCTGCTGCATGGTGCCGAGCAGCACCGCGCCGATCACCGGTCCGAGCCAGCTCGTGGTGCCGCCGACCAGCGGCATCGCGACGCTGTTCACGGTATAGGCGAGGCTGAACGAGGAGGTCGGCTCGACATAGGTCAGGTAGAACGGCAGCGGCGCGCCGGCCATCCCCATCAAAGCGCCGCTGATGGCGGCGGCGATTAGCTTCAGCCGCAGCACGGGAACGCCGGAGGCGGCGGCCGCCGTTTCATCATCGCGAATGGCGGCGAGGCCGAAGCCGAAGGTTGAGCGCTCGATGACGCGCGCCGTCACGACTGCTGCGACCGCGAGCACCGTCATGAGGAAGAACAGATAGGCGACGTAGGTGCCGAACACCGGAATCTCGCTCGGCCGCATGATGTAGATGCCGCGCGATCCGCCGACGTAGTCCCAATTGGTGATGAAGGTCTGGACCACGACGGAGAGCGCCAGCGTTGCGATGGTGAAGTAGACGCCGCGCAGCCGGATCGTCAGATAGCCCATGGCGAGGCCGACAGCGCCACACAGCACGCCTGCAATGGGGATCAGCACCGGAATCGGCAGATCGAGCCATTTGTTCAGCGCGGCTGCGCTGTAGAGGCCAATGGCGAGGAACGCCGTCGTGCCGAAATTGACGTAGCCGACATAGCCACCGAGGATGTTCCAGGCCGTCGCCAGCACGACGTATTGAAGGACGAAGTACGCCGCGAACACATAATATTCATTGGTCACAAACGTGCTGGCACCGACCAGTGCAACGCCGACCAGGCAGGCGAGCAGGATGAAGCGCCCGTTCGACATCAAGCTCTCCCGAACAGGCCGGCCGGCCTGACCACCAGCGCGATCAGCAGGAAGCCGAAGGCGATCGCGGGCGACCATGATGGCCCGTAGAAGGTCGCCGTGATGCTCTCCGCGACGCCGACGATCACGGCCGCAATGAAGGTACCCGGCAGCGAGCCGATGCCGCCGAGGACGCAGATCGCAAAAATTCTCCCGATATAGTCGCGTCCCATCGACGGCTCGACCGGCTGAAGAATGATGAGGAAGGCGCCGGCCAGCGACGCCGTTGCCGTCGAGATGCCGAACGCAATCCGCTTGATGCGAACGGGCGCGGCACCCATCAGTTGAAGCGCAAACTTGTCCTGCGCCACCGCCATGATCGCGCGCCCGGTGAAGGTGCGCGTGAAGAACAGTTGCAGGCCGATCAGGAGCAGCACGGAAGCCAGGAACGGGATCAGCATCCTGACCGGCAGCGACACCGGCCCGATATTGTAGGACGGCCCGATATAGGGCGCCTCGACCAGGCGATAATCGACGCCAAAGATCAATTGAAGGCCGACCTCGGTGATGAAGAGGAGGCCGAAGAAGAACGCCAGGCCGCGGATCAGCTGCGTGCCGCGCCGCTCGAAGGCGAATTCATAGGCCGTATAGAGCAGCGCGCCGAGGAAGTAGAATGGAACGGTCGCGAGCACGCCGACCAGGATCGGATCCCAGCCGAACCGGGAGTTCAGCACATAGGCGATGAACGACCCGAGCAGGATGAGCGCCGGATGGGCGATATTGCTGATGCCGAGCATGCCGAACGCGATCGAGATGCCGACCGCCATGGCGGCGTAGAAGCCTCCGACGAGAACGCCGGACACGATGGAATCGAGCAACAGTCCTGCGTATAGACCCATCCGCTGCCAGTCTCCTCCTGTTGACGTACCCAACCGAAATTATTGTTCTGGTTGTTCTGCGGTCGCATGGAGGCGGGAGCTTTCCGCCTCCATCAATATGGTCAGGGCATCAGCAGCGACGAACCCCTGGTCAATCCAGCCTCGAGATCACGGTGCGCGGCCGCCGCCTCCAACAGTGCATAGCGATGCCCGATCATCGGCTTGATCACGCCCTTGCCGACCAGGTCGAACACGGCGGCCGCCGATGCTACCAGATCGTCGCGCGCGGCGATGTAGGTCGCAAGCGTCGGCCGCGTATAATAGAGAGATCCGTTCTTCTGCAGCAACGCCGCCTCGAGCGGCGGCGGCGCGCCGGTCGTGGCACCGAAGGTGACGAAGAATCCGCGCGGGGCCAGAGAGGCGAGCGTGGCTTCAAAACTATCATTGCCGACGGAATCATAGGCAACCGCGACGCCCTTGCCGCCGGTCAGCGCCTTCACGCGATCGGGGATGCGTTCGGTCTTGCGATCGATCACGGCATCGTAGCCGTGCGAGAGCGCCAGCGCCGCCTTTTTCCCCGCCGCTGGTCACGCCGATCATGCGGGCGCCGAGATGCTTGCCCCACTGACCGGCGATCAGGCCAACGCCGCCCGAAGCCGCGTAGAACAGCACTTGTTGCCCCGGCTTGACCGCAACGCACCGGTTCAGCAGGTATTCCGCCGTCATGCCCTTCATCAGCACGGCGGCTGCGGCCTCGTCGCTGACGGATTGCGGGATGGGGACGAGGCGTGCGGCCGGCATCAGGCGATGGGTCGCGTAGGCGCCGGGCGCGGAGCCGCCATAGGCAACGCGGTCACCTATCTTGAACTCGGTGACGCCCTCGCCGACCGCCTCGACCACGCCGGCCGCTTCCGCACCCAAGCCCGCCGGCAGATCCAGCGCATAGGAGCCGTCGCGGAAATAGACGTCGATGAAGTTGAGGCCGATTGCGGTCTGCCGCATCAGCACCTCGCCCTTGCCGGGTGCGGCGAGCTCGACCGTCTCCAGTTTCAGGACGTCCGGCCCGCCCTGCGCGGCCATGCGAACTGCTTTGGCTTTCGTACCCATGCCCAATTCCTGTGTGCCAATTCCGCCCGGTTACGATGCCATCTTGATGTCAGCACCTTGCGGAATCGCCAGCCGCACGCTGTCGGGCAGCGAGAGGGGGGTGTTGGCACTGTCGAGGAACTCGACCGTGGTGAATAGCAGGTCCGTGGGGCCGATGTTCTCGACCGCATGAACCATGGACTCGCCAGCACCGAAGGCGAGATGCCTGGTTTCGCCCTTGTAGTGCTCGACATCGACGACGCGGCCGTCCTCGAAATAGCCGCGCGCCTTGCCCGGGTTGTGCGCGGTCCAGAAATAGGTCAGCACGTGGCGATGGAAGCCGCAGCGCTTGCCGGGCGCAATCGACAGGTGCCAGACGCGCACGCGATCGGTCTCCGACACCAGCACACTGCCGACGCAGCCGCTATTGCGCCCCTCCTGGTATTCGCGCTGCACTTCGTCAGGCCAATGGGCGCGGGGATTTGAGTCCGACATGAACCGTTTCCTTCCAGATGCTAGTCGCTGTCGCAGCAATAATTCAGGCGATCCCGATCAAGCGGCGTGATCACGCCACTTCCTTCCTTGTCTGGGTCACCGCACCGCGGGTCTTGATGACGACCTTGATGGCGTCGTCGATGCGATTGCGCGCGTAGTGCAGCGCCATCGGCAGATCCGTGAGCGGGAATGTGTGGGTATGGATCAGCGTGGCGTCGAATCGCTTCTCCGCCATCAGCGCCATGGCGCGGTGCGTCGCACTCTTGCCCTCACCGCGAATGCCATAGACGTAGATGTTGTTCTTCACGAGAGCCCCGATGTCGGCGAGCACCGGCTCGTGCGGAAACGCGGCGAGGCAGATCTTGCCGCCGCGATTGACCATCTTGGCGGCTTCGTTGATCGCCGTGTCGGTGCCGGCACATTCGACGACATAGTCGGCGCCGCGGCCCGTCATATCCTTGACGACAGAGACGAGATCCTCGTTGCGCACGTTGACGACGCGGTCGGCGCCGAGCTTGGTGCCGATGGCAAGCCGGGCGTCGCGGGTGCCCGACAGGATCACCGGGCTCGCGCCAAGCGCCTTCGCGACCGCCACCGCGAGAAGCCCGATCGGACCCGGCCCCGTCACGACCACGCTCTCGCCGGCAACAAGGCCGCCGAGCTCCGTGAGGCCGTACATCGAGGTCCCGGCGGTGACGACCAAAGTCGCCTCTTCGTCGCTCATGTTATCGGGCACGCGCGACAGCGTGTTGATGTGGTTGACGGCGTATTCGGCGAAGCCGCCATCGGTCGTGAAGCCGTTGGCGCGATGGCCCTTGTCGACATCGCCGTAGTTCAGGCCGTAGTTGTGGCAGGAGGTGTACATGCCTTGGCGGCAGCGCTTGCACTGGCCGCAGCCGGCGTGGATCTCGACCGTGACGCGCTCGCCGATCCTGTATTCGTCGACACCGGGGCCGAGCGCTGCGACCGTGCCCATATATTCATGGCCGGGCGTGAAGTTCTTGTTGAAGGGTGGTCCGCCCTGGATCAGCGCCGGCGTTCCATGCTCGATGATCTCCAGATCCGTTGCACAGATCGCAACCGCATCGATGCGCACCAGCACCTCCGCGCGCTTCGGCGTCGGCACCGGTTTTTCGGCGAGGCGGAGCTGGCCGGGGTCGCCCAACACCCAGGCTTTCATCGTGTCGGGAATCGGCATGCCAGTTGACGCGCGAACGCCGGCGGCCTCGACCATCGCAACGACCCTCACCTATTGGTCAACCAATTTTGCAATTGGCTTTTTGATTGGTTGAAGCCTCGCTTTCAAATCCGCCACTGTCAACGCCTAACTTCCAGCACCGTGGTTTTGGTCTTGCATTTGTGAACACCGCGCGCGTTAAATACAGATTGGTTGGGTATTGGTTGCGAGGGGGATTGAGCGGTGTTCGACTTGTTGGCCCGATTGACTGAAGGCGGTCCCGGTACGCGCCTTCCTCCGGAGCGACAACTCGCGGCACAGTTCGGCGTTTCGCGCAACGAGATCCGCAAGGCGCTTGCGCGCCTCGAATTGGACGGCCGGCTCTCGCGCGAGGTCGGCCGCGGCACATTCATCCGCGCGCCCGCGGAAACCGGTACCTCCAATCTCGACGCGCTACGCGACAGCACTAGCCCGCGCAACGCGATGGAAGCGAGACTCGTGCTCGAGCCGGAGATCGCAAGCCTCGCCGCGGTCAATGCCACCTTCAAGCAGATCGAAGGCATGCGCGTGCTGGCGCGGCAGATGCGCGAGGCGGGGACGTGGAAAGATTACGAGACGCTGGACGGGCGGCTGCACCGCCTGATCGCGGAGGCGACCGGAAATCCGCTGCTGTCGGCGATCCTTCAGACGGTCGACGACGTCAGACGCGCGGTGGTCTGGCGATGGCTCGATACCAGGCCGGTGCGCCCGCCGGAGGATTATTCGTCTTTTGCCGAGCACGACGCGCTGATCGATGCGATTGAGCAACGCGATCGCGTCAAGGCGATGGAGGCGATGCGCCGGCATCTGCGAACCACCGTGGACAAGCTGATGGGAACGCAGGCCTGAGGTCAACGCAAAAACAATAGGGTGCCGGCCATGAAACTGGGCTTCTTCACGATGCCGATCCATCCGCTGGACAAGGACTGGCGACAGTCCCTGCAGGAGGATCGCGAGGCGTTTTTGCTCGCCGACGAGCTCGGCTTCAGCGAGGCCTATGTCGGCGAGCACGTCACCGACCGAGCCGAGAACATCACCTCCTGCATCGCCTTCCTCGCCTGGATCGCTGCGGCGACGAAGCAGATCAAGCTCGGCACCGGCACCGTCAACATGCCGAACGTCCATCCGGCGACCGTCGCCGCCACCATCGCAATGCTCGATCACATGCTCGACGGGCGGCTGATCTTCGGCATCAGCCCGGGCGGCCTGCTCTCGGACGCGGAATTGTTTGGCACGCTCGAGCTCGATCGCAACGCCATGTTCCTCGAGGCGATCAACCAGGTCCTGCAAATCTGGGCGAGCGAGCCGCCCTACAATATCGCGGGCCAGTTCTGGAATATCACGACCGAGAAGACGCTGATGGCCGATATCGGCCAGGGCTTCATCGCCGGCCCCCTGCAGCGGCCGCATCCGCCGATCGTCGTCACCGCCGTCGCACCGTTCTCCAAGGGCGTCACCGAGGCCGCCGCGCGCGGCTGGGATCCGATCTCCGCCAATTTCCTGATGCCGATGTGGGTGAAGAGCCACTGGCCGAAATATGTCGAGGGCTGCGAGCGCGTCGGCAGGACCGTCGATTTCAATAACTGGCGGGTGGCCAAGAGCGTGTTCGTGGCGAGCGACATGGCGACCGCCAGGGCCTATGCCACCGATCCCGACAGTCCTTACGTGTATTACTACCACTCGCTCTTCACCAAGCTGAAGCGCAACGGCCGCATCGAGCTGTTCAAGACGCGGCGCGACCAGCCGGATGACGAGGTCACGCTCGAATCCGTCTGCGACAAGCTGATCATCTATGGCACGCCCGACAGCGTGGCCGACCAGATCCTGGCGCTTCAGGAGGAGGTCGGGCAATTCGGCACACTGCTCTACGCCGGCAAGGATTGGCGCGACCGCGAGCTCGGACGCCGCTCGATGATCCTGATGGCAGAGCAGGTGATGCCGCGCGTCACCGCCGGCACAAGATAGTTTCAGACCTCAGCACGAAGGAGGCTCACGATGGCCCTCAGTGACCGCATTCCGTATCAGGCCCTGATTGACCGGCCGAAGCTGAAGCTGCCGAACGGCAAGCGCCTCGCGGTGTGGGTGATCCTCAATGTCGAGGAATGGCGGATCGAGAACGCGATGCCGCGCGTCTTGCTGAGCCCGCCGATGGGACAGCCGCTGCTGCCCGACGTTCCGAACTGGTCATGGCACGAATACGGCATGCGCGCCGGCTTCTGGCGCCAATTCAAGGCGCTGACGGATCGCAACATGAAGGTCACGCTGGCCGCCAATGCCGATGTCTGCAACGCCTATCCGCGCGTCGCTTCCGCCGCGCGCGAGGCCGGCTTCGAGTTCATGGGCCACGGCTTCATGCAAGAACCAATGCACAGGCTTCCCGACCAGGCCGATGCGATCAAGCGCGCGGTCGAGACCATCGCAGAATTTACCGGCTTCGCACCGCGTTCGTGGGAGTCTCCGGGACTGACCGAGACCGAAGAGACGCTCGACCTGCTGCGCCTCAACGGCATCGACTATGTCGCCGACTGGGTGATCGACGATCTGCCGCAGGACATCGCAACCCCGCATGGCACCATCACGACCATCCCCTATACGGTCGAGACCAACGACATCGTCGTCCACGCGCTCCAGCATCTGCCGTCCGACCAGTTTTTGAAGCGCGGCATCGATCAATTCGACCGGCTTTATCTCGAAGGCGCCGACAATGCGCGGGTGATGGCGATCTCGATCCATCCCTACATCACCGGCGTGCCGCACCGGATCAAATATCTCGAACAGCTGCTCGACTACGTCATCGGCCACGACGGCGTCGCATTGATGACGGCGAGCGAGATCGGCGACTGGTACCGCGCCGAGATGAAAAAGATAAGCCCCGGCGGTTAGGCCGGGGCTTCGGGATTTCGAGCGTCGCTTGGGACGGCTCAGTATTTCGCAAGCACCGGGCCGCCTGCGAACTCGTAGCTCAGCCTTGCGCGGACCGTGTCGGTCTTGAAGTCGTTTGCGTTGACAGTGAAATTACAGTCCGACGCTGTACAGCCGGGGCTGCCAAATCCTGTCGCGCCGAACGACCGCGATTGCAGCTCCATATGGAGATATTCGACGCCAACGATCCAGTTGCGATTCAACTTCCATTCGGCGCCCGCACCGGCGACCCAACCAACCCGGTTCGATCTGTCGAAACCAGCGACGAACTGGCTGGCCGGTGGAACGAAGCTGGCCGTCCAGGAACTCGCGACCGAACCGTAGGCCACGCCACCGGTGCCATAAAGCAGAAGGTTAGGCATCGCGAGGAAGCCGAGCCGGCCTCGGGTGGTTCCAAACCATTCGAGCTTCGCGCTCGCCGCGCCGTTGTAAGCGACAAATCCGGTTCCGAGGTTGGTCAGAGCGACCGATGGAGCGGACTTTACATCCGTCCACTGAATGTCGGTCTCAACACCGACAACGAATGACCTCACCTGCCAGTTGTAACCCAGTTGCCCGCCGACTTCGCCGCTTGTGCCGGTGTTGCGGCCATGATCGCGCGGGCAGGCGCCGGCGCCGAAGCACGGGCCCCAAAAAGCTGTCGTGCCAGGGTCTGCGGGCGTGGCGGTCAAATGATTGCTCCCCCAGATTCCTCCAGCGTTGAGGCCCAGGTAAAAGCCGGTCCAGCTATCGACCACTGGTGGAGGCGGCAGCGCCTTGACGGCCATGTCCGCGGCCGAAGCGGCCCCAAGGCCAGCCACCAACATCAATGATGCTAAAATCGAGGTCAGTCGCAACTGCATGGAAGTGCCCTCCAACCAGTCAAACCAAAATCAATATGTCCAAATGTTACACCGCGCGGCGCGAATCCCCGACGACAACCTCCTCAATCAGGCCTGCAGATCGTCGTTTTCTCCGGGAACGTTGCAGTATTGCGACAATATCCCCTCGAATCAGGCACGTTTGTTCCCGCATCGGAACCGTCGGTCGGGAATATCGGCCTCGCCGCGACATCAACTCCTGTCGTCGGCTCAACCTTAGACCGGATCGAACGCGCGGATCGGCGGCAGATTGCCGGTGAACTTTTCCACCTCTACCGTCGTAAGCTGGCCAGTGCAGCCCTGCGCGAAGGACGAGGTGCCGATGTCGCGCGTGAGCACGTTCGGATTGCCGTGGACGCAGAGCGGCGCCTCGTCTTCGGGGTCCATCGGATCGTACCAGGCTCCGGTCGGAAGCTGCACGACGCCGGGCGCGATGCCATCGGTGACGTTCACCGCGGCAAGGCAGGCGCCGCGTTCATTGAACAGGCGGATGATATCCCCGTCCTTGATGCCTCGCGCATCGGCGTCGCGCAAGTTCATGCGCGCGACCTCGCGTCCGCGATGTTTCGCTCCTTGCGAATGTCCGCCGAAATCGAGCTGGCTGTGCAGCCGCGTCATCGGCTGGTTGGCGACGAGAAAGCATGGCGCGCCGGGCTTGGGCATGTCGGTCTTGTCGAGCCAGACCGGATGGCCCGGACAATCGGCGTCGCCATGACCGGCGATCTTCGCGGAGTAAATCTCGATGCGTCCGCTTGGCGTCGGCAAGGGATGCGCGACCGGATCCTCACGGAAACTGCGCAGCCGACCGCCATCGTCGGGCTGCTGCGGCACGACCAGGCTGCCGCGCTGCCAGAATTCCTCGAAGCTGGGGGCTTCGAGCCCGCGCTTGGCGAGTGAGGCGCGCGTCGGCTCGTAGAGATGCTCCAGCCATTCCCTTGACGTGCGCCCTTCGGTGAAGGGTTCGCGGGCACCGAGGCGATCGGCGAGATCGGCAAAGATCTCGTAGTCGTCACGCGCAAGGCCAAACGGCTCGGCGATCCGGTGCATCGCGACCATCAAGGGATCGTTGGTGGAATAGCCGATGTCCTCGCGCTCGAGCGTCATGGTCGAGGGCAGCACGATGTCGGCGTGCCGCGCGGTCGCGGTCCAGGCGAGCTCGTGCACCACCAGCGTGTCCACTTTCGCGAACGCCTTGCGCAGGCGATTGATGTCCTGATGGTGATGGAAGGGATTGCCGCCGGCCCAATAGACCAGGCGAATGTCCGGATAGGTGCGCGTCTCGCCATTGTAGCGATAGGTGCTGCCGGGATTGAGCAGCATGTCGGCGATGCGTGCCACCGGAATGAAATCGCGGACGCCGTTGCGGCCCTGCCCCAGCGTCGGTGCGGGAATGTCGTTGACGCGGCGGCCGTAATAGCCGATCGCGCCCAGCGAGTAGGCGTAGCCGCCGCCGGGAAGACCGATCTGGCCGAGGGCTGCCGCCAGCACCATGCCCATCCACACCGGCTGCTCGCCATGTTCGGCGCGCTGCAGCGAATGCGAGACGGTGATGAGCGCACGCTTGCCGGCAAGGCGTCGCGCCAGCGTGCGGATCGTGTCCGCGTCGACGCCGGAGATGGCGGCGGCCCATGCGGCGTCCTTGGCCTGCCCATCGCCTTCGCCGGTGAGATAGCGCAAGAACACCGGCCAGCCTTCGGTGTAGCGATCGAGGAAGGCCTGGTCGTGCAGGTCTTCACTGACCAGCGTGTGGACGATGCCGAGCATCAGCGCGGTGTCGGTGCCGGGCGTGCATGTCATCCATTCGGCGCCGGCCTCGACAGGCAAATCGTCACGCAGCGGGCTCATCAGGATGAACTCACAGCCGTGCTTGCGCGCCGCTTCCATCGCACCGCGCTCGACATGCTTGCTGATCGAGCCGCCGGCCACCATCGAATTCTTCAGCGCCATGCCGCCGAACGCCAGCACGATCTCGGTCTCGGCCACGATCTGCTCCCAGGTGACGTTGCGCCTGGTGATGTCCTCGTAGCCCGCCATGATCTGCGGCAGCAGCACCGAGGACGCACCCGAGGAATAGGAATTCACCGAGCGCACATAACCGCCCATCGCGATGTTGAGAAAGCGATGCACCTGGCTCTGCGCGTGATGCAGGCGACCCGCACTCGACCAGCCATAGGAGCCGCCGAACACGGCGCCGGGGCCGCGCGTGTCGCGGATGCGCGCCAGCTCGTCGCCGAGCAGATCCAGCGCCTTCTCCCAACTGACGGAGACGAATTCGTCGCGGCCGCGCCGGTCGTCGGGGCCGGGCCCGCGCTCGAGCCAGCCGCGGCGGATCGCGGGCTGGGCGATGCGCGCCTGGTGGCGCAAGGCGCCGGGAAAATTGTCGATGATGCCGCTCGGATCGGGATCGCCGCCATACGCTCTGACCTCGAGCCCGGCCTCGCCGTTGCGCGCCGAAAACACTCCCCAATGCGAGGCGTGCGGCTTGAAGCCGTCCGACAAATCGAGGCCGGGGTCGGGGAAGCCGATCGTATCGTCCATCGCGTGGCCCTCATCGCGGAGCGCCGCGCGAGGCGCGCTCCAGTTGCAATCATCGAGGCAATATAATGAAGCCGTCTCGTGAAGAGCAACGGATTACCGACGCCTGGAACCGGGAGCATGGCGGCCTCGCGCAGGCCGCAAGGCCCGCAGCCGCAACGGTCGCACGCCCATTCGTCACTTCGCCGCAGGGCTTTGCGGCCTCGCCGCCATTGCCGCCTCGTCCATGATGCAACATGATGGGTCGCCGGTGATGATTTTTCTTCGAAAGATGGGGTCATCCGATGGACGAGAACGACATCCGCGGCCTGGTCGCCGAGGTGAAGCAGGGCACGCTCTCGCGGCGCGCGTTCGTCCGCACCATGGCGGCGGTCGGGATTGCGGCTCCCATCGCGGGTCAGATCCTGCTCTGGAACGATGTGGCGATGGCGGACGCCACACTTGCCTACAAGCCGACCAAGGCCGGCGGCGGCGGTCCGCTCAAACTCCTGCTCTGGCAGGCCCCGACGCTGCTCAATCCGCATTTCGCGATCGGCACCAAGGACCAGGTCGCCTCGCGCGTCTTCTTCGAACCGCTCGCCGGCTGGGACAAGGAGGGCAACCTCATCCCCTGCCTTGCCGCCGAGGTCCCGACCAAGGCGAACGGCGGCCTTTCGGCCAACGGCAGCAGCGTGATCTGGAGGCTGAAGCAGGGCGTGACATGGCATGACGGCATGCCCTTCACGGCTGACGACGTCGTCTTCACCTGGAGCTATGCCGCGGATCTCGCGACCGCCGCGTACACCACGGGATCCTATAAGGACATCATTGTCGAGAAGATCGACGACCATACCGTCAAGGTGATCTTCAAGGCCCCGACCCCGTTCTGGGCCGATCCCTTCGTCGGCTCGGTCGGCCAGATCCTGCCAAAGCATCACTTCGGCGACTATGCCGGCGCCAAGTCGCGCGACGCGCCCGGCAATCTGAAGCCGGTCGGCACCGGTCCGTATAAGTTCGTCGAGTTCAAGCCGGGCGATCTGGTCCGGGCCGAACGCAACCTCGACTATCACGTCAAGAACCAGCCCTATTTCGACACGTTCGAGATCAAGGGCGGCGGCGACGCGGTCTCTGCGGCGCGCGCCGTGCTCCAGACCGGCGAATACGACTATGCCTGGAACCTGCTGGTGGAGGATGAGGTTCTCAAGCGCATGGAGGCGGGCGGGAAAGGCAAGGTGGAGTTCACAATTTCCGGCGGCGTCGAGTTCATCATCCTCAACACGACGGACCCGTGGACCGAAGTCGACGGCGAACGGTCCAACGCCAGGACCAAACACCCGACGCTGTCCGATCCGGCCGTGCGGCGGGCGCTCAACCTGCTGATCGATCGCGAGGGAATCCAGAAGTTCATCTACGGCCGCGGCGCCATCGCAACCGCGAGCTTCGTCAACCAGCCCGCGCAGTTCAAGTCGAGCAAGCTGACCTACGCGTTCAACGTCGACAAGGCGAGCACAATCCTCGACGAGGCCGGCTGGAAGATGGGCACGGACGGCATCCGCGAGAAGGATGGCAAGAAGCTCAAATATGTCTTCCAGACCTCGATCAACGCCCCACGCCAGAAGACGCAGGCCATCATCAAGCAGGCCTGCCAGAAGGCCGGCATCGAGATCGAGCTCAAATCGGTGACCCCTTCGGTGTTCTTCTCGTCGGATGTCGGCAACCCCGACACCTACTCGAAATTCTATTGCGACATGGAGATGTACAACACGACGATGCCGCAGCCCGATCCGGAGCGGTTCCTGAACCAGTGCGTCTCCTGGGAGATCGCCAACAAGGACAACAAATGGCTCGGTCGCAACATCTCGCGCTGGTCCGATCCGGAAGCCGACAAGGCCTACAAGGCCGCGCAGAAGGAGCTCGACCCGGTCAAGCGCGCCGCGCTGCTGATCAAGGTCAACGAGATCTTCTGCGAGGCCAACGTGTTCCTGCCGCTGCTCTCGCGCTACATCGTCGGCGGCGCCGTCAACAACCTCATGACCGATATCTCGGGGTGGGATGTGACGACGTGGAATCTGGCGAGCTGGTATCGGAGCTCGTAGCTTGTAGGATGGGTAGAGCGGAGCGAAACCGATCAGCGGTCGATGGTCGAGCATGATGGGTTTCGCAAGGGCTCTACCCATCCTAGCCTCTCAAACAGCAGACACACCTTTTCCTTCTCGCGGCGGAATTCGCCCGAGCTTTGCTTGATCTCTCCACCCTCTCAAGCCGAGAGGGCGCAGGGAAGGCCGGGTGCTGACCTCGCACCCACGGTCTGCTGCGCGAAGATGGTGCGCAAAAAGACCGCACAGCAGCATACAGGTGGTGCCAGTCACTCGGCCTTCCCTGCGCAGTGGGTTGACGGCTTATGCCGTGCTCTCCCGGGAGCCGAGTTCCCTCTGGCCTCCCTCGCCCCGCGAATTAGCGATGCGGTTGACCCGGTTGGGCGCTCCACATCTCCGCGAAAGCTTGACCGTAGCGACGACGGCCAGGACCACACGGTTTTGCCGTACGCACGGCCCGCTTGTTCGCCGCATTATCTCCAGACCTTGTCGACATTGCCCGGAGAATGCTGGCGAGACGAACCTGACAGCGCCGCTCGTCGGCACGCGGTTTCGGGCTCACAGGGACTACCCGCCCTGCCCGCACCTCTCGCACCCGACGCTGCCCGCGTCCACCGCAAGCCCGGCTCGCAATCAAGACGACACGAGATCGCCCCTCAAGGATGAGCCGGGATGCCGCGATACATACGCCGTTTCCGAATTTCGGTAAAGTGGAATATTTTTGCGAGGAGGGGTTGACGGGTGGCGGGTGTTTTGCCCGGCGGGCGCCATCGCGACTTTCCGGTGCACCACTATGGTCCACGTCGCGTTAGAATCACGGTATACTCCTTACTAAGCAAACTGCGCTTCTCTCCGCACCTCCCATATTTAGACAATGTTTTCACATAAGGTCTACGACCTATACAAGCAACTTAGAGGAAAGATCAGCCAATTGGCGCGAGAGGATTCTCTACGCGTCATCTGGGCGTATACGCAATATCTCCAAGTGCCCAACTTCAAAATCCCGTCGGTTTTACGAGCGAGAGGTGCAGCGCGCGTGGATCAACGAATGGCTTTTGATGTTGCTAGCAAAGGAGGTCATTCTGCACTGCGGGCCTGTCGCAAAAACGGGCGCGTCCCTTCGAGTTTGGAACACGCTCGCGGCAACAGTCGACCGAATCAACAAGCTTGAAGGTGAGATCTACAAAGAGTTCGGATCGCCAGACAATGTTTTGGTTGAACTCATCCGAATAGCTCACAGAACCTTTGAGTGGCAGGGCAACGGGCCCACCGCACGCGCGATCATTCGCTATCACAAGATCCTCAACACACCGGAGATTAGCGAGATCTGCGAACAGAAAATCGGACTAACCCTATACGAAGTGATGGCCTGCGGCGTTGCCATGCTAGGCCACTTTCTCGGCTCTCACGTACTGCGACTACCCTTGACGAGTCAGATCGTCGAGCTGCCGGTCGAAAAATTCAAGGCGGCACTTGCTCTGATGGGAGACGATATTGCTCCGTTGAAGACTAAATTGAAGAGCGAGCAACAATACAACGAAAGCTTCGCTTATGCCTACAATTCACTCCGGACGCGGCCAATCGTTCTCATGTGCTCAGGAGCGTCAGAGGTGGCGATCTGCCCAATACCGACGCTTCTATTCTGGCGGTTTACGTCCGGCCTCTACTACGATTTTATAGGCGTCCCCGCCTTTGCAAATCTATTCGGCGATTCGTACCAGGCATACGTTGGCGAAGCTATCCGGGCGGCCGCACCAAAACTCACTCTCCGTGATGAGCGCATTTACAAAATTGGTAGCCGCGAGAAGCGATCCGTAGATTGGATCGTATCCGACGCCGACAAGTCAGCACTCTTCGTGGAATGCAAAGTGAAGCGATTGAGATGGGACACGAAGCAATCACTTAATGATACGGGACCTCTGGAGCAAGACATTAGCTATATGGCCTCGGCAGTGGTGCAGATATACCGGACGCTCCAAGATTATCTAGCGGGTCACTATCCTCACCTCGCGACCGACGAAGCAAAAAAATCTACCCGTGCATAGCGACGCTTGAGAACTGGCATATGCACGGGCCTGTTATGTACGGCGTATTCCGTGAGCAGGTGAAGATAAGGATGAAGGAAGAGGGCTTGCCCGAAGCATATCTCACAGAGATGCCCTATTCAATTTGGCCAATCGACGACTTCGAGCTTGGACTTCAAGTCATGAATGAATCTTCTGTAGCAACCGTAATGGATGGCAAACTGCTCGACGGCGAGCACCACGATTGGGAGTGGCGCCCATATCTTTCAAGGTGTTTCAAGGAGCCTCGCAAGGAGCTATTCGAGGATGACTATCGAAAGCTCTTCAGTGACTTCAATCCGATTTGACGCTCAAACACTACGGCCTCACAAGCCCTCCACCAATCGCGCAAGCTGTTATTCCAAGCTCGTAGGATGGGTAGAGCGAAGCGAAACCCATCAAAGTCTTGTCGACGACCAAGTATGATGGGTTTCGCAAGTGCTCGACCCATCCTACGAGCCGTCGCCGTAATTCTCATCGGAACGAAAAATATACGGTCAGGCGGTGCCCGCTGGGCGCAGCGTGATCCGGGTCAATTCGGAGGGGCGACCGAGTCGCAGCGCGAAGCCCGGCCACAACGCAGTGCCGTTGTTCACATAAAGCGTCATCCCGTCCACGTCGTAGCGACCCGATACGAAGCCGGCGTTGGCGCGTGCGGCCAGCCAGTCGATCCCGCGGATCAATCCGCCGTGCGTATGTCCGGACAGTTGCAGGGCCACGCCGAGTTCGGCAGCGTGCCGCGCGTCGCTCGGCTGGTGATCGAGCAGGATGACGGGGACGCCGTTGGGGGCGCCTTCGAGGACCGCGGCCAGGTCCCGGATAGAATGCGGTCCGCTGTGGCGCGACGCCCGGTCGGTGATCCCGGCGACAACCAGCTTGCCGCCGTTGCGATCGAGAACGATGCTGCTGTTTTCGAGCGACAGCAGTCCCAGTTCAACGAAGCGCGCCATCCATGCGCTGTGACCAAAAATGTACTCATGATTGCCCGAGACCACGTAGACGCCGTCGGTCGCCTGCAAGTCCCGCAACGGCTCGATGTCGGCGCGCCGGGCCTCGGGCGTGCCGTCGATCAGGTCCCCTGTGATCGCGATCAGGTCGACGCCGAGCTTGTTCGATCGCGCGACGACGGCGCGCGCCCATGACGCGGGAAACAGCCGGCTGATGTGGAGATCGGTCAATTGCAGAATGGTGTAGCCGTCGAATTGTCGCGGAAGGCCGCGGATGCCGACTTCGATGTCCTTCAGCGGCGGAATCCGCATCGCCTGCTGGACGCCGATGGCGGCTGCGACGGCAGCCAACCCCGCCAATCCGTAGCGGATACCATCGGGCGCGCTCACGATGCCGCCATGAATCAGCATTGCGACCAGAAGTCCGGCATCGAGCAGCAGTTGCAGCAACGCCAGCAGGACGATCGCGCCGAACGCCCAGTTGAAGAGAGCGACCACCGGACGTGGAAACTCCGGAGAGAATACCGAACCCGACGAGAGCTTGCTCCACCGGTGAAACTGCAATGCGACCAGAACGAGCGCCGCCGCCACGATCTTGATCGAGAGCGGCAGTTGCAGCGGCCAGATAAAGCGGGTCAGGATCAGCAGATAGGCCAGGCCGAATATGAGCTGGGGAATCGGTTCGCTCCGGATTTGATCGGTGCGGCCTTGCTACACGAACTCCCGCACAATCTCGACCGAATTAGCTTCGGCCCAGACGCCGGAATTGCGCTGACAGTGCAATTAATTCAGCCGCGTAATTTCCAGGAGACCTCGCAGATCGAGGAAGCGAGGGATCAAAGTCTCGGACCAAATCGATCGCGGCCGCGCGTTAATTGATCGCGACCGCGCGAATTAAGTGCACTGTCACCGTAATTATCGACAGCCGCCCGGATTTTCACTCCAGGCCCAAAGCTAATGGCTCTCGCAGACCCACCCCAGACCGAAGCAGAAGTGGCACGTCCCGGCGGTCACAGCGTGTCCGGCGTTCGCAGCGTGTTCGACTTGTCCTCATTGCGCAGCTCCTGCTCGGCCGCGCGCCAGAATTCGTCCTCTCGGCCTGCGGGCTTGCCGGCCTGCTCCCAGAGACGGTGGGCGCGCTCTCGGATGTCTTGCTCGGCGGGCTCGGACAATTGCATCTCCTGGTTTGAAACCAAAAGCGCGGCCCGTCGCGGGGGGCTATGGGGGCTGGGGGGCGGGGCCGCGCAGACCAGCCATCGGCGGCGAGGCTGGCCCGCGGATTCAAGCCGCGATCATGCGCAAGAGTTCCTTTTTCCCGCGTGAGCGCGGAACCCGGCGCGATCCGAGGCCTGCTCCTTGGTCAATTCGGTCTCCGGATTGGGAACGCGCATTTCCCGCGGATAGTTCTCCGCAATGAAACCGCGCACCTCGTCACGAAACGCGGCGTCCCGCTGGAAAGGTTGAGCTCCATCGCGATCGGCTCCGCTACCATTTCTCGCCGAAGGGGCGGATCTCCAGTTCGAAGGTCCAAGCACTTTTGGGTTGCTGATAGAGCAGCCAGTAGGATTCAGCGACCGACGATGGCGGCATGAGGAGGTCGGGATCATCCAGCGCATTCGGACCGAGAGCCTCGATCCGACGTTGGCGCACCCATTCGGTGTCGACGCCGGAATCGATAATGAGGTGCGCCACGTGAATATTCTTGGGACCCAACTCGCGTGCGGTCGCCTGGGCGACAGCTCGCAGGCCGAACTTGGCGCTGGCGAAGGCCGCATATCCGGAGCCCCCACGGAGGCTTGCTGTCGCGCCGGTGAAGAAGATATTGCCCTTGCCCCGCGGCAGCATAAGGCGAGCCGCCTCGCGGCCGGCGAGAAAGCCGGAATAGCAGGCCATTTCCCAGACTTTGCGGAAGACGCGTTCGGTCGTATCCAAAATCGGAAAGTTGACGTTGGCGCCGATGTTGAAGATACACACCTCAAGCGGTGCGTGCTTGTCGGCATCGCCAAGGAAGGAGATGATTTCCTCCTCCTTGCGCGCATCGAGCGAGCGCGCGTGAATTTCGCCGCCGGCTTCCTCGATTTCCTTCACGAGCGGCTCGAGCTTGGCGCCGTTGCGGCGCCCGGCGAACACCGTAAACCCTTCAGAGGCGAACTTCTTGGCGATTTCGCCACCGATATAGTCTCCGGCCCCGATCACGGCCACGGTCGCGTTTCTCTTTTGCAAGGGTGTTCTCCCGGTGAGGTTAGATCTGTCGCTTGCGGAATTCGAACGTCTCCGTCGGAGGAGCTTCGCCACCTTCACCGCGGAAGGACTCCACCAGCCTGTGCTTGAGTATCTTGCCGGCCGAGGTCGCCAGCAAGGCATCGAGGATGACTATTTCGGACGGACGCTTGTACGAGGTGAGTTGAGATGGGATGAAGCTCATCAGATCGTCGGGCGCCGTGCGAGACCCCGGCAGCAATTGCACAAAGGCGACGATCTCCTCGTTGCCGTCAGCGGCACGGCCGACCACGGCAACCTCGGCTCAGAACCACATGGCCCACTCGGGTCGCGCGCGGCAATGAACTTAGTTCCCATATAGGCGAGATCGCATCCCAAAACCTCAGCGGCGCGTAGCGCCACCCCGTCGCTTATGCCTCCAGCAAGCACAATCGGTCCGTCGAAGATTTCTCGGACGGCACGTGCGTAGGCAAATGGATTGAGCTATCCCGTCTGACCGCCAGCGCCGGCAGTGAGCAGGATCAATCCGTCTACTCCGACAATCACCATCTCGACGCCATAGCGGAGGATTGGTCCTTACGGCCATTGCTGAGACGTTCGCGCGCCTGTATCGTTGGTACATTCCCTCGTGCGCAACAGCCATCAGGCAAGTCGAGGAATTTCAGGGATTTATCCGGAGTGTGGTAGCGGGAGAGGGACTCGAACCCCCGACCCCAGGATTATGATTCCCGTGCTCTAACCAGCTGAGCTACCCCGCCACAGCGTCGCGAGGGCCGAAACAGGCCGATCTCGCGAACGCGCGGCATATAAGGAAGAGGGCGGCGGGCTGTCAATCCGCGTTTACTCAAACCAACGCGCAAGAAGGCCGTCGCGGGCTGATTTGGCAACAGAATCTGCGATTTTTCGACGCCAGACTCCTGGAGAGTCCCCCTCACCGGAATCCGCGCTTTTGCGCGGATTCCGGCCTCTCCCCGGCGGGGAGAGGCGAAGGACGGGAGAGGCGAAGGTCTGCTATTTCGGCCGAACCGTCGGGTCGCCGCCGGGGCTGCCGGGGGGCGGGATGACCGGCATGGTGCCGCCCGTGCTGGGCGCGGGGGCATGCATCTCGGGGTCGACGCCGGCGGGCGGGCAGAGCACGCCGTCGGATTTGGCCAGTTTGTCGCCGAGCGGTTCCCGGGATTGGCCGGTGGTGGTGCCGTCCGGTGCGGTGGCGCGGTTCGGGCGGTCCTGTGGCGTGCAGTCCGCCGTGTGTTGCGGGGATGGCGGCGCGGTCGCTTGCGGCGGCGTCGCAGGTAGCGGCGGGGCCTGCGCGATCGCGGCGCCTGAGGCGGCGATGACGAGGCTAGCCAAGATGATGTTTGATGTCGTGCGCATGGAATGGAAACGCGAAGGGCTCGCCCTGCGTTCCCGTTACGCGATCACGATTTGTGGTAGCGGATCAGCGAGAAATGGCCCATCGGCGGCATGGGGCGGCGCTCGGCGAGGGTGATGCCGCCGTGCTTGGCGGCCCAGTCGACCAGGCGCTGCCACGGGAATTCCGGGCGCCAGCCGAGGCGGCGGGCGAACGGCGCGAAGGCGAGCTCGGAGAGTTTGCGAAGACCCTTTTCCGCGCCGATGTGGTTGACGAGAATCAGCTCGCCGCCGGGCTTGAGCACGCGCACGAACTCGTCGAGCGTGCCTTCGGGATCGGGCACCGCCGTGATGACATATTGCGCGACCACCGCATCGAAGGCGCTGTCGGGAAAGGCGAGGTTCTTGGCGTCCATCACCGAGAGCACTTCGACATTGGAGAGTCGCAAGCTCCGCACGCGCGCTTGCGCCTTGCGCAGCATCGGCTCGGAGATGTCGACGCCGCAGATTTTCGTGGTGCGCGAATAGTCCGACAGTGACAGCCCGGTGCCGACGCCGACGTCGAGGATGCGGCCGCCGATGCGGTCGGCCTCCGCGATGGTCGACTGCCGTCCGGCGTCGAACACCTTGCCGAACACGAGATCATAGACCGGCGCCCAGCGGCCATAGGCTTTCTCGACCCCGGCCCGCGAGATGTCTGCTGCCATGCCCCCTGCCCTTACTTCACCTCTCCCGTAGGGAGAGGTCGGATTGCATCGAAAGATGCAATCCGGGTGAGGGGTTGCGGTCTCAAAAACAGCTGCGGCCCCTCACCCGGATTGCTTCGCAATCCGACCTCTCCCCGTCGGGGAGAGGTAGACCCAGCCCAACCAGTTGCGCTAAATTTCGTCATCCCTCAACCGCGGACCGCTTCCACCAGCGGCCTTGCCGTGTGGCCTGCGACCTTCGCCGCGGCGCTCTGGATAAAACCGCCGCCGAGCACGCGCGCTTGCCCCGAGGGCGCGTCGTAGAACACGCAGGCTTGGCCCGGCGAGACGCCCTCTTCGCCGGCGACGAGCTCGACCTCGTACTGGCCGTCGGCACCGCGCAGCCATGCCGGCTGGGGAGCCCGGGTCGAGCGCACGCGGACGAACAGCTCGAGGCCAGAACCAATCGCACGGTCGATGTCGCCGTCGCCGATCCAGTTGACGTCGCGCAAGCTGATGCGGTGCATCTTCAGCGCCTCGCGCGGGCCGACCATGACGCGGCGATTGGTGGCGTCCAGCCGCACCACGAACAGCGGTGCGGCGGCCGCGATGCCGAGGCCGCGGCGCTGGCCGATGGTGAAATTGGCGATGCCGTTGTGGCGGCCGAGCACGCGGCCGTCGAGATCGACGATGTCGCCGGGGTCCATCGCGTTGGGACGGAGCCGGGTGATGATGTCGGTGTAGCGGCCGGTCGGCACGAAGCAGATGTCCTGGCTGTCGTGCTTGTCGGCAACGGAGAGACCGAAACGGCGCGCGAGCTCGCGCGTTTCGGGCTTGGTCATGTCGCCGAGCGGGAAGCGCAGGAAATCGAGCTGGGCCTGCGTGGTCGCGAACAGGAAATAGCTCTGGTCGCGGTCGCTGTCGGCCGCGCAGACCAGCGCGCGCGAGCCGTCGTCGCGGCGGCGCGAAGCAACGTAATGGCCGGTGGCGAGCGCTTGCGCGCCGAGCTCGCGCGCGGTCTTCAGGAGATCGCGGAATTTGACTGAGCGGTTGCACTCGATGCACGGCACCGGCGTCTCGCCGAGAGCATAAGAGTCCGCAAAGTTGTCGATGACGGACTCGCGAAAGCGGTCCTCGTAGTCGAGCACGTAATGGGGGATGCCGAGCTTGGCGGCGACGTCGCGGGCGTCGTGGATGTCCTGACCGGCGCAGCAGGCGCCCTTGCGGTGGGTCGCCGCACCATGGTCGTAGAGCTGCAGCGTGATGCCGACGACGTCGTAGCCTTCCGCCTTCAACAGCGCAGCCGTCGTCGAGGAATCGACGCCGCCCGACATGGCAACGACGACCCTGGTATCCTCAGGACGGCCTTCGAGATCCAGACTGTTGAGCATGGGTTTTACGAGTTGGCGGCGGCGTTCGGCGATTTTCTGTGCCTTGGCCGGGACATCGGCGTCCCCGGGAACTGAGAGGTTCTCGAAGGGCACGGCTTGCCCGGTCGAAAGCGGCTGAGAGCACCCTTTAATATAGGTGGCATTCCGGTGAAGCAATCGCGCGAGCCTCGAGCTTGGGGCAATTCTTGCCGGGGCGGCAGAAATGGCGGGGCTGGCGGGGGCTGACGGCGCCAGCCTCGATTTATCAAGCTGCTGATTTTGCTGGATAAAATCTCACATTCGAGGGTTGGCCCGCTCCTTGCTGACCTTCTGGTCCTAAGATGGTTTCAAGGGGTCGCCTGTGGTTGGTGTCACGTCAGACGTAGCGGCAAGCGCGCAGGTCTCCAGCGCGCAGCAAAAGCCTGCTCGATCGCAGAGCACCAAGGACACCACCCCCGGCGATTCCTTCGGGTCGCTGGTCGACAGCAACACCCAGGCCATCAGCAACAACGCGTCGTCCTCGTCGCAGGACAATGCGCCGCGGCGGACTGATTCTTCGTCGTCTTCGTCGTCCTCCTCGTCCGACCGGAGCACGCGCGACTCGTCCGCGCGCGACCCCTCCTCGCAGGGCCAGGCGAGCGACAGCACCGATTCCTCGTCGCAGGCCGCCAGCGACACGTCGACCGATCCGGCGAAGGCAACGGCCAAGACCAAGGACAAGTCCGACGCGTCCACCACCACGGCGGGCGACAAGTCCCAAGATTCCAAAGCTTCGAAAGACACCAAGGACGCGAAGGGTGACAAGACCGACGGCCTCGCCGCCGCGGTCGACGCCTCGGCAGCCCCGCAGACGCAAACCGCCCTGCCCGATCCGAACGCGATCGCAATTGCCACGCCCGTCGTTCCCGTCGATCCAAATGCGGCCGCGAACCAGGCCGCCAGCACCGCTAGCTCGCCGCTGACGATCGCCGCGGCCGGCATCGCCGCCAGTGCCTCGACCGCGGCGCAGATCGCCGGCACCAAGCTAGATGCCACCGGCAAGACCGCCAAGACGGACGGCAAGACCGGCGATGCCAAGACCACCGATGCGAAGGCCGCGCTTGGCGATGCGGCGACCACGACGACGGATGCGACCGCAACCGATGCGACGGCGAACGCCGCGCAGCTCACGGCGGTCGACCAGGGTACGCCCAAAACCTCGTTCAAGGCCGCAGCAACCGCGCAAGGACAGGCCGACGTCTCCAATATCGGCCAGGACCCGGGCAAGACCGCGGCGTCAGCCGCTCCGCAAAATCCCGCGACGACTGCGGCCACCAACGCCGCCGCACATCCGCAAGCCGCAAAGCCGCAGGCTGACGCAACTGCTGCCGACGCCAAGGCCGATGCTGCCAATCGCACGGCTGATGCGACGCCGGCCGCGCCGACCCCGCACGCGCATGCCGATACGCAGGCCGCCGCTAGCGCGACGACCGACGCCAGCGCGCAGGCGGCCTCCGCCGTACAAGCGCCGCTAACCACGACCACGTCGACGGCCACCGCCTCCACTGCCACCCTCACCGCGACTGCGGCGAATTCGAACGCTGTGCCGATCAGCGGCATTCCGGTCGAGATCGCGGCCGCCGCGCGGTCCGGCAAGACCCGCTTCGACATCAGCCTCGATCCGGTCGATCTCGGCCGCATCGACGTCCGCATCAATGTCGACCGCAACGGCCAGGTCACCTCGCATCTCACCGTCGAGAAGCCGGAGACGCTGCAGATGCTGCGGCAGGATGCGCCGCAATTGCAGCGCGCGCTCGACGATGCCGGCCTCAAGACCGGCAGCAACGGCCTGTCGTTCAGCCTGCGCGACCAGAATTCGTCGGGACAGAACTCCGGCCAGAACAACGACAACGGCGGCAATTCCCGCCGCCTGATCATCAGCGAAGACGATACTGCCGCTGCCGCGCCCGTCAGCCGCAGCTATGGCCGCATGCTCGGATCGAGCAGCGGCGTCGACATCAGAGTGTGAGGAGTATTCGCTTATGACGACCACGAATGCCGCCACTTCGCCTGCCGTCGTCTCCGGAACGACGCAGACGTCGTCGTCATCGTCGAGCTCGAGTCTGGGCTCGTCCACGGGCGCGACGCTCGCCGGCAACTTCCAGACCTTTTTGACGCTGCTGACGACGCAGCTGCAGAACCAAAACCCGCTCGATCCGCTCGACACCAACCAGTTCACCCAGCAGCTGGTGCAGTTCGCCGGCGTCGAGCAGCAGCTCAAGACCAACGATTCGCTCTCGCAACTCGTCACCCTGCAGCAAACCACGCAGGCGACTCAGGCGCTGGATTACGTCGGCAAGACCGCGGTGGTCGACGGCACCACGGCCACCATGACCAATTCCTCGGCGACCTGGCATCTCAACGTGCCGACCGATGCGACCGTCGACATTTCCGTCGCCAATTCCAGCGGTCAGACCGTGTTCACCGGCAAATATACCGCGGGTGCTGCCAGCGACGTTCCCTTCACCTGGGGCGGCCAGGGCAATGACGGCACGCAATGGCCGGACGGCAAATACACGATCACGGCGACCGGCAAGGACACTTCGGGCAACAATGTCGGCATCGCAGCGCAGGTGCAGGGCACGGTGTCGTCGGTCGACCTGACTCAGTCGCCGCCGCTGCTCACCATCGACGGCACCAGCTATACGCTAAGCCAGGTGAAGAGCGTCGTCGCGACCAGCAGCGGCAGCTGAAGCGGCGCGGTTACGCTACACATACGGTGTCATCCCGGCGAAGGCCGGGATCCATACCGCGTGATCTATCTATCAGACGCAGGTGGCAGTACCGGGAAAGACTTCTCGACCACGAGTTTTCGCCAAACTACTCCCTGTGGTTATGGGACCCGGCCTTCGCCGGGACGACGGCAGGGGGCCCTGCAGCATCGCTGCCCAGGCCTCTGTTCGTTAGTAAAGTATTTACGAAGACCCGCTCGCCTCGCTGAAATTGTGTTTTCAGCCCGCCGGGCCGGTCGCGTTCCCGCAAGTTTCAACGAGAATTGTATTGAAGCCTTAGGCTTAGCGGATTTTTAAGCCGGCGTGCGTAGGGTTACGGCGTGAGTTCAGTGGTTGAGAGTTTGTGAGTACGCCATGACAGAACCCCATCGCCCGAGGGTAAAATACGTCATCGGGCCGGACGGCAGTCCGCTGACGATCGCCGATCTGCCCGCACCCGGCACCAAACGCTGGGTCATCCGCCGCAAGGCTGAAGTCGTCGCTGCCGTTCGCGGCGGTCTTCTGTCCCTTGAAGAGGCCTGCAGCCGTTACACCCTGACGGTCGACGAATTCCTCTCCTGGCAGTTTTCCATCGACCAGCATGGTCTGGCGGGTCTTCGCACCACCCGCATTCAGCAATATCGCCAGTAAGCGATCCGGAATTCTGCGGCTTTTGACGAAAATCGGCCTCGCTCCGCGAGGCCGATTTTTTTCATGTTTCCTTTTGGCGATACTTTTGTCCGAGCTCTTAATCTTCGTTAACCATATCGAAACCATCACCTAGGCAATAATTGCCCAGTCGGCCGCTCAGTTGCGGATCGAAGCTTCGGGGCGGTTGCTTGCAAGGTCTTGCGGACTTTTTAAAAGGTATCGGCGCCGCCCGGTTCGGGGCGATGATCGCGGTCACCGCTGCGCTCATCGGCTTCTTTGCCTTCGTCATCATGCGCGTTACCACGCCGCAGATGACGACGCTGTTCACCGACCTCAGCGTCGAGGATTCCTCGGGCATTATCAAGGACCTGGAGCGCCAAGGCATCCAGTACGAGCTGCGCAATGAGGGCACCATCATCATGGTGCCCAAGGACAAGGTCACCCGTCTCCGGATGAAGCTCGCCGAGGGCGGCCTGCCCAAGGGCGGCGGCGTCGGCTACGAAGTGTTCGACAAGTCGGACGCGCTCGGGACCACCTCTTTCGTCCAGAACATCAATCATTTGCGCGCGCTGGAGGGTGAGCTCGCCCGCACCATCCGCGCCATCGACCGCATCCAGGCCGCCCGCGTCCACCTCGTGCTGCCGGAGCGGCCGCTGTTCGCGCGCGAGGCGCCGGAGCCGTCGGCCTCGATCGTGGTGCGGGTCCGCGGCTCGCTCGAACCCCAGCAGATCCGCGCCATCCGCCACCTCGTCGCCTCCGCCGTCAACGGCTTGAAGCCGCAGCGGGTCTCGATCGTCGACGAGGCCGGCCAGCTGCTCGCCGACGGCGCCCAGACCGATCCGGACCAGGAGATCGGCGACGAGCGTCGCACCGCCTACGAGAAGCGGCTGCGCAAGCAGGTCGAGGACATCGTCTCCTCCGTGGTCGGTTCGGGCCGCGCCCGCGTCCAGCTCTCCGCCGATTTCGACTTCAACAAAGTGACCCAGACCTCGGACAAGTTCGATCCCGAAGGCCGCGTGCTGCGTTCGAGTCAGACCCGCGAAGAGCAGAGCATGACCGCCGACAACAACGGCCAGGTCACGGTCAACAACGAGCTCCCCGGCAACCAGCAGAATGGCGGCGCGGCGGCAAAGGACCAGAGCAAGAAGAGCGAAGAGACCAACAATTACGAGATCTCCCACACCACCAAGACCGAGGTGACCGAGGCAGGCCGGGTCAACCGCATCTCGGTCGCGGTGCTGGTCGACGGCATCTACACCAAGAACGACAAGGGCGATCTCGCCTACACCGATCGCACCAAGGAGCAGCTCGACCGCATCGCCACCCTGGTGCGCTCGGCGATCGGCTTCGATCAGAAGCGCGGCGACCAGGTCGAGGTCGTCAATCTGCGCTTCGCGGACGCCCCCTCCACCGCCCCCATTGCGGAGCCAAGCGGCTTCCTCGGCATGCTCCAGTTCACCAAGGACGACGTCATGTACTTCGTCGAGCTCGGCGTGATGATGCTGCTCGGCCTGGTCGTGATGTTCATGGTGATCCGCCCGCTGGTCAAGCGCATCCTCGCCTCCGACGAAGTCGCCGCCGCCATCTCCGGCGTCCTTTCCGGCCCCGCCGCTTCGGAAGAAGTCGCGCCGGCCGCCGGCCAGGCGCTGCTGCCGAGCGGTGCGGCCAGCGCGATCGACGTCGCCACCATCCAGGGCCAGGTCCACGCCCAGTCCGTTCATCGCGTCGGCGAGCTCGCCGAGCGCAATCCTAACGAAACCGTCGCCATCATCCGTCAATGGCTGACCGAACCCGCGAAATGATCGAGAAGTGAACTGACATGGCCGCCAGCTTGCAGAACGCCAACTCCAACGACATCACCAGCGTGATCTCCACGCTCGGTCAGCGTGCCGGCACCCGCGCGGCGGGCGGCGCCAAGGTCGAGGCGGTGGCGGGACCGAAGCGCGCTGCGATCCTGATGCTGGCGCTCGGCGAGCAATATGGCGGCAAGATCTGGTCGCTGCTCGACGACGACGAGGTTCGCCAGCTCTCGCTGGAAATGTCGACGCTCGGCACCGTCGAGGTCGACACGGTGGAGGACATGCTGCTCGAATTCGTCTCGCGCATGTCGGCCTCCGGCGCCCTGATGGGCAATTTCGACGCCACTGAGCGCCTGCTCCAGCAATATCTGGCGCCCGAGCGCGTCAACGGCATCATGGACGAGATCCGCGGCCCCGCCGGCCGCAACATGTGGGAGAAGCTTTCCAACGTGCAGGAAGAGGTCCTCGCCAACTACCTCAAGAACGAATACCCGCAGACCATCGCGGTCGTGCTCTCGAAGCTGAAGCCGGAACACGCCGCGCGCGTGCTCGGTATCTTTCCCGAGGATCTCGCGCTCGACGTCGTCAACCGCATGCTGAAGATGGAGGCGGTGCAGAAGGAGGTGATCGAGAGCGTGGAGAAGACGCTGCGCACCGAATTCATGTCCAACCTCTCGCAGACCCGCCGCCGCGACGCCCACGAAGTGATGGCGGAAATCTTCAACAATTTCGACCGCCAGACCGAAACCCGCTTCATCACCTCGCTGGAGGAAGATAACCGGGAATCGGCCGAGCGCATCAAGGCGCTGATGTTCACCTTCGACGACCTCGTGAAGCTCGATTCGGGCTCGGCGCAGACGCTGATGCGCAATGTCGACAAGGACAAGCTCGGCGTCGCGCTCAAGAGCGCCAACGAGGACGTCCGCAACTTCTTCTTCGGCAACATGTCTTCGCGCGCGGCCAAGATGCTCCAGGACGACATGGGGGCGATGGGCCCGGTGCGCCTGCGCGATGTCGACGAGGCCCAGGCGTTGCTGGTCAACCTCGCCAAGGACCTCGCCGCCAAGGGCGAGATCATGCTGACCAAGAACCGCGCCGACGACGAACTGGTGTATTGATGGGCGCTCCGGCAAAATTCCTGTTCGACACCGACTTCGCCGCACCCGACCGGACGCGCGAGAAGGCCGCGACCGCGGCCGAGATCGCCCAGAAGGTCGCGGAAGCCGAAGCGCGTGCCTATCGGGACGGCTTTGCCGCCGGCCAACGCGAAGCCAAGGCGGAAAGCGACCGCCGCGTCGCCCTCGCCATGGAAGAAATCAACATAGCGATCCGGGGCATTGCCTCGGGCATCGGCAACATCGAGAGCAAGATGGAGACCGAAGCGGTCGACGTCGCGGTCGCTGTCGCACGCAAGCTGTGCGCCGACCTGGTCGCCGCCGAGCCGCTCGGCGAGATCATGGCGCTGGTCAAGGACTGCTTCTCGCATCTGGTCGCGACGCCACATCTCGTCGTCCGCATCAACGACGCGCTCTACGACAGCGCGCGTGAGAAGATCGAGCGGCTCGCCAAGCAGAGCGGCTTCGAAGGACGGCTGGTGATCCTGGCCGAGCCCGAGATTGCCACCGGCGACTGCCGGATCGAATGGGCCGACGGCGGCGTCGTGCTGGAGCGCAGCGCCATCGCGGCCAAGATCGACGACATGGTCGGACGCTATATCGCGTCCCGCAGGGGGAATTAAGCCATGAGCGACACCGACGGACAAGTCCCGCTGCCCGATCTTAACGGCCCGCTGCCGCCGACCGGTGCAGACGTCGGCTACAACGAGGACGAATATGCGGCGCGCGTCGCCGCCGACCTCGAGGCCGTGTTCGACGTGCCGGTGCAGGTTTCGGCCGTGCTCGGCCGCTCCAAGATGGACGTCGCCGACCTGTTGAAGCTCGGACCGGGCACCGTGCTCGAGCTCGACCGGCGCGTCGGCGAGGCCATCGACATCTACGTCAACAACAAGCTCGTCGCTCGCGGCGAGGTGGTGCTGGTCGAGGACAAGCTCGGCGTGACCATGACGGAAATCATCAGGACCGAACGCGGTTAAATAATTGCAGGGAATGACGCGCGGCAGCGCGACCAGACGGACAGGAGACTGACATGCGGCTTCTCATCGTTGGCACATTGAAGGGCCAGCTCACCACCGCCACCAAGATCGCGATGGAGAACGGCGCCACCGTGACCCATGCCGAGGATCACGAGCAGGCGATGCGCGTGCTGCGCGGCGGCAAGGGCGCCGACCTGCTGCTGGTCGACGTCGCCCTCGACATCCGCGACCTCGTGATGCGGCTGGAGGCCGAGCACATCCACGCCCCGATCGTCGCCTGCGGCATCACCAACGACGCCCGCGCTGCGGTTGCCGCGATCCATGCCGGCGCCAAGGAATATATCCCGCTGCCGCCCGATCCGGAGCTGATCGCCGCGGTGCTGGCCGCCGTTGCCAACGATTCCCGCGAGCTGATCTATCGCGACGAAGCCATGGCGAAGGTCGTCAAGCTCGCCCAGCAGATCGCGGGCTCGGACGCTTCGGTGATGATCACCGGCGAATCCGGCACCGGCAAGGAAGTGCTGGCCCGCTACGTCCACACCCGCTCGGCCCGCGCCAAGCGTCCGTTCATCTCGATCAACTGCGCCGCGATCCCCGAGCACCTGCTGGAATCCGAACTGTTCGGTCACGAGAAAGGCGCCTTCACCGGCGCGATCGCGCGCCGCATCGGCAAGTTCGAGGAGGCGACCGGCGGCACGCTGCTGCTCGACGAAATCTCCGAGATGGACGTCCGCCTGCAATCGAAGCTGCTGCGCGCGATCCAGGAGCGCGTGATCGATCGCGTCGGCGGCACCAAGCCGGTCCCGGTCGACATCCGCATCATCGCGACGTCGAACCGCAACCTGGCTGAGGCTGTGCGCGAAGGCACGTTCCGCGAGGATCTGCTGTTCCGCCTCAACGTCGTCAACCTGAAGATCCCGCCGCTGCGCGAGCGCCCCGCCGACATTCTGGAGCTCGCCCAGCACTTCGTGAAGAAATATGCCGAGGCGAACGGCGTGCCGGTACGGCCGGTCTCGGCCGAAGCGCGCCGCGTGCTCTCCACCAATCGCTGGCAGGGCAACGTCCGCGAGCTCGAAAACACCATGCACCGCTCGGTGCTGATGGCGCAGGGCGACGAGATCGGGCCCGACGCAATCCTCACGCCGGACGGCGACCGCCTCGACCTCGCCAAGACGGTGCCGGCGGTGGCGCATGCCACCATGGCCGCCGAGCAGGTGACGCGGGCGCTCGTCGGGCGCACCGTCGCCGACGTCGAACGCGACCTGATCCTGGAGACGCTGAAGCACTGTCTCGGCAACCGCACCCATGCCGCCAACATCCTCGGCATCTCGATCCGCACCTTGCGCAACAAGCTCAACGAATATTCCGACGGCGGCATCCCGATCACGCCGGCCGGCACGCCGGGTGAATATCCGCGGATGCCGATGGTGGGGGCGTAGGGCTCCCGCAGATATCGAGAGGATGCGAATGCCCGGGCTCAGTCCCGGGCGTTTTGTTTTGTGGGGCACAGGGGGCGGTCTCGTAGCCCGGATGGAGCGAAGCGCAATCCGGGATTAGCTCCGCAATCGGAATTCCCGGATTTCGCTTCGCTCCATCCGGGCTACGGGGCCCAACACATGGCGGCACCGCATCCGGCGACTAGGTCGCGCCCGCGCAACGCCTTATAACCCCGCATGAGACCCACGCGAGGAAACACATGTCTGAAGCTCAAATCACGGATTGGCTGGCGTCGCAGCGGCAGGCGATGATCGATCTGCTGCGCGATGTCGTGAACATCGATTCCGGGTCCTATGACAAGGCCGGCGTCGATGCGGTCGGTGCGCGGTTCGAGCGGCATTTTTCCGAGCACGGCATTCCGTTCCGGCGCGAGAGCCACGACAGTTTTGGCGATGCCATCCATGCCGAGGTCGCCAAGCCCGGCAGCAACGAGAAGCCGGTGCTGTTGATGGGCCATCGCGACACCGTGTTCGGCAAGGGCGAAGCCACCCTCCGTCCGTTCACGATCAAGGAGACGCGCGCCTACGGGCCCGGCGTTGCCGACATGAAGGCCGGCGTCGTCATGAACATCTTCGTCGCCACCGCCTTCCACAAATTCGGCGGCGCACCGCATCCGATCAAGCTGCTGATCACCTCGGACGAGGAGATCGGCTCGCCCTCGTCGCGGCCCGTGATCGAGCGCGAAGGGCGCGCCGCGCGCGCAGTGTTCAATTCCGAGCCCGGCCGGCCGACCGGCAACGTCGTCACCAGCCGCAAGGGCGGCATCTTCATGCATCTCGCCATCACCGGCAGGGCGGCCCATTCCGGCGCGAATTTCGCCGCGGGTATCAGCGCGATCGGCGAGCTCGCGCACAAGATCATCCAGATCCACGCGCTGACCGACCTCACCAAGGGCATCACGCTCAATGTCGGCCTTGTCTCGGGCGGTCAGTCGGTCAATACGACCGCGCCGTACGCCGAGGGACAGATCGACATGCGCTACGTCGATCCGAAGGACCGCGCCACCGTGATGGCCGAGATCGAACGGATCGTCGCGACGCCCTCCGTGCCCGGCACGCGTGCTGTGCTGACCATCAGGGGCGAGTTCGTGCCGGTGGTGCAGAGCGAGGCTTCCAAGGCGCTGTTCGAAGGCTACCAGGCTGCGGCCAGGCAGGCCGGCCTCACCACGCTGCAAGGCGAGTTCTCCGGCGGCTGCGCCGATTCCGGCTTCACCGCCGCGGTCGGCACGCCGACCATCTGCGGCGTCGGGCCGGTCGGAGGCCTCGCACACACGCCGGAGGAATATCTCGAGCTCGACAGCATCGTGCCGCGCGCGCAGACGCTGGCGCTGGCGATTTTGCGGGGATGAGCGGAAGTGCCGTAGGGTGGGTTAGCAAAGCGTAACCCACCTCTTTCATTTTCCAAGGAAACGAACAGTGGTGGGTTACGCCTTCGGCTAACTCACCCTACGAGACCGACCAAGTTCTACGAATAATTCGGCGCGTCCGGCTTGCGAAAAATGTGGATGGGATCGCCGGGCACGAACGGCTGGCCGCGGAACATCGCATAGGCATAAAGCGCGAGATAGGCGATCGCCAGCGCGCTGACGACATAGAAGGCCCAGGTCCCGACGCGCTTCATCGTTCCGCTCCATGGCCGCCCCGGATGGGAGGCTCGAGGGCGCTTCTAGAGCGATGATGAGAAAAAGGCCAGCCTGCGCGGCCTGAAACCTGCGTCGATCAAACGCCGCGGCGACCGCGCGCGGGCACGCTGACGTCCGCGAGCCCTGCGGCGTCCTCGTCCTGGTCCACCGCCACATACTGGCCGTGCCAATAGGCGAGCGCCGCGGTGCGGGCCGAGTTCTTGATGCCCCTGACGCGGCCGATGACGATGCCGTGCGAATGCCGCTCGATGATCTCCTCGACCTCGCAATCGACGGCGGACAAGGCGCCAACCAGCAGCGGAACGCCGGAAACAGAGGTGACCCACCGGGCGCCGGCAAAGCGATCTGCCCCCTTCAGGCCACCCTTGCCGGCAAAACGCTCGGCAACATCGAGCTGATCGGCTGCGAGTATGTTCACGCCGAAGGCGCCGTGGCGCCGGATCAGCGGGAGCGACGACGCATCGCGGTTGATGCTGACCAGCAGGGTCGGCGGCTCAACCGACAGCGAGGTCACGGAGGTCACCGTCATGCCGGTGATGTCCTTGCCCCGTCCGGTGGTGATCACGCTGACCCCGCCGGTGAGATGGCGCATGGCGCCGCGGAAATCGGCAGACGAGACGGGGATTTCGGTCATGAGATCGCGCGGGACTACATTCATGGCATGCGCCCGGAGGCGGGGTTCTCGTCTATTTAGGTGCGATCGTCCGCGGATAAAAGGTGGCCCAGGATGTGGTCGCATGAACCTGGTCCGCGGCTCTCGGCACCGGATCACAAAAATCCGCAAAACAACCCCATGCACAGTAGCCGGATGTGCGAAAACTCTAGCTTGCGCATAATCCGAAATTAAGTTGACACGTCGGGCAAAACAGGAGCAAGATGACATGATGGCGGCGTTGGGGATGGACGGCCCCTACCCGCTACTGCAGCCAACGCACCGGCAAATTCTGCAAGCCCCGGAACGCCCAGCCGCCGATCCGCACCGGCTCGTCGTCGGCGATCTCGATATGCCTGGCACGCGCGAACACAGTCGGCAACGCGACGTCGGCGATCATGGCGCGCGAGGCCCAGGCACCGGCGCAGAAATGCGGCCCGGCGCCGAAGGCCACGCTCTTGGAGGTATCACGCCGCACGTCGAACTGGTCGGCGCGCTCAAAGTGCTTCTCGTCGCGATTGGCGGAGCCGAACATCAGGAACACGCGCTCGTCGGTTTCGAAGGATACATCGCGGATCGACCACGGTTTGGCGATGCGCCGCGGTGACATGCCGATCGGCGAGATCCAGCGGGCGTATTCCTCGAATGCCTGCAGCCACGTCACCTCGCCCTTGCGCACGAGATCGAGCTGCTCGGGATGGCTCAGCAGCGCCCACACCGTGCCGGCAATTGCCTTGCGCGGCTCGTTCTGGCCGCCGGAGATCGCAAGCTTGACGTTGGCGCGCACGCTCTCCATCGGCATATCAGCGGCGAGGAGCACGCCAAGGATGCTCCGGTCGGGATTCTTGCGCATCACCGGCAGGATGTCGTCGATCGCAGCATCGATGCCCGATGTCGCCGCATGACAGCGCGCCTCGACGCCCGTGTCGCCGCCGTAATTGGCGATGCCCTCGATCATGCCCTGCGACCAGGCATCCATGTCGGCGAAACCGATGTTGGTGAGGCCGGTGATCGATTTCAGGCACTCGCCGGAGAACGGCAGCGCGAAGTCGGCCATGAAATCGATCCGGCTACCTGATACGATCGCGTCGATGATGCGGTCGGCATGAGCCCGGAACAGTGCGGTCCAGTGCGCCTTCACCGTCTTCGGCGACACCGTCGGAAACATCGCGCGGCGCTCGACCTGATGCGCCTCGCCGTCCTTGCGCATCATGTTATGGCCCATCAGCCGGTTCATCAGGCCGGCCGGCTGGTGCGAGGAGAATACGTCGATCTGCTTCTCCGAGATCGAGATGTCGTCGCGGGTCGAAAGCAACGTCGAGCCGAGTTGCGGCACGAAGGCGATCGGCGCTTCCTTGCGCAGCTTCGCAAGCATCGGATAGGGATCGGCCCAGAACGACGCGAGGTCGATGTCGATGCGTGGCGCGGTGCTCAAGGCGGCCTCCCTGGATTCTCGTGTGATTCAGGCCAGACTAGCGAACCGAGGCGCCGGCGTCTGTCCCTAGCGATAGGGACAGACGACATTGGGACGTGTATCCATAAGAGTGCTCAAAAGCCCCAGCAACGATCTATTAATCGTGAGCGCGCACCTCACGTGCGGTTTGATCGATTATCGCTAAAGTTGCAGTTGGTGTGATCGAAAGCTTCGGTGCAAATCGCATGCAACCATCCGATTGGGCTGTTGTCCTGTACTATGCGTGGCCAGTCATCTTGATACCCCTGGGATGGATCGTGTTAGGGCGATTGTGCCGAGAACGCGCGGCTTCCGGGGCATCGATGATCGAGTTGCGGGAGCAGCACCTCATAGAAACATATCGGACGAGTGCTGCGATGGACAGGATCGCAGCTGTTCTCGAGAAAAACCACAGGAACTGATCGTTTACCTGGCTTAGGAGGTTCTGAATGACCGTGAGCGATATTCTGCTTGCGATGTACTCTTGGTGGCCGTTCATCCTGATCGTGGGTGGATCGATCCTAGCGATGCGTGCGATGCGCCAACGTACCTCGTCCGGCGCCACAATGATTGATCTATATGAGCAGCAGATTGCCGAGACGCGCCGAACGAACGCAGGGTTGGAACGGATCGCCGCGGCTCTGGAGAAGCGACCGTCGGCTTAGTCGGGGTTTCGCGCCAGACCCGCCCGAACTGAGAGAACATGAGCGTGGCGGAAATCATTCGACGTGCCATCGAAATCGACGAACGCAAAGGCAAGATTGCCTTCGACGAATCGAATGTGACAGCAGAGAACTCGACCCCGAAGACATTGAACGCGTTCTCAACGCTCTGAGTGAAGCGGGGATTTGGATCGAAGGAGACTAAAGGACGGAGGACTGGGTTACTGAGCCTCGGCTATTCTCGGTCCAGATGACAACATCTGCGCGTTGGTTGCCGAGGGCCGGTTCGACGGCGATGCCGGAAGCACGATCACTTTCGCTCCGACTTTCACCCGCTCATAGAGGTCCGTGACGTCCTCATTGGTCAACCGGATACAGCCGGACGACACCCGCTTCCCGATCGTATCGGGCTTGTTGGTGCCGTGAATTCGATATTCGGTCTCGCCCAGATACATCGCCCGGGCGCCGAGCGGGTTGGTGGGACCGCCTGCCATGAACCGCGGCAGATAAGGTTGACGCACGACCATCTCGGCAGGCGGACGCCAATCCGGCCATTCTGTTTTACGGGCCACAGTCTGTTCGCCGGACCATGCGAAACCTTCGCGGCCAACACCGATGCCGTAGCGCATCGCCTGCGCGTCGTTCAGAACGAAATAGAGGAACGTGTTCTTGGTATCGATGATCACGGTGCCCGGCGTCTGGTGGCTGGCGTAGTCGACCACCTGCCGGACAAATGCTCCGGGACCATCAGCGGCTTTTGGTGGTTCGACCAGAGGTGCCGGGGCCGGAATCGGAGCCGGAGCCGGAGCCGGAGCTGACGCTGATACATGAGCGGGAGTCGCCACGTAAACCGGCGTTGACGATGCCAGGGCTTCGTGCGCGGACGGCTTCCGTATCGGTTGCACGCTCGCCGGGGGGGACAGCAAACCGTACCCCACGACGGCGACGGCCACGGCGCCAATGGCAACTCGCGCGGCCATCGGCAGTGCGAGCGTCTGTGCCTTTCCGCGTTTGGCCCGCTTGCCCATAATCTTTCTCCAGGTCACTTCTGACCTGAAGAGGTACCCGGCAAGATTTAAGAAACTTCGAAGCGATTCCCCTCGGAGCGGAAACGTTAGCGATGGTTAACGCCGAACTTTTGGTCGGCAACAAGTGGAGCGAACATCAGGCCGAGAGCGGCTCCCGCGGTAACAGCCAGATCGAAATCGGGTTTGCCCGGCCGGCAATTCGGCAGCAGCCATGTGGTTTCAGTTGATCAACCACCGACCCATGATGAGCGTCTCGCGAGATTGCGCCAAACAGCTCGTCACTCACGATGAGGGATGCGCCAAGCCCCCGCGTGAGCGTTTCGAGCTTGCGCGCCACGTTGACCGTGTCGCCGGCGATCGTCTGCTCCAGATGTTGTTCCACTCCAATTTGGCCCATGCCCACCGAGCCAAAATGTACGCCGATGCCAACGCTCAGAGGCAATTCTCCGCGAGCCCTGCGGTCGGCGCTCCAGGCCGCAATCGTGTCCAGCATGCCGAAGGCGCAGGAGAGGGCATGACCGGCCGCGTCGCGCGTATCATGGGAGTCACGGAATATCGCTACGATAGCGTCGCCCTGGTACTGTATGACGTTGCCCTCATGCTGAATGACTCGCGTCGCCATACGGTGTTGGTAATTGTGCAAAAAATTCATGTGCTCTGCGGGTGACCATTCTTCTGTCATGCAGGTGAACCCGATGATATCGGCGAACAGGACCGCCGTGCGCTCGACCCGCACGACTTCCCGCGTTGGGGACGTCCGGCACGCAGGCTCCCAAACGTCTATGATCGAGGGGATAGCAGTCAGACTTGCGGTGTCCATGACGTAACCTCTCTGCGTCCGATTCAGCTGGTCGGATGATCAGCCTGCACTTGCAGATTGAGCGCACAGCCCTCGAGCGAAAACAGCATCTTGCGATCGCCATCAGCAACTGGCTTGGCAATGATAGCTATTTGGCTGTCAAGTTCTATCAGGTAGTGTTAGTTTGTGTCACAACGCCCGCGAGACAGGTGCTGGAGCGCCCAATGTCGACCAGTCTTTCCGGAGTCCATCTCGTTCGCTTCAGCGCAGATCTACAGGCCCATCGGGCCACGTCTTCGCTCAATGATGCTGAATACGCTGACCAAATTCTCAAGATTTCGCTCAACACCTTCAAGAAATGCGTGCAGCCGGACAGTGACCGACTTTCACTGAAAAGGCATACCCTTCTCAATATCCTTGCCAACGCAGGGTTGAATCCGCGAGACTACGGGCTCTCGATTGCTCTTCCGAGCCAATCGTCGCCATTCGGAGGATATCATACGAGCGACTACGACCATCTGTGCGGTCGATTTTTTCTGTACAGGCGCTCCTTTCTAACCGCCCGTAACATTACCTGCAGCGTCCTGGACATCCGGCCAAGCGAGAGCCACGACTGTCTCGCGTTCAGTGAACTGCACTATTACGTCTCTGACTCAGGTGCGCGAGACGAGGTCCATTATTCTGGAAATGTTCATATGAATCAGGAGCGCAACGTTCTCAGCATGCCCGCGCATTTCGAGGGACAGGTGAGACTGACCCTCGTGCAGCCCGAAAGACTCGGCAAATCCAAAATTAAGATGCGTGGCGCGGTTCTGACTTTTGGAAATCCGAAGGCCTACTGGCAGCCAACCGTCTCCTGCGTCTATGTCGATGGACCAGTCGAGACAAAGGCCGCGCATCCAAGGAATTTTTGCAGGACTATTCTCGAAGGATCGGCGGAGCACGCCGCCCTCTCCGCCGAACTGGCCCGCGTCGAAGAGCATGCAACGATCATGACTCCGCTCATGTGGGCCAAGCTACAGGTTGGAGCTGTAGTCGCATAGGAAGTCGCCATGAAGCGCAAGCCACGGATCGCGGTGATCCTCGACGAGAATACCAGCGGTGATGGAAGCCGGTACGAGGCTTCGAAGAGCTATTTCGCGGCGATCCGGGATGCCGGCGGCCTGCCCTTCGGAATCCCCTACCTCTCCGAAATCGTGGCGCCGGTCGTTGAAGAATTCGATGGCCTGCTTTGCGTTGGGGGACGATTTTCTTACCCTGACGACTGGTATCTCCAGGGCAAGCCATCGAGGGCTCCGCCTTCGGAGAGATTGGCCATTGAGCGCGAAATCACCGACGGTTACCTGCGCCGGGACAAGCCCGTTCTCGGGATTTGCGCCGGCATGCAACTGCTTGCCGGCCTTCATGGCTGTCGACTGTGGTCTGACGTTCAGGCTTCCGGGCCCGCCATCATCGAGCACGACAAGCAGGGTTCACTACACCGGGTGACCCTCACCCCCCATTCGAAATTGGCGGCCTTGGTTCGCGTGCCCACAATGCTCGTGAATACTTTCCACCAGGAGGCCGTTGGAGAGTTGTCCTCGTCCGTGATCGCCAGCGCTCGTTCCGATGACGGGGTCATCGAGGCGATCGAGATTCCAGCGCATAGCTTTGCGCTCGGCCTTCAGTGGCATCAGGAACGGTTCTTCGCTGCCGATCACCCTGGCAATCAAGTGTTTCGGGGCTTCGTGAAGGCGTGTGCACCGAGCAATCGTGATTGACCGACGTGGGAGGATGCCGATGCAAGGCTGGTATTCCCGGATGGTGGCGATAGGGCTGGGACTCGCGGCCTTCGCCATTCGCGTCCCTGTGATGGCACAAAGCGAAACCATCCCGACCGCGAGGGTCGCGAACATTGATTGGCCGGAGGTGGCTCGAGGCGCTCTGGCGATTGCACCCGAACTCGGGGCTCCGCCAAACAGCCTTGCAGCGAAGCGATTGCGCGACATTGATCGACAACTCGACCGCTTTGTCTTTGCGGAAAAGGAAGCGTTGCGACCTCTGGTGTTGCTCAATGCGATGACGGCTGGCGTCAATTCGCACTTAGCGAAGGTACCAATTCCGGTGCTAGCACCCATCGACAGCTCTCGATATGTGTCCGCATTTGCAAGCTCGCGTGGCCTCGGGCTGAAAGCAACGAGTGACTTTCTCAGCCCGACAATCAGCAGAATGCAGTTCCTCGCCAAGACGACCGGTTATGACGCGATCCTCACCGTCAAGCCGTCACTGCTCCCCCGCGGTTACAAGGTGAACGCAAATCTCGTGCAGATTCATCTCGGCGGGACCGGCCTGCTGTATGACGTCAACAACGAGAACAAGAGCGGCGGGGATGCGCTGCGAGGCGATGTTGTCGAGGACCAGGCGCTGCAGGACATGTATCCGCGGCTTCGACGCAACGTCAGCGATGATGGTCTGACGTACACGTTCTTCAAATACGGCGTATTCTACTTCGCGAACATATCCTGTGCCAAGGATCCGCCGTTCGTTACGGATTTCCCTTGTAAGGAGGTCGAGGGACTTCTCCGGACGGTGCTTCGCGATCTCCGCCTCGTTGGTGGCCTACCAGGCCCCGTTCCTCATGCGACCGGGAGCCTATCGCCGCGTCCCGCAAAGAAAAGTCCCAGTTTCACATACTATGCGCCAGGCAATCTTCTGCCGGGGACAAGCCAGGGCGACCTCGGAGGCGTGACGCAGAAAATCCTGTGGGGCGCGAGCGATTTGCGTTTCCCGATTGAGTTGAATCCAGCCTACGCAAATTCACAAACCTTCATGCATGGAGGCGATTGCCTAGGCCACAAGATCCCCCTGGATCACGGTCGGTACAAATGCCAGGAAAACCCAGGCAAAATACTCGAGCCTCGCGAAGACAACATGGAGAACTACGCCTATCCGTGGCGCGACAATTACTGCGAGGAACGAAATGACACGACGCGGGAGCCCAGGGACTGCCCGGCCGGAAAGCTGGCTCATGAAGGCCAGGACATCCGGCCCCCTGCGTGCCAATATGACGGCACGCGTTGCAAGATCAACCTGTACAACGTCGTCGCTGTGACCAACGGATCCGCACTCTGGAAAGCCAATAACAACGTGAAATTCATCGCCGATGACGATACGGGCGTCTATTTTGTGTACCTGCACATGAGCCCGGATGCCCTCGCAGGCGCCGGCCTGAAGCAGGGCCAATTGGTTCACCGCAATCGTGGGCAAAAGATCGGCGAGGTCGGCAATTGGATGCAAACCCAGCCCAACGGCACGACGGCACATCTGCACTTCGAAATTCGATCGCAAAGCGAAACATGCGGGGGCTTTGGTTGCACGTCGTCCCCCTACTGGACGCTTATTCGGGCCTATGAGGGGCTGATCGGCATGCAAGGGACCGAGATTCCCTGAGAGCAAGACGGCTTGAGGAGGCGCGTTCGGTTTTGATTTGCGGCTGCCCGAGATTTTGAATCCGTTCAACGACTGTCGGAGCAATCCGCCCTGCGCGTGGTTGGCTTTAGGGCGCGGTGCTCCTTTATTTTCATGGCAAAGGAGAGTGTGCGATGACGCTGGCACGTCGGAGTTTTTTGCGCGCGATCGGGGGAGGGCTGGCAGCGCCGGCGCTATCGCGCGCGGCTTGGAGCCAGTCCGCCGAAAGTTCTCAGACCGCCGATTCGTTCGCGGCCATCGAGCCAAATCCTGACTTCACCTACGTCCCTGGACTCACCCCGCTCAAGGTGGGACTGCGGCCGTACCGAAAAAACACGTACCGGCTGGAGAAAGAAGTGCTGAGCGACGGCAAGTTCGTGGTTCACAATTACGGACATGGCGGCGCCGGCATCACGATGAGTTGGGGATGTGCGCAGGAGGTCGCAGACATCTTGACGGCGCAGTATTCGGATCCGGCAGGAAAGCCGGTTGCAGTTCTGGGGGCCGGCGTCATGGGCCTTACGGCGGCGACATGGTTGACCGAAAAACTGAGAATGCAAGTGACGGTGTTCGCCAAGCATTTCATTCCGCAGACGACCTCGAACGTAGCCGGCGGCCAGTGGGCTGCCTCGAAAGTTGCGTTTCTGAATGCAGAAAAGGACAAATTTGTCCGTATCCTGCGACGCGCACACAAGGAACATGGGTTGCGCGGCAACGCCTATGGCGTCTCCCCTCGCGAAAACTACTCTGTCAATCCGCTGCCTGCGTTCGACAATGTCCCGCCCGATCTCGTTCCTCGCACCCAACTAAGCCGGCTGCCGTTCACACCGATGAACAAACCTGGGTGGAAATATTCGACCCTGCTGGTCGAACCTCCGATATTTCTGAGCAAACTCCAGCAGGAACTGCAGAAGAATGGCGTGCAGTTCGTGCCCAGAGAGTTCTTCGATGAAAAACAGGTTCACGACCTTACACAGAGCATCATTGTCAATTGCACCGGGAGCGGGTTCAGACGCGATCTGGCACGACCCCGATTTGACGCCGATCAAAGGTCAACTGGTGTGGTTGCCGGCGCAACCCCGACTTCAATATCTCTTCAGCGGGAGCGGTTACGTGTTTCCGCGCGCGGACTGCGTCGTGGTAGGTGGCACCGAAGAAAGCAGTTTCACGGATGCGGACCCCGATCCGCAACGCTCCGAGGAAGTGGTCAAGCACTTGAAGAGCATATTCGATGGCGTAGCGAAAACAATTGCCCCTCCGACCTGGATGGTCCAGCATGAGTGACGGATGCGCGATTTTGCCGCGCGCTTTCGTGGACTTGGCGTATCCTTCAGTTCAGACGACCAGCGTATCTGCAAACGTTGTCTCGCACACACACTCTCTCTCAATGCCCGCCTAGCACCAGCGTTTGGATCGGCAGCACGAGCGCTTGGATGCGCAACAGCATGGCGTGTACGACGCCGGTTGCGTCGACCACATGCAACGCAAAGCTCTTGAATGCCCCGACTTTGCCTGAGGCGATCCTCTCGTGATTGCTGGTATAGGCATTGGCGATGCAACTGCTGCCGGGTGTCACGCCCTCCAGGCCTCCCTCGTAAATCGGCTCCATGAAAACGAGCACAGTACCGGGCCGGACCGTGTTCTGCGCCTCGAGCAATTGCTCCCCGCCCCTAAACTGGCCGGCTGCGATGTAGTCCTGCACGCTCGTGATCACCATTGGGATAATCGTCCACGGCTTGGAGATGCAGGTCGCCTCGGCCACCATTCCGACTTTCAGCACCTGCGCTTCGATCTGTCCAAATCCAGCTGCAAGAGCGCGGCGACCTGCGCCCTCCGGAATGAGGATGCCGGCCGATCGCATCACCGGGTTGACGATATCGCCGGGGCGCAGCAGAAACTGTTCGACGCGTCCATCCACGCCGGCGCGGATGTAGGTTTTATCCAGGTCGACCTGCGCTTCGGCCATCGCCGCCTCGGCGCTCGCCTTCTCGGCCGGGAGAAGCGCGCTCAACCTCGTCGTCGCGGATTGTTTTGCGGCGGTCGCCGCATCGAGCGAGCCTTGGCGGCCATCGACGGCCACTTGCAGCTTTTCGATATCGCGCTGCGGCACGATGCCCGAGTTGCGCTTCTGAAGTTCACGTTTGACATCCAGTTCGTCCGTTGCCTGCTGCAACGCGCCCTTTGCCTCCTGAAGCTGGCCTTCCGCTTTCAGAATATCGGCCTGTGCCGAAAGCATCGCGGCATCGATTTCCGCGATCTTGCGCTTGGCCGTCAGCAGCGACGCTTCCTGCTTCGAGCTGTCGAGTCGGAAGATCACGTCGCCCTTCTTCACCGGTGCGGTGAAATCAAGGTGCACTTCTGCCACGCGCCCACTGGTTTCAGGAACGATTGGAATGGTTCGATAGTACAACGTCGCCGAGGAGGTCGACGGGTGATAATAGAAGATCATCGTGATCAGCGCGACGGTGAGCATCAGGCAGGCGATGATGCCGAACCGCAGCTCGAACCACACCGAATACAGCGTGATCTCGCGGCCAAGACGTTTCCCCTGCCGGTAGCGGCGATAGAGGTAGTCTGGAAAAATCGTCAGCATCGAGCAGAGAAGCAGCTCAAGCATGGCGCTGCACCTCGTTCTTGGGGACGTCCGGGTTCACCGCGTCGCCGTGGCCGGCTGCAATATGCGGCGGCTCGGTCGAGTCTTCTTCCGGGGGGACGCCGGCCATGTGCTCGACCGATCCTGCAATCCGGCGCAGCGGCGTGCTGAAATCCGGCAAATCGATCATGGCGAGCAGCAGGCCGATCACCCAGAACAGGTGATTATGAGTAAATAGCGACAGCAGGCCCAACACCGCCACGACTTCGAACTGAAGCTTTTGCGACTTGTGCGCCATCCGCTCCGGTAGCGAATGCAGATGCAGGTAGATGTTGCCTACAGCAACGAGGGCAGCAATGAGAACGATGCCGACGACAATCATCAACACGTCAACATCGCCGGGGGCGGTGATAAAGCCAGGCAGATGATGGGGTGCGGCCGGATGGAGTTCGCGCATGTATCGCTCCTCCGAAGTATGCCCGAAAGGGAAACCGAGACGGGTGCTCAATTTTTACATAGTTCCATATTGCCGAGACTTTGCAAGCTCGGCTTTTGGATGTTGCCGAGCAGACTCCCTCAAAAGGACAATTAGGTCGCTTTACTCTCTGGGAAGCAGAGATCGCGAACTTGGCGTACCCCTTAGTTCAGGTGCCAAGGCCCGGCCAGCAGCCGTAGCACGATCGAGAACAGCTCGTTCTGCGAGGAAATGCCGAGCCGCTCATAGGCGCGCTTGCGGTAGGTCAGGGTCGAATGCAGGCTGATGCCGAGGGCTTGCGAGATCGCCTCTGAGCTGAGACCGAGCAGGATGCGGCGGCAGACTTCCTGCTCGCGCGGCGTCAGCGCGGAGAGTGGCGCGCGCGTCGCGAACAGCGCGGCGAGGTTCTGGTCGGGCGCTGCGGCCTGCTGGAGATGACGCGCGACGCTGGCGCCAATCGCCGGCGCGATCGCCTGGAGCCGTGCACGCTCGGCATCGCCAAAACGGCCCTGGGCGGTGACGCGGTAGAAATTGACGTAGAAGCAAGTGTCGCCAGTCCAGATCGCGGTGGCGCATTTGTCGACAATGTGGGAGTCGTTGAAGAAGATTTTCCGGTAGCGCGCGCCATACATGCGCGGCGTGAACGACGGCAGCACGATCGACGCGTTGCCCTCGCTCTCGAACAGCGCATCGCGGTTGGGATCGGATTCGTGGAACTGGCCGGCATAGGCGGCGCCGAGATCGCCGCCGGTCGGGATGTTGCCGATATCAAGCAGACAGCTTGCCGCGCCGGCGCGCGTCAGAGCGAACACCATGCAATGGCCGACGCCGGCTTGGCTACGCAACGTATCAATCAGGATCGTTGGGAAGTCCGGACGACCGATGGCGAGCACCGCGGGCGTAACGTCGCCGGCTGCTGGATCTGAGGCCGTCGCGTGGGGCCGCATGGGTGTCCTCCGCCGAAGTTCTTTTGGCGGACGATAGCAGCAGCGGGGTTTTACTGAAAGTCGGCTGGGCCGGCGTATGCTGCTTCGGGTCCCGGCTCTGCGCAGCAACGCTACGCAGCACGTCCGGGACACGAGAGTTGGCGCTTCGCGTACAGTCTCGTGCCCCGGACGCAGCGCAGCGTGAAACGCTGCGCTGCTGAGCCGAGGCCCATGCCGGATACGAAGCGTTACCCCGCCGCAGCCTTCGCCGGCGGAACGTTGACCGCGAGCTTGCCGTAGCGGTCGGTGAAGGCCTGAGTGTCGATCTCTTCCAGCTTGATCTCGCCGCTCATCACGCCCTGTTTCCAGGTGGCCTGCGCCGGGTCGTTCTGGAACTCCGGCATCACCTCGCGGCCGAACAGCTCGAGCGACTCGCAGATGTGCTCGTGGCTGTTCTTGCCCGCTTGATTCAGCAGGATGACCTGGTCGATATGCGAAGACTGAAAGCGCTTGAGCTTCTTGCGGATCGTCTCGGGCGAGCCGATCAGGCCGCCGCGCAAGGCCGCCTCCTGCGCCTCCGGATTGTCGCGCTTCCACTTGTTGTATTCGTCCCACATGTTGACGGTGTAGGGCGCTGGCCGCTGGCGGTTCTGCGAGGCGCCGTAGAAGCGCAGCGCGAACTGGAAGAAGGTGGCACCATCGGCACGCGCACGCGCCTCCTCGTCGGTCTTGGCGCACATGAAGAAGGACACCAGCGCCATGTTCGGATTGATCTCGTAGTCGGCGAGCTTGTTCAGTCGCTTGGTCATCGCATTGTAATAGGCGTGCACCCAGGCATGCGCGGCATCCGCACTGACGAACTGGAAGCCGAGCGCGCCAAAGCCATGACGCCCCGCGCGCTCGATGGTCGGCAGCTGCGAGCAGGCCATCCACAACGGCGGATGCGGCTTCTGCACCGGTTTTGGTACGACATTGCGCAAGGGGATGTCGAAATACTTGCCGTGATGCTCCGAGCCCGCATCCTTGAACATCGGGAAGATCGCACTGACCGCCTCCTCGAACACCTCCTTCTTGGTCTCCATGTCGCGGCCGAATGGCGTCAGCTCGGTGATCGAGGCGCTCTCGCCCATGCCGAATTCGCAGCGGCCATTGGAGAGTAAATCGAGCACCGCGACGCGCTCGGCGACGCGCGCAGGATGGTTCGTCGTGAGCTGGAGAATGCCGTGGCCGAGCCTGATGTTCTTCGTACGCTGGCTCGCCGCTGCGAGGAAGGATTCCGGCGACGGCGAGTGCGAATACTCTTCGAGGAAGTGATGCTCGACCACCCAGGCGTGGTCATAGCCGTGCTTGTCGGCCAGTTCCATCTGCGAGAGCGCGTTCTGGTAAAGGGCGAGCTCGTCGCCGGCCACCCAGGGCCGCGGCAGTTGCAGCTCGTAGAAGATGCCGAACTTCATGACGCTTCTCCCGCTTATTTTTGTTGCGGGCATCTTAGTGCGTGCGGCGGCGCTGTCTACGCAGTCGCAATTCCGCCATGCGGGAGAACGCGCTTTTCGGCGCGGCGGCCATTCAGCACCGCACCGATGAAGGTGAAACGCACCAGCAGATGATAGCTCGCCAGCATCGGTGGAAGCGCAACGACGAGAATGACGGCGAACTTGATCAGCCCGGGCCAGTCGAGCTGCGACAGCGCGACCTGCAGCGCCATCACGATCGGCAGATGGATCAGGTAGAGCCAATACGACGCATCGGCGAGATAGCGCCAGGCCGGGCTGAAGCCCGACATGAAGCGGAGCGCGAGGCCGATGGCCGCGAAGGTCGTAATCCAGATTGCCGGTGCATAGAGGATGGCGGAGACAAGCCTCAATGTCGCGAAACTATAGGGCAATTTCGGCGCGCCCGGCGCAGATAACATCACACCCGCGAGCACGAAGCAGATCAGGATCAGGCCGACCGCGAGCACGAGATGCGGAAGCCAGCGCCGTTCGATCAGCCGCAACAGATCGACCTGCCGATGCAGCAGCCAGCCGACGCCGAAGGCGGCACCAAAACAGATCCAGGCCTGCGCATTGGTAATGAGCGACTGATCCGGCGTCCTCACCTCCATCGAATGGCCCCATCGCGGATCGAGACAGAACGCGATGCAGATTGGGATCGCCAGGACGAGTGGCGCCAGCGGATTGCGGATGATCCGTGCGAAGAGGCGGTCGATGAGCGTTCGCAAGGTGCCTGACGCATCGAGCCAGACGATCGCCCCGCGCAGCAGCAATATGGCGACATAGAGTTCCAGCAGAACGTAGAGAAACCAGAGATGGGTCAGGCGGAAATTCGGCAGTGGCGGCATCCAGCCGAACGCGCCGTGCGGCGGCCCACCATTCGGAAAGTTCGCCGCCCAGATGACAATCAGCGCGATCGGCACGTACACGAGCGGCCAGCCGATCACGAGCGGCAGGGCGATCCGCTGCAACCGGTCCTTGACGAAGCCCATGCTGCCTCGGCGATGAAAGCTCATGTGGGCGAAGAAGCCCGCCATCAGGAAGAAGGTCGTCATCCGGAAGACATGGATGGTGAAGGTCAGCAGGCCCAGCAGCAGGCTTGGGTGGGTGTCCTGGATGAGCCAGATCCGGGGCGCGATAGGCACGAACGACATGGCTGCGTGCAGGACGATGCCAAGCAGCAGCGCGATACCCCTCAGCGCATCGAGGGCGTGGAGTCGTTCCGATGCAGGCGCGGCGTCGGTCGAAGCAGACATGGGCGGGCTCATTCCGGCTGGCGTGAGGTTTCTCGCCGGACAGTCTGCCCCATCGGGGCGCGGCCCTCTCGCCCGATCCAAAAATCGGCTAGCCCATTTCTCGACGCGGCTCGCTGACGTCAGCCCCGTCGGGCCGGCTCAGCGCTTCGCGGCGGAATTCGGTCGGGGTGACGCCGGTCTCGGCCTTGAAGGCGCGATTGAAGGGGCCGATCGACTGGAAGCCCGCATCCATGGCGATGGTCAGCACCGGGACCTCCCCTTGCGTCGCGTCAGACAGCGCCAGCCTGGCGTCCTCGATGCGGTAGCGATTAAGAAACACATTGAAGTTCCGGTAGCCGAGGCCTTCGTTGATGGCCTGACGCAACCGGTGCTCGGGAACGTCGAGCCTCGCCGCGAGCGCCCCGATCGCAAGTCCTTCCTGCCGGTAGGTCCGCTCTACCGTCATCAGATGGTCGAGACGCCGCAGCAGGATGGGATCGATTTCGACCCGTTCCGCGGCCGCGCGGTCGGCGACCCGGGTCGGCCTCTCCGCTTCGCCTGATGCGATCGCGGCCGTGGCGTCGCCGACGGCCACCACCGGCGGACTGAGTAGGCCAAGGGCCGCTAGCATCGACATCACGAACAGGCTGAGCGCGGTCGGCAGACTGCCGGAAGCGCCGGGCGCCGCAACGGGAATATCGGCGAAGGCCGCGACGGCGACGAGTCCGATGGTCACGACATTGATGGTGAGCACCGCCAACCTCAGCCGGCGCCGCCGCATCACCAGATCCACGTGCCAGGTCTTGACCGTCTGGATCGCGGCGGCCAGCGCGAGCCCCAGGACAACCAACGTCAGGGCCTTACCGCCGGACTTCGCCAAAGCGGGCCATTGCGGCCAAGCGAGCGACACTGCAAATCCCCAAGCAACGACGGCCAGCCACACGGCGCCGTGCCAGCGCCTGAGCACGAAATCGTCGTCGAACGCTGCACGCGCCCATAACCAGAATAAGGCGGCGAGCGAGGACACAATCGGCATTGTCCACCACCAGGACGCTTTGGGAAAGAACGGGGCGGTCACGATCGCATAGAACATGCCTCCCGCGCACATCGCGATGCCCAGCAAAGCGTTCTGATTGGTGGCGCGACGCTGCAACGCCACGAGAGCGATCAACAGGAACACGCCGCTCGCCGCGCCGCGAAACCCGAGATCGATGGCCGTCAGCCCCATCCCATTCACACCCTGTCGTCTCCGTTCGAGAGCTCAATTTTCGCATCGCCTTCGCGCCTGCACAATCTAAACTTGCGCTTTTGGTCGCGGCGGCAACGATCATCGCAATTTGCCCGTTGATCCAGATCAACGCGGCAGCCGGCCTGATGCATCTAAAGTGCAGCAAGGCAACGGCCCGGATGCCGTCCCGATTCCCAAAATTTCAATGAGACCGAACATGTCGGCCCCTGACGACACGACTTCGCGCGTGCGCCGTAAGCGCATGGAGGTTTTTGCGTTCCTGTTCCTGACCGCAGTCGTGATGCCCGTCCTCGCGGTCGGAACGGTCGGCTCTTACGGCCTCGGCGTCTGTATCTACCAGATGTTCGCCGGCCCTCCCGGCCCGCCAACCTCCCCGCATTGATCTTCCCACAAGAGAAAGACAGGCATCATGGCTCAAGGCTCACTCAACAAAGCCACGCTCAACCGCCGTGCACTGATCACCGGCCGGGTGCTCAGCACCGACCGCATCGTGCCGCCCCCGGGTTGCGAGATCGCCAGCATCATCGTGCAGGCCCGCCCCGAGCGCCTCGCCGAACTGGAAGCCGCGATTGCCGCGCTGCCCGGCTGCGAGATTCACGGCCGCGACGCACGCGGAAAACTCGTCGTCGTGACCGAAGCGCCGGATGCGGGCAGCCTCGGCACCATGCTCAACACCATCCAGTCGCTGCCGGACGTCTATTCCGCAGCGCTGGTTTTCCACGCCATCGAAACCGCCTAAGGGCCGGGAGAGCCATCATGACATCGCCCAAGCTCGACCGCCGCCAGATGCTGAAGCTCGAGGCCGCCGCAATCGCGATGGCCGCCGCGGGCATGCCGCGGCCTTCGCTCGCCGCCAATCTCGTCGCCGAGCGCGAAGTGAGCGAACTGAAATGGGACAAGGCCGCCTGTCGCTTCTGCGGCACCGGCTGCTCGGTGATGGTCGCGATCAAGGACAACCGCGTCGTCGCGACCCACGGCGACATCAAGGCCGAGGTCAATCGCGGCCTCAACTGCGTCAAGGGCTACTTCCTCTCCAAGATCATGTACGGCCATGACCGCCTGACCCAGCCGATGCTGCGCAAGAGGAGCGGCAAGTACGACAAGAATGGCGAATTCACGCCTGTCACCTGGACCGAAGCCTTCGACATCATGGAGCTGAAGTGGAAGGAGGCGATGAAGAAGCGCGGGCCGAACGGCGTCGCCATGTTCGGCTCCGGCCAGTGGACGGTCTGGGAAGGCTATGCCGCCTCGAAACTATTCAAGGCCGGATTCCGCACCAACAACATCGACCCCAATGCGCGCCACTGCATGGCCTCGGCCGTTGCCGGCATGATGCGCACCTTCGGCATCGACGAGCCGCCCGGCTGCTACGACGACATCGAGGCGACAGACGCTTTCGTGCTGTGGGGCTCCAACATGGCGGAGATGCATCCGATCCTGTGGACGCGCGTGGCCGATCGCCGGCTGTCCGCGCCGCATGTCCGCGTCGCCGTGCTCTCGACCTTCGAGCACCGCTCGTTCGATCTCGCCGACATCGGCATGGTGTTCAAGCCGCAGACCGATCTCTATCTGCTTAACGCCATCGCCAACCACATCATCAAGACCGGCCGGGTCAACAAGGACTTCGTCGCCGCGCATACAGTGTTCAGGCGCGGCCAGACCGACATTGGTTATGGCCTGCGGCCCGAGCACCCGCTGCAGAAGAAGGCGACGGGCGCTGCGAAGGCCAACGACTCCACCGACATGAGCTATGACGAGTACGTCAAGTTCGTCTCGGAGTACACGCTGGAGAAGGCGGCGGAGATGTCCGGCGTGCCGCTCAATCGCCTGGAGGCGCTGGCCGACCTCTATGCGGACCCCAAGACAAAAGTGGTCTCGTTCTGGACCATGGGCTTCAACCAGCACACCCGCGGCGTCTGGTGCAACAACCTCGTCTACAACATCCATCTTCTGACCGGAAAGATCTCCTCGCCCGGCAACAGCCCGTTCTCGCTCACCGGCCAGCCCTCCGCCTGCGGCACCGCGCGCGAGGTCGGCACCTTCTCGCACCGCCTGCCCGCCGACATGGTCGTCACCAACAAGGCGCATCGCGACAAGGCCGAGCATATCTGGAAGCTGCCCGAGGGCACCATTCCCGACAAGCCCGGCGCTCACGCCGTGCTGCAAAGCCGGATGCTGAAGGACGGCCTGATCAACGCCTATTGGGTGCAGGTCAACAACAACCTCCAGGCCGGCGCAAATTCCAACGAGGAGACCTATCCCGGCTTCCGCAACCCCGACAATTTCATCGTGGTCTCGGACGCCTATCCCTCGGTGACGGCGCTTGCGGCCGATCTCATCCTGCCGACCGCGATGTGGGTGGAGAAGGAAGGTGCTTACGGCAATGCCGAGCGGCGCACGCAGTTCTGGCATCAAATGGTGTCCGCCCCCGGCGAGGCGAAGTCCGATCTCTGGCAGCTCATGGAGTTCTCGAAGCGCTTTGGGATCGAGGACGTCTGGCCGGAGGAGCTGATCGCCAAGCAGCCCGAGGTTCGCGGCAAGACGCTGTTCGACGTGCTCTACAAGAACGGCCAGGTCGACAAATTCCCGATCTCCGACATCGAGCCAGGCTACCTCAACGACGAATCCAAAGCGTTCGGATTCTACGTGCACAAGGGCCTGTTCGAGGAATACGCGACCTTCGGCCGCGGCCACGGCCACGACCTCGCACCCTTCGAGAGCTATCACCGCGAGCGCGGGCTGCGCTGGCCCGTGGTGAACGGTCAGGAGACGCGCTGGCGTTTCCGCGAGGGCAGTGACCCCTACGTCAAGCAAGGTGCCGAGGTGCAGTTCTACGGCTATCCCGACGGCAAGGCGCGCATCTTCGCGCTGCCTTTCGAGCCGGCGGCGGAATCGCCCGACAGCGACTATCCGTTCTGGCTCTCGACCGGCCGCGTGCTGGAGCACTGGCATTCCGGCACCATGACGCGTCGCGTGCCCGAGCTCTACAAGGCGTTCCCCGAGGCCGTCTGCTTCATGCATCCCGACGACGCACAGGAAGCGAAACTCCGGCGCGGCGACGAGGTGAAAATCGTCTCGCGCCGCGGCTTCATCCGCGTCCGGGTCGAGACGCGCGGCCGCGACCGGCCGCCGCGCGGCCTGGTGTTCGTGCCGTGGTTCGACGAATCCAAGCTGATCAACAAGGTGACGCTGGACGCCACCGATCCGATCTCGCTGCAAACCGACTTCAAGAAATGCGCCGTGCGCATCGAGCGGGTGGGCCTGTCATGACCAGACGATTTGGAATTGTGCTGCTCGCCTGTGCGATCGCCGCGGGTGCGAGTTCGCTCGCCGCGCAGACCGTGACGTCCGGCCTGCGCGGCCCGACCCCGCTCAATGACGAGGGCCCGGCGCCGCCGATGCTGCCGAACCGCAATACCTCCGAGCGGGAGGTGCGCAACTATCCGGAGCAGCCGCCGGTGATCCCGCATACCATCGACGGCTACCAGATCGACCTCAACGGCAACAAATGCCTGTCCTGCCACGCGCGCTCGCGCATCTCCGAATCGCAAGCGCCGATGGTCTCGATCACGCATTTCATGGACCGCGACGGCCAGTTCCTGGCTTCGATTTCGCCGCGGCGGTTCTTCTGCACGGAATGCCACGTGCCGCAGAACACCGCCACGCCGCCGGTCAGCAACGATTTCACCGACATCGACACGCTGCTCTCGCGCGCAAGCCCAGGTGGCCGGCGATGACGACGACCGCCGACGAACCGAAAGCCAAGCGCGGCATTGTCCCGCGCTGCCGGGACTTCGCGCTCGAGCTCTGGCAAGTGCTGATCCGGCCGAGCTCCGTCTTCGCGCTCGGCACGCTCGTGCTCGCGGGCTTCGTGGCAGGCGTCATCTTCTGGGGCGGCTTCAACACCGCGCTGGAATTGACCAACACCGAGAAATTCTGCACCGGCTGTCACGAGATGCGCGAAAACGTCTTCGCCGAGCTGAAGTCGACGATCCATTTCAGCAACCGCTCCGGCGTGCGCGCGACCTGCCCCGACTGCCACGTCCCGCACAAATGGACCGACAAGATCGCGCGCAAGATGCAGGCCTCCAAGGAGGTCTGGGGCAAGATCTTCGGCACGATCGACACACGGGAAAAATTTAGGGATCACCGGCTCGAGCTGGCGGCGCATGAATGGGCACGGTTCAAGGCCAATGATTCGCTGGAATGCCGCAACTGCCACAGCGCCGATTCCATGGACATCACCAAACAGTCGCCGCGGGCCTCGGTCGCTCACCAGCGTTTCCTGTTCACGGGCGAAAAGACCTGTATCGACTGCCACAAGGGCATCGCCCACCATCTGCCGGACATGCGCGGCGTTCCCGGCTGGCAATAGGGCCGAAGGCAGACGGATTTGCCCCGCTTGAACCAGCGGGGCGAATGGTTAGTTTTGAGGGATGGCGAATCGCCTCGCTTCGCACCTCTCAAGACAGACATGGCCACTTTCACCCCGCATCAGGATGCCGCGCTCAAGGCCGTCGGCGATTGGCTCAAAGCCAAGCCCGGACGCAACGGCACGCCGCCGATCTTCCGCCTGTTCGGCTTTGCCGGCACCGGCAAGACCACGCTGGCGCGGCACATCGCCGACGGCGTCGACGGCGAGGTGAAATTCGCCGCCTTCACCGGCAAGGCCGCGCTGGTGATGCGCAACAAGGGTTGTGATGAGGCCTCCACCATCCATTCGCTGATCTACCGCGCCCGCGAATCCGGCGAGGAGCAGCCGAGCTTTGAATTGTGGGACGACGCGCCGGCGTCGAAGGCCAAGCTGATAGTGATCGACGAATGCTCGATGGTTGACGCCGAGCTCGGCCGCGACCTGATGTCGTTCGACTGCCCGCTGCTGGTGCTCGGCGATCCCGCGCAGCTCCCGCCGATCCAGGGCGGCGGCTTCTTCACCAACACCGAGCCCGACGCGATGCTGACCGAGGTGCACCGCCAGGCCCAGGACGACCCCATCGTGCGGATGTCGATGGACGTGCGCGAGGGCCGCGAGCTCGACATCGGCCGCTACGGCGAGAGCGAGGTGGTGTCGCGGAAAGAGCTCGATCCCGACCGCGTCATGGCCGCCGACCAGGTGCTGGTCGGCCGCAACAACACGCGACGCGCGTACAACATGCGGGTGCGCCAGCGGCAGAACATCGAGGATGTTTTTCCGGTCGCCGGCGACAAGCTGGTCTGCCTGCGCAACAACCGCAAGAAGGGCCTGTTCAACGGCGGCCTGTGGCGCGTGAAATCGCGCAACACCTCGCGCTCGAAATCGCGCATCCTCAGCATGCGGCTCTCGCCGGACGAGGATCTCGGCCACAAGGTGACGAAGGTGTCGGTGCGCGCCGATTGCTTCGAGGGCGGCGTCGAGGCGATCGCCTGGGAGCAGCGCAAGCCCTATGACGAGTTCGACTACGGCTATGTGCTGACCGTGCACAAATCGCAGGGCTCGCAATGGGACGACGTCGTGCTGTTCGATGAGAGCTTTGCGTTTCAGGAGAGCCGCGCGAGGTGGCTGTACACCGGCATCACGCGCGCGGCGAAGCGGTTGAGCATCGTGGTGTAGTGCTGTGCTGCGTAGGGTGGGTTAGCGAAGCGTAACCCACCTCTTGTCTCAATGCTGGCTGCAGAAGTGGTGGGTTACGCTAACGGATCGCGCTTCGCGCGGCCGTGAGCTAACCCACCCTACGAAGCCTCACTTCCCCACCACGAAATAAAAATCCTCGCGTCCCGGCGGCGAGCCGTAGGTGAACGGCTGCTGCTCGTGTTTGGTCGCGGACCAGACGTCGTCGCGGACGATGTCGAACAGCTTTCGAAGCTCGACGCGCGGCTCCTTGATCTCGCGGGCGAGCGCCGTCGAGAGCGGGCTGTCGGCACCGTTGTCGCCGTCGATCGCGGTCTCGCCGTGCTTGGCGGCGTAGACCACCATGAAGCCGGCACCGGGCTCGATGTTGGAAAAGCCCTTGTCGACCAGTTTCAGCGACAAAGTGTGCTGCATCGTCGGCGCGAACGGATTGTCGCGGCAGGCATCCAGTATCACCAGCCGTACTTTTCGTGCAGCGCCGACGGCGGCGATCACCTGCTCCAGTGCAACCGCCTGCGCCTCGGCGTCCCTGTCGGCGGCAAGCTTGGCGTCGACGGGAACGAGATAGTTCACCCCGCCGATCTCGAAGCCGTGGCCGGCGTAATAGACCACCGCCCAGTCGGCCTTCTCCGCCTCATCCGCGAAGGTCTTCAGCGCGTCGAAGAACTTGTCGCGGGTCAAATCGCTGACCGATATCACGGTCTGGAAACCGACATCGTGCAGCACGCTCGCGATCAATTTCGCATCCCGCGGCGGATTGGGCAAAGCGTGGACGTTCTTGTAAGCGCCGTTGCCGATCACCAGCGCGACGCGGCGGCCCGTGGGCGCGCCCCCCAGCGTTTGCGGCGTCAGCGCGGCGAGCCGCTGCTGTGCGACGGCGCGGGCACGCGCGACGTCGATCTCGTCGAACTTCGTGAGCGAGTACGCCGCCGCGCGATAGTCGGCGCGGGCTTGAGCGAGATCTTTCTTGCGCTCGTAGATCTGGCCGCGGCCGGAATGGGCGCGGATATTGTTCGGATTGAGCTGGATAGCGGTGGTGTAGTCCTTCAGCGCGGCGTCGAGATCGCCCTTCATCATGCTGACGTCAGCGCGATTGTTGAGCGCGTAAACGTTCCTGGGCTGCTTCTCGATCAGGCCGTTGCAGTCGGCGAAAGCCAAATCGTACTTGCCCATCATACCGTAGGTGATGCAGCGGTTGCCGGGGATCTGCTGCGCGGTCGGATCGATCTTCTCGGCCTCCGCGAAATCGGCGATCGCGCCGTCATAATCCTTCATCAGCGTGCGCACGCGGGCGCGATTGGTCCAGCCGAGCACGAATTTGGGCGTGAATTTGATCGACAGGCTGAAATCGTCGAGCGCACTTTGCAGCGCGCCCCGGCGCAGCTGGATGACGCCGCGATTGTTGTAGGGAACGCCATAGGTCGGACGCTTCTGGAGCGCGAGATTGTAGTCGGCCAACGCGAGGTCGTCCTGGCCGGTGCGCTCATAGGCGAGGCCGCGCAAGTTGAGCGTGACGACATTGTCGGGATCGAGACCCGCGGCCGTGGACAAGGTCTCGATCGCGTGGACGTAGTCGCGCTTGTTGATCATCGTATTGCCGCGCACGGTGAGCGCGACCGCCTTGTCCTTGCCGGTGACCCGGTCGGCGTTGAGCAGAGTCTCGCAAGCCCCCGCACGTGCCTGCAGGTCCGCCTGGCGGTCGCGGCAGGTGGCGAGGTCGTCGCCGGCTTGCGGCTCGGCCGCGGCGATCGCGACGCCGGAGACGAGCATGACTGATATCAGGGGGACGACGCGCAGCATGTTGTCAGATCAGCTCCAGTCACCACATTTTTAAGTCGGTCAGCGATCGCGCCGGTTCATCTAGCCCGGAGTTCCCTAGCCCGCCAAGCCGGGCCGCTGGATGCGGCTTTTTTCACGGACTCGTGTCTCTCCGGCCGTAACAACCGGCGGGTCCGCCCGTATCTCCAGTGTCTGAAAATGCCGGGCAGGCTGTTCGCCCGCCCTCAACCGCCCTAAACTGTCAGGCCTTCCGAAAGAGGATCCGCCATGCGCCGCTCCGTCCTGTCCCTGCTCGCCGCCACCACCGCCCTGTCTTTGGCCTTTGCCGCGCCGACCCGGGCCGCGGAGGACGCGGTCGTGATCCCCGCCCCCGCCATGGACGCCACTCCCGCAAACGGCATCCAGACCGCCGTGGTCGCCGGCGGCTGCTTCTGGGGTGTGCAGGGCGTGTTCCAGCACACCGCCGGCGTCGTCAACGCCGTCTCCGGCTATGCCGGCGGCAGCAAGGCGACCGCCGACTACCACACCGTCTCGACCGGGACGACCGGCCACGCCGAGTCGGTCGAGATCAAGTACGACCCGAAGAAGATCTCCTACGGCAAGATCCTCCAGATCTACTTCTCGGTGGCGCACGACCCGACCCAGCTCAACCGCCAGGGACCCGACAGCGGCACCCAATATCGCTCGGCGATCTTCACCACCTCCGACGAGCAGAAGAAGGTGGCGGAGGCCTATATCGCCCAGCTCAACAGCGCCAAGGTCTACAGCAAGCCGATCGTGACCAAGGTCGGCGCGCTGGAGGCGTTCTATCCGGCGGAGGCCTACCACCAGGACTATCTGACCCTTCATCCGAGCCAGCCCTATATCGCCTACAACGACATCCCGAAGGTCGAGAACCTGAAAAAGCTGTTCGCGGATAACTACATTGAGAAGCCGACGCTGGTGAGTGCCAGCAAGGCCACCAACTGATCGCGAGATCATCAGAAGAAACGGGAGACCCATGCCCGACGCCAAGACGAAAACCACAGCGACGAAAACCACAAACGACAAAGTCATCAAGAGCGAAGAGCAGTGGCGCAGCGAGCTGTCGCCGATGCAGTACGCGGTGCTGCGCGAGAAGGCGACCGAGCGTCCCTTCTCCGGCGAATATGAGCACGACCACCGCGCCGGCACTTATGTCTGCGCCGGCTGCGGCAATGTGCTGTTCGAGTCCGACGCCAAATTCGATTCCGGCTGCGGCTGGCCGAGCTTCACCCAGCCGGCTGCCGAGAGCCATATCGACGAAGAGCGGGACGTCACTCACGGCATGATCCGCACCGAGGTGCTCTGCTCCAAATGCAGCGGCCATCTCGGCCACGTCTTCCCGGATGGACCTGGGCCCACCGGCCTGCGCTACTGCATCAACTCGGCGGCGCTGAAGCTCGACCCGAAATAAGGTTGCGGGCCGCAGAGTTCCCTCATGGAACCCGGCGGTCCGTTGTGCTTTTCTCTCCTGGCGGTGCGGCGGATGAACGCAATCCGGCGGCCGCCAAGGAGGATGCCATGTCACTCGGGACCATCCTGATCATCCTGGTCATCATCTATCTGCTGGGCGGCTGGTCGGGCCGGATCGGCGGTTACGGCTACGGCATGGGCCATTCCGGCATGGGGATCGGCGGCGTCGTTCTGGTGGTGCTGCTCGTCCTGCTGCTTCTTGGCAAGCTGTAAGCCATATAAGCAATTGTAACTATTATACTTTCAGCAATTGCGGGCCTGCCATGCGCGGATTCATCATCTCCCATCGCAGGGGTCGCAATTTTGTCAAATCGGCCTATATTAGTGGACGAAAATGACATGTGCGGCGGCCCACACGATTGTGGCCTCGGCCGTCCTGAACCCCACGCGCTTAAAGCCCCAGAGAAGATCACGAGGTCTTTGACCATGCGTCCACTGCGTCCGTTCAACTTCAACACGTCCGCCGAACTCTTCCCCGCTGCGATCCGCAAGAAGAAGCGCGCGGGTTTCACGTATCGGCGGTTCGGCACCGCGGCCGAAGCCGTGCAGTTTGCGATGGAGCAGTTGCCGACCGATTCGCTGAATGGCGCTTATCTCCAGGTCGAGGAAGCCCGGTTCGACCAGAACGGCATTCGCTCGCTCTATGAGAGCGAGGCGTTCCCGCTGCCCCGTCACCGCAAGCCCGAGCCGGTCGCTGAGGCCGACGCCGACGCGGCGTAAGTTCTTTTCGCAAGCCTCCGATGTGCGCTGAAGGCGCGACGGCCGAAAGGTTGTCGCGCTTTTTGCGTTTCTGGGATTTGGAGCGCCGAAGCTTCCACAGCGTCATGGCCGGGCCCTGTCCCGGCCATCCACGCCTTGCCACACCGCACGAAGAACGTGGATGCCCGGGACAAGCCCGGGCACGACGACCTATCTCGGCCCGAAGAAGGCGGCCCCCTCAGATCCGCGGCTGCTTGTCGAGCCAGCGGCGCAACAGGCGCACGTTGCGCATGTTGGCGCGGAACATGACGTCGAAGGCGTCGCCTGCGAACGGCACCATGCCGACCACGCCATCGACCGCGACATTGCCGAGCATGCGCGCGGTGACGTACCACGGCGCGCCGATCGCGCGGGCCTCGCGCACCAGCCAGAGCGAGATCGCCGTGGTGATGATGTCGCCGATGACCGGGATCAGGCCGATCAGCCCGTCGATGCCGTAACGGATATTGGTGCCGGGCAGGATGAAGGCGACGTCGAGTAGCTTCGCGAGAGTCTCGAGCCGCGCGATCCGCTGCTCGCGTGTGAGATTGCCGAACGGATTGCCGGCGAACCGACCGTCTTTGCCGAACTCGAAGCGAAACTCTCGAAACCCCTGCTCGCTAAACCCCTGCTCCTGGGTTTCAGGACGGATCTCGTGGCCATCCTGATCGATGATCGGCCCGCGCGCCTCGCGGCCCGAGAAACCGGCGCGCGACTGCGCCCCGGAGCGGGACCTGCGCGGGGCAAGAATGTCGTCGTCGGGCATGGTCATGGCCTGGAGGAAACGCACGAGCGCGGCGGAGGTTGCTGCGCCGCGTCTGAAGGTCGCGCGCTCAGCCGGTCGCCGCCTGCGTCGGCAGCGGCTCCTCGACATAGCGATGCACGAGCCAGGATGAAAGCACTGCCGGCACGAAGCCAACCAGGCCGTACAGGATGAACTGCACCGCGCCCGACTCCGCCCCGCGTGAGCTGTAGGTGAACGCGGCGAGGATGAAGGCGAACAGGCCGACCAGCAGCATCCGCAGCACCGGACCGATCCGCCTGACGTGGATCAGGATGTCGTCCACCGCACCGATCATCAGCGACGGCAGGAAGCCGAACAGATAGCTGTATTGCAGGGTCTTGAAGAACACCGCGAACAGCTTGCCGACCTCGCCGAGATTGGTCTGGCTCCAGTAGCCGGACTGGTAGGTCGTCGTCAGCAGCAGCAGGAATCCGCCGACGAACGGGCCAACGAGCGCAAACACCAGATAGCGTTTCATCAAGAACTCCTCATACGCAGCGGCCATTTATAGCAGTGTGCCGGGAACCTTGGATAGCGGGGTTACAGGCTGTTGGTGGGAACATGTGGCAAGGCGGCGGGTTCTGACAGGACCTGAAATTCACCTGTCAGATTTGGAGCCGCCGATGTCCCGCAAACTCTTGTTCCTGGCGACGATCACGCTCACAGCCCTCGGCGGCCTGTCGAATGCGCCCGCCTTTGCACAGGGCCATATGGGCACACCGCAGGAGCAGAATGCCTGCTCGCGCGATGCCTCGCGGTTCTGCCGCAAGGATCTCGGCAATGACGGTGCGGTGCAAGGCTGCCTGCAAGCTCACCGGGCGAAGCTGTCGCGGTCCTGCAAGAAGGTGTTCGAGAGCCACGGCATGTAAGAGCAAGATTGGCATGTGAGCGCGCGTGTTGTGCGTGACGGACGCGCAACAATTGCAGATTCCTTTGCGTCTCCCATTGAAGCTTCGCAACAATCGCGCATACTCGAATCGGGCGGCGCAGCACTTTTCGATTCGAGCAGCAAGAGATCGAGCGACCACATGCGGGATTGAGTTCCCGGCGTGAAGGCTGTGACGTGCGGCAGATCAAGCCGCGTGCGGCGCCCCAAAATCAAGCGGTTCAATCCGCGGAACTCGGGGATGCATTCGACATGACACGCTATCAGACCATCGCCACGCTCTTCGCCTTTGCCACCGTCGCATTGCCGGCATCGCCGGGTCTCGCCTTCTCATCCGAAGCGCAGCAGATGTGCTCGGGCGACGCGATGCGGCTCTGCTCCAGTGAAATACCCGACGTTTCGCGGATCACCGCCTGCATGGTGCGAAACAGGGCGCATGTCAGCCCCGGCTGCCGAGCCGTGATGGAGCGCGAGCACGCAGCCGCGCGCAAGCGGGAAGCTGCGGCGCAATAGCGCCGATTCAATCTCGACCAGATAGCTGGCGGCGAGGGCTTGCTTCACCTCTCCCCGCTGGGGAGAGGTGGGAGCTTACTCGCCCCACTGCGCGAAGGCATCGTTGAAGGCGCGCTCGCCGGGGGCGCCCTTCTCGATGGCGATGATGGCGCGGCGCTGGTTGGCGTAGACCAGCGGCACGTCGAACCAGGAGCGCTCCTTCAGGAGCTGAATGTTGCGGCTGCGGTCGGCGTCGACATTGGAGAGGCCGACCAGGAAGAAGCCGTCGGTGACCTTGACCGCGAGGCCCGCGAGCGGCGTGCCACGCGCCTGCTCGTTCGACTTCATCAGGATTCCCGGCACGTTGGCGACGCCGCCGCCCGGAAAATCCGGCGGCAGGATGAAGGTCAGCTCGGCCGTGTGGCTAGCCGGCAGCGACGAGTCGGTGTTGCGGCGGAACGACATCGTCATCTTGAACTTGCGCTCGGGGATCTCGATGTCGGCGCGCACGGCGACGTCGGCCTTCTGGTTGCCCGACGCCTTGATCGGCTCGAGCCGCCACACCACCGAGCCGACATATTGCTTGCCCTTCGGGTCGGACGGATCCTCGTCATAGAGCACGACCTTCTGCGCCACCGGCGCGACCGGCTGGTCGCTCGCCGAGGGCTGGCCGACGCGATCCGGAATCTTCGGCTTGCTCTGCGGCTGTGAGGCATCCTTCGGCGCCTCCACCATTTGAGTGGGCGAGGACTTGAACAAATTGGTCGCGGTCTGGACCAGCGACTTGCCCCAGAGGATGCCGGCGCCGACCAGGATCAGCACGATGCCGATGGCGATCGCGCTCTTGAACGGGAAGATCGAGCCGGCGCGCTTGGGCTTCCTGGCATTGCGGTCGGGCGCGATCCGCGGACGCGGCGACGGCTGCTGCGGCGCGTAGCGCTCAGCCTCCTCCATCGACTCGTCATAGGAATAGGGCGCCTCGGGTTCGGCGGCGCGGTTTTCCAGGCTCGGCTCGAGCCGGTCGAATTCCGGCGAGGGCGAGGGCACGTTGGCGTAGGTGCGGCGCGCGGCGCGGTTGGCCTGCGCGGCGGCGCCGCCGAGATCGTTGACGTCGGCGGTGATGTCGCGAAAACCGCGCACACCCGGCGCCGGCGGCAATGGCGGCGGCGGTCCGGCATCCGGCGGCCGGCGCGGGGGCGAGCGCCCGGCCGGTGGCTCCGGCGCAGCCGGCTGGCGCGGCGCATCGAAACGCGGGGCGCGCGGCGGACGCGGGGCATCGTTCTGGTCGTCGCCGCCGAGCGGCGGGCGCTCGTTGCGCGGCGGCGGCGCAGCCGGACGAGCCCGCGGCGGCGCGCTCGGCTGAGCAGACGCGGGCGGGCCGTTTTCGGCCGCACGCGCGCTGGCCCGGCGGAAGGCGTCGCCGCTGCCGCTGCTGCGGGCGCCGCCACCGGGGCGCGAGGCTTCGCGGGCACGCTGGGCGGCCTCGGATTCGACCTTGCGGACGGCCTCTTCCAGCGACAGCCGCTCGCGGGTGATCTCGGATTCGGAGAGCGGCGGCTGCACGCTGCGGAGCTGCGCGATCAGGGCCGTGCGCGCCCGCTCATAGAGCGCGCGCCGGCTTTCGCCGGGAGCGTTGGGGTCCAAGGCGGCAATAGCGCGGGCGATCAGCGGATAGTAATCAGCCATTTCAACTCAACTATACGCGCGTCCTGGTAAGAGATCGTTAAGCCTCGAACGGGTTTTGCACCAAGATAGTATCCTCGCGTTCGGGGCTGGTGGAAAGCAGCGCGACCGGGCACCCCACCAATTCCTCGATCCGGCGGACATATTTGATGGCTTGGGCCGGCAGGTCGGCCCAGGACCGCGCGCCGGCGGTCGGCTCCTTCCAGCCTTCGATGGTCTCCCAGATCGGCTCGACCCGGGCCTGCGCGCCCTCGCCGGCCGGGAAATAATCGATCTCCTTGCCGTCGAGCTTGTAGCCGACGCAGACCTCGATCGAATCGAAGCCGTCGAGAATGTCGAGCTTGGTCAGCGCCAGGCCGGTGATGCCGCAGGTTCGCACGGTCTGGCGGACCAGCACGGCGTCGAACCAGCCGCAGCGGCGCTTGCGCCCGGTATTGACCCCGAACTCGCGGCCGCGACGGCCGATCTCCTCGCCGATCTCGTTGAGGAGCTCGGTCGGGAACGGTCCCTGACCGACGCGGGTCGTATAGGCTTTGCAGATGCCGAGCACGTAGCCGACCGCGTTCGGACCGAGACCCGTTCCGGTCGCGGCCTGCGCGGCCACGGTGTTCGACGAGGTGACGTAGGGATAGGTGCCGTGGTCGACGTCGAGCAGCGCGCCCTGCGCGCCTTCGAACAGAATGCGCTTGCCCGCGCGCCGCTCGATGTCGAGCAACCGCCACACGGTCTCCGCGTACGGCAGCAGTTGCGGCGCGAATGCAGTCAGCTCGGCCAGGATTTCCTTGCCGTCGAACTCAGGCAGGTTGAGGCCGCGACGCAATGCGTTGTGGTGAGCCAGCAGCCGGTCGATCTTGTGCGGCAGCGTGTCGAGGTCAGCGAGGTCCATCAGCCGGATCGCGCGGCGGCCGACCTTGTCCTCATAGGCAGGTCCGATGCCGCGGCGTGTGGTGCCGATCGCGGTCGCGGAATTGGCGGACTCGCGCAAGGCATCGAGCTCACGATGCAGCGGCAGGATCAGGGTCACGTTCTCCGCAACGCGCAGATTCTCCGGGCCGACCGCGACGCCCTGCCCGCGCAGCTTGGACACCTCGTCGAGGAAGGCCTGCGGATCGAACACGACGCCGTTGCCGATCACCGCCAGTTTCGACGGGCGCAGCACGCCCGAGGGCAACAGCGCGAGCTTGTAGGTCTCGCCGTTGATGACCAGCGTATGGCCGGCGTTATGCCCGCCCTGAAAGCGCGCGACGATGTCCGCCTGCTCCGACAACCAGTCGACGATCTTGCCCTTTCCTTCGTCGCCCCACTGGGCGCCGACGACGACAACATTGGCCATTCGCGGGTAATCCTTCGAAGATTTTCTCTGTAGGTGGCACGAACCGAACGGAAAACCGGGAGCCGCTTTTCCTAAGATTCAAGCCTGCGCCCAGCCCAAGTCCCGGCCCAGGGCCGTTCGTACGCGAGGCAGCCAACCGGATAAAGGAAGCAGCCTCTCTAGGCAAGCAAGAACGGGGCTTTTTGACGACCCAAGGCGCGATCCAAGCCTTTGATATCCCCTTAAAATCTTGAAACCTTCGCCGCCCGCATGAGACGGAATTGACACGTATCAACCGTCCAGGCCTGCGATTGCGCCAAGGGTTGGCCGTCACTTCCGCGGTCTACCTTCCACCTGGCCAGCAGGCCCCTTTTTGGACGTACCGTGACCAAGCCATCGAACAGCCTAGCAAACCATTTCTGGCGTCTGTCTGCCGAGGCGCTCTGCGCGCAGCTCGGCTGCTCTTTGCAGGGCCTGACCGCGGCCGAAGCCGCCAAACGCCTCGACCGCTTCGGGCCAAACAGCGACGCACCGCCGCGCATCGAGGGCGCGATGCGCGCGATCCTGCGCCGGCTGCTGGAGCCGCTGTCGCTGATCCTGCTGGTGGCCGGCATCATCTCGATGCTGACCGGCGACGAGATCGGCGGGCTGATCATCGTCCTGATCCTGACGCTCTCGATCGGGCTCGACACCGTCCAGGAGGGCCATGCGATCCGCGCCGCCGATATCCTCCGCCGTTCGGTGGCGTTGAAGGCCGAGGTCAAGCGCGACGGCGCATTCGGCCAGATCGAGGTCGAGCAGATCGTCCCCGGCGATCTCCTGCGCGTCCGCGCCGGCGATATCATTCCGGCGGATGCGCTGATTCTGGAGAGCACGGCGTTCACCGCCGGCGAAGCGGCGCTCACCGGCGAGCCCTATCCGGTGGCGAAGCGCGCCGGCCCTGCCGACGATCCCGACGATAGGTCGAATGCGCTGTTTCGCGGCGCGGTGGCGCAGACCGGCGAGGCAATCGCGCTCGCCGTGCGCACCGGGCGCGACACGGTGTTCGGCGCGGCCGCATCTGCGCTCGCGGAAGCGCAGGCGCCGTCGCCGTTCGAGCGCGACCTGCGCGAATTCGGCCTCGTGGTCGCGCGTGCGACATTCGCGCTGGTGCTGATCGTACTCACCGTCCGCGTGGTGTTCGGCCGCCCGGTGCTGGACTCGCTGTTGTTCGCGGTGGCGCTGGCGGTCGGGCTGACGCCGGAATTATTGCCGATGATCACCACGGTCACGCTGTCGCGCGGCGCGCTGCGCATGGCCGGCCGCAAGGTGATCGTGAAGCGGCTTGCCGCGATCCACGATCTCGGCGCCATGACGGTGCTGTGCACGGACAAGACGAGCACGCTGACCTCGGCCGAGATCACGCTGGCGAAAAGCCTCGATGCCGACGGAAACGACGATGCCCGCGCCGCGCGGCTCGGCGCAATCGTGGCGGCGCTGGGCGGCGACCGCGGCGCGCTCGACGCGGCGCTCGCTGCCGGCCAGGCGGATGCCGCGCAAGGCTGGACGCTTGCCGGCCGACAGGCATTCGATTTCTCGCGGCGGCTGGGGTCGGTGCTCGCGACCGGCCCGGAAGGCGCGCTGCTGATCGTCAAGGGCGCACCGGAATCCGTGCTCGAATTGTGCACGACGCAGCGCAGCGGCGTGATCGGCGACAGCGCGCGGGCGACCGCGATGGCGCGCGTGCATCAGCTCGCGGCGGACGGCTTGCGCTGCGTCGCGATCGCCTCGCGCGTCTGGACCGGCGCCACGCGCGAGGTCGAGACCGAGGACGAGGCCGATCTCGCCTTCGAGGGTCTCTGCGCCTTCGCCGATCCGCCGAAGCCGACGGCCGCGGCCGCCATCGCCCGGCTCGCCGCGAGCGGCGTAGGCCTGAAGATCCTGTCGGGCGACGATCCCGTGGTGGTGAAGCGGCTCGCGGGTCTGGTCGGACTGAACGCCGAGCGCGTGCTGTCGGGGACCGATATCGCCGAGCTCAGCGACGAGGCGCTCGTCGTGCAGGTGCGCTCCGCCGACGCCTTCGGCCGGCTCGCGCCGGACCAGAAATCGCGCATCGTAAAAGCATTGCAGGCGAGCGGCGAAGTGGTCGGCTTCCTCGGCGACGGCATCAACGACGCGCCGGCGCTGAAGGTCGCCGATATCGGGCTGTCGGTCGAAGGCGCGACCGGCGTCGCCCAGGCCGCCGCCGACATGATCCTGCTTGCTTCGGATCTCGAAGTCGTCGCCGACGGCGTCGAGGAGGGTCGGCGTACCTTCGCCAACATCCTGAAATATGTCCGGATGGGCGCGAGCTCGAATTTCGGCAACATGCTGTCGATGGCGGTAGCCTCGATGGCACTGCCGTTCCTGCCGATGCTGCCGACGCAGATCCTGCTCAACAATCTGCTCTATGATCTCTCCGAGCTCGGCATTCCCTTCGACCGGGTCTCGCCGGCCGCGACCGCGCAGCCGCAGGTCTGGAGCATGACGCGACTGGTGCGCTTTGCCGGGATCATGGGACCGCTATCGTCGGTGTTCGACTTCCTGACCTTCGGCGCGCTGATCTGGCTGTTCAAGGCCTCGCCGGAAGAATTCCGCACCGCATGGTTCATCGAGTCCATGGCGACGCAGATCCCGGTGATCTTCATCATCCGCACCAATGGACGGCCTTGGCGCAACTGGCCCGATCCCGTGCTGTCCGCCTCGTCGCTGATTGCGCTGCTGGTGGCAATGGTGATGCCGTTCACGCCGATCGGCACCTGGTTCGGCTTCGTCACGCCGCCCCCGATCATGATGGCCGGCATCGCGGCTCTGGTCGTGATTTATCTCGTCTGTGCCGAGCTGTTGAAGTCGTTTGCGATCCGCACGGGACGGAAGCGCTAAGCGGGTTCCTGCCGCATCAGGCCGGTGCATGGACGCGATGCGTGCAGCCCCATTGAAACGGCGCCGATTTCCGTGTCTTTGGATGAGCCGGGTACCAACCGGCCCGGGTCGCCGGGCCGGAGGCCTCGGCATATGACGCGGGGCCATAACAATCACAATGTCCGCCACCGGCCAGACCACGAGCGCCGAATCATCCGGCCAGCACTGGATTGCCAACCAGCCTTATCTCCTGCTCAGCATCACCGCGCTGTGCTGGGCCGGCAACGCCATTGTCGGCCGCCTCGCCGCCGGCCACATCCCGCCGGTGACGCTGTCGTTCCTGCGCTGGACCTTCGCCTTCCTGCTGGTGCTGCCATTCGCATGGAAGCATCTCGCCCAGGACTGGCCGGCCATCCGCGAGAAACTCGGCCTGATGATCGTGCTGTCGATCACCGGCATCGGCGCCTTCAACACCCTGCAATATTGGGCGCTGGAGCATACCCAGGCGCTCAACACGCTGCTGCTGCAATCGGCGGCGCCGCTGGTCGTGGCGCTGTGGTCGCTGGTCATCCTCGGCATCCGCCTTACCGCGGCGCAGGCGTTCGGCGTGGTGCTCTCGATGTGCGGCGTGCTCATCATCCTGCTGCACGGCGATCTCACCACGCTGTCGAACATCGCCTTCAACAAGGGCGACCTGATCTTCATCGTCGCGCTGATCATCTTCGCGCTCTATTCGGTGCTGACCTTGAAGCGGCCGCCGATCCACGGCCTGTCCTTCCTCGCCTTCACCTTCGGCGCGGGTGCGGCCTGCCTCGTTCCGCTGGAGATCTGGGAATTGTCGGCGCGCCCCATCATGAAGCTCGACGGGCCGAACTTGCTGACGTTGTTCTATGTCGCGGTGTTCCCCTCGACGCTCGCCTATCTCTGCTTCAACCGCGGTGTCAGGCTGATCGGCGCCAACCGCGCTGCACCGTTCTTCCACGTCGTGCCGGTGTTCGGCTCGGTGATGGCGATGGCCTTCCTGGGTGAACGGCCGCAAGCTTTCCACTTCATCGGCTTCGCGCTGGTGCTGTCGGGCGTGTTCGCGGCCTCGAGGAAACAGACGACTAACTCGTCTTGAACTTGCTGTAGACCTCGCCGGTCGCGATGATGACGTGCTCGGCGCAGCCGTTGACGCGATGCGGATCGGCCTCTCGCTCGTAGGCCTCCGACGTCATCATGTCGAGGAACGCCGTGACGGATGGATAGGAGACCAGCGCGACGAAATCCCATTCGTTGCCCGCATGCGGGCCGAGCGCGACCGCCTTGGCCTCGCCGGTCCAGAGCAGCGTGCCGCCGCGCGCCTTGATCATGGGCACGGTGATCGCGCTGTAGCGCAAATATGCGTCCCAGCCGGAGCCGTCGCCGTCCATCGAGTGCTCATGGAAGCGCATCAGGTTCAGCATCACCACCGGCGCATGCTGGTCGAGCCCTTCAAGGCCTTCGACGTTCAACATATTAACCGCCAATGACACCTCCCTGGATCATGCCTGCATTGTAGCGTTGCGGCCGCGTGACTTGTGCCACAACGGCATTCCGGCGCAAGCTCGTATGCAACGCCAATGACGATCGCTTCACCCGCGCCACCGGCCTCGAATCCGGCCCGTTGGCTCAATAACCAGCCTTATCTGCTGTTGAGCCTGAGCTCGCTGTTCTGGGCTGGCAACATCGTGCTCGCGCGCCATGTCGGCGCGCATGTGCCGCCGCTGACGGTGACGACGATCCGCTGGTTCGGCGTGTTCCTGATCCTGCTGCCGTTTTCCTGGCCGCATCTGAAGCGCGACTGGCCCGCGTTGCGCAAGAGCCTGCCGCTGATGCTGTTCCTGTCGCTGGTGGGCTTCGCGTTCAACAATGCGATCTCCTACTGGGCCCTGCAATATACCGAGGCGCTCAACGCGCTCTTGATCCAATCGGCCGGGCCGCTGTTCGTGGCGCTGTGGTCGCTGGTGCTGTTCGGCGTGCGGCTGACCAGCGGCCAGCTTGCCGGCATTGCGATTTCGCTGGCCGGCGTGTTGATCATCATCCTGCGCGGTGATCTCGCGGCGCTGGCGAGCATCTCGTTCAACAGGGGCGACATCATGTTCGCCTCCTCGCTGGTAGCGTTCGGGATCTACTCCGCCTTCATCCCGCGCCGGCCGAAGGTTCACCAGCTGTCGTTTCTGTCCTTTACCACCTGCTGCGGCGCCATGATGCTGCTGCCGGCGGCCGTCTGGGAGGTGTGGTCCGGCAATGTCATGCAATTCGACACCGTGACGCTGATGACGCTCGGCTACGTCCTGATCTTCCCCTCGACGCTCGCTTATCTCTTCTTCAACCGCGGCGTCGCGCTGATCGGGCCGAACCGCGCCGCGCCGTTCTTCCATCTGGTGCCGGTGTTCGGCTCGGCGATGGCGATCCTGCTGCTCGGCGAAAAGCTCCAGCCGTTTCATCTGATCGGCTACGCGCTGGTGCTCGCCGGCGTCGTCATCGCGTCACGGCAGGGCTCGGCGGTGAAGTAATTCCGCGCTGCGGAGGCAGGGCGACAAACTCTGCGTTCTCCGTCATGGCCGGGCTTGTCCCGGCCATCCACGTGCATCCTCACACGCGGTCGCCAAGAACGTGGATGCCCGGGACAAGCCCGGGCATGACGAGCGTGTTTGGTGGTGCGGCGAGTTACGCCGCGCGGACCTTGGCGAGGAAGCCGTCCACCGCGTTGCGCAACGCGCCCGACTGGCTGTCCAGCTCGCGGGCGTTGGTGAGTACGTCGCCGGCCGCGGTGCCGGTCGCTTCCGCGGCCGAGGTGACGCTGCCGATATTGGCGTTGATCTCGTTCGATCCGGCGGCGACCGACTGGATGTTGCGGGCGATTTCGCGGGTCGCCTCGCCCTGCTGCTCGATCGAGGCCGAGATGCCGGCGGTGATCTCGCTCATCTCGGCGATGGTCTGGGTGATGCCGCCGATCGCTGCGACCGCATCGCTGGTCGAAGTCTGCATCGCGGCCACTTGTGCGGAGATTTCCTCGGTCGCTTTCGCAGTCTGGTTGGCCAGCGCCTTGACCTCGGAGGCGACGACGGCGAAGCCGCGGCCGGATTCACCGGCGCGCGCCGCCTCGATGGTGGCGTTGAGCGCGAGCAGATTGGTCTGCGCGGCGATCGAGTGAATGAGCTTGACCACCTCGCCGATCTTCTCGGCGCCAGTGGAGAGCTCCTGCACCGTCGCATTGGTGCGCTCGGCGTCGCTGACGGCACGGCTCGCCACTTCGGTCGAGCGCGTCACCTGGCGGGAGATTTCCGTAACCGAGCTCGACAGCTCTTCGGCCGCGGCCGCAACCGTGCCGACATTGCCGGACGCTCTCTGCGAGGCCGCGCCGACGGTGGCCGCACGTGAGCTGGCATCGCTGGCGGTCGCGGTCATCGACTGCGCCGTGGCCTGCATACCCGTCGCGGCCGAGGAGACCGAGCGGACGATGCCGTTGACGCTGCGTTCGAAGTCGCTGGCGATGCCCTCCATCGCGCTGCGACGTTCCGCCGCGGCGCGCTCCTTGGCTTCGGCCTCGGTCTTTTCGAGGCCACGGATACGGACCGCGTTGTCCTTGAAAATCTGGACGGTCGAGGCCATTGCGCCAACCTCGTCGCCGCGGCCGACGCCGGGGATGTCGCCTTCGAGCTTGCCGTCCGCGAGGTCCTTCATGCGGGTGCCGAGCAGCGCCAGCGGACCGCTGATGCTACGACCGATCAGCCAGGCAACGCCGCCGGCCGCGAGGACGATGGCGAGCATGGCGAGGCCGAGCGACCAGAACACCGGGGCCATCTTGGCGTCGATGTCGTCAAGATAGGCGCCGGTGCCGAGATACATGTCGAAGCCGGGGACCGCCACCGCATAACCAAGCTTGCGGATCGGCTTCTCCTGGCCGGGCTTCACATATTCATAGTACAGCAGGATGTGGCCATTGGTCTTGACGCCGTCCATCAGCTCTTTGGACAGCTTGCGACCATTGGTCTCGACTTCCATGCGGTTGGTGCCAACCTGCTTCGGGTCGGGCGCGAGTTGCGTAATTCCGTCATAGGACGTGCCGAACAAATAACCCGAACCGTTGTCGTAGGTCATCGCGTTGCCATAGCGACGAAGTTCGGCCATCGCCGCATCCTTGGTCACCTCGCCGGCATCGACGCGCTTCTTCAAGGCCGCGGCGTAGTTGCGCCCCATCTCAACGATCGCCTTGGCCTGATCGATGCGGGCATTCACCATCTCCTGCTTCATCAGATAGCCCGCCAGCACCCCGGAGATGCAGAGGCCAAACAGAGTGACGCCGACAAGGATGCCCAGCTTGGGGGCGATCTTCAGATTGCTCAACTTCAAGGGGTGGACTCCGGCAAAAGAGATATGACGCGCGAGTGAATCGCTACAAATTGAAGCAGTTTTTAATGTGAGACCCCTTAGCAACATGTTACGGGGGCTCCGTAGAAGCCCCGAGGAAAGGCCAAATCAGCCGAATAAATGCCGCAGCGGCAACCGCCGATTGTACGCGACCGCTTCGATTTCGCGTAAAAGACGCAAAGGCCCGCCACGAAGGCCGGGCCGCAACAAGAACCGACAAACCAAATCGGGAGCAGAACATGCCGAAATACAGGGTGGTGACGCCGAAGGGCGCGAGCTTCACGGTCGCGGGCAGCGACTATTCGTACGAGCGCGAGGCGCTCGATCCGATCGATGCCGAGATCATCGAGGCCCCCGCCAACGAGGCCGAGTTCATCGCCGCCGCGAAGAATGCCGACGCCATCTACGCCAAGGGCATCCCGATCACCAAGTCGATCATCGATGCACTTGAGAGCTGCAAGGTCATCACGCTCGGCTCGGTCGGCGTCGATAGCGTCGACGTGAAGGCCGCGACCGCGCGCGGCATTCCCGTCACCAACATCCCCGACACCTTCATCGAGGAGGTCGCCGACCACGCCATGATGCTGCTGCTCGCCGGCTTCCGCCGCCTGGTCGAGCAGGACCGCATGGTGCGCACCGGCCGCTGGGCCGAGGGCCGTCCGGCGCTGCTGAAAATCCCGCGGCTGATGGGCCAGACGCTCGGCTTCGTCTCGTTCGGCCGCGTCGCGCGTGCAGTTGCGAAGCGCGCTGCTCCGTTCGGCCTGCGTATGATGGCCTACGATCCCTTCATCCAGGAAACGCTGATGTGGGACCACGGCGTCGTCCCGGCGACACTGAACGAGGTGCTGTCGCAATCCGACTTCGTCTCGATGCACGCCCCTGCCCGGCCCGAAGTGCATCACATGCTGACCGAGAAGCATTTTCGGCAGATGAAGAAGGGTTCGATCTTCATCAATACCGGACGTGGCGCGACGGTGGACGAGGAAAGCTTGGTCAAGGCGCTCCAGGAGGGCTGGATCGCGCATGCCGCCCTCGACGTGTTGGAGAAGGAACCGCCGTCGCACAACAACCCCATCCTCAGCATGGAGAATGTGACCCTGACCGCCCATGTCGCCTCGGCCTCGGCACGGTTCGACGAGGCACGCAAGCGCCGGGTGGGCTACGAATTGTCACTGGTGCTTCAGGGCATGTGGCCGGTAAGCTGCGTCAACCCGTCGGTGCTGCAAGACACCGCGCTCCGCCGCTGGCAGCCCGTCAGCATGGATCGCGGCCCGAACAGCTGAGGCGGCCGGCGCAAAGCGCGCCGAAGACCGGCAAATGAACGAAACGGCCCTTCACCGGCGATCAACGCCGGGAAGGGAGACATCATAGGGAGGAACTGATGAGGAACGACATCACACGTCGTGATGCCTTGGCGCTGGGCCTGTCCGCTGCAACGGTCGCTGCCACAGGTGTTGCAGCGCACGCTCAATCCGCGATCAAGGCTGCCGACGTCCCCGCACCGAAACTGCCGATCGAGAAGGGCGCAACGCTCCGCATGCTGCGGCCGGTGCGCTTCGTCCAGGCCGACGAGGACGTGTTCCGCGCCAATGCGGCAAAATTCACCAAGGACACCGGGGTCGAGGTCAAGGTCGATTTCGTCGGCTGGGAGGACATCAACCAGCAGACCGCGGTCACCGCCAATTCCGGCGCCGGCCCCGACATCATCATCGGCTTCTCCGACGCTCCGCATATCTATGTCGACAAGCTGATCGAGCTGACCGATGTCGCCGACTATGTCGGCAAGCGTTACGGCGGCTGGCTGCCGCTGGCGCAGCGCTACGGCAAGAAGAACAAGAGCGACACCTGGATCGGTCTGCCGTTCGGCGCCAGCGGGGGGCCACTGGTCTACCGCAAATCGATCCTGCAATCGGTCGGCTTCGACAAGGTGCCGGAAGACCATGCCGGCATCCTCGACCTGTGCCAGAAGCTGCAAAAGGCCGGCAAGCCGGCGGGCTTCGCGCTCGGCAACGCCAAGGGCGACGGCAACGGTTTTGCGAACTGGGCGCTGTGGTCGCACAACGCGGCCCTGCTCGACGAAGAGGGCAACCTCACCATCAACAGCAAGGAGACGATTGCCGCGCTGAACTGGGTCAAGCAGCTCTACCCGACCTTCATCGCCGGGACGACGTCCTGGAATGACGTCAGCAACAATCGCGCCTATGCCGCGCAGGAAATCGCGCTGACCGCCAACGGCGTCTCGCTTTATTTCTCGCTGAAGAAGGATCCGGCGACCAAGGCGATCGCCGACGATACCGAACATCAATTGCTGCCGAAGGGGGTGGCCAAGATCTCGCCGATGGCGGGCCTTACGCTGAACGCCATGGTGTTCAAGCACAGCCAGTATCCCAACGCCGCAAAGGCCTTCCTCCAATATATGCTGGAAAAGGACCAGTACGAGCCGTGGCTCAACGCCAACTCCGGCTACTGGGCCCAGCCGCTCGCCGCTTATGCCGACGCCGCCGTGTGGTCGCAAGACCCCAAGGTGAAGCTGTTCAAGGACACCATGAACAGCACCTATTACGACGGTTATGCGGGCCCGATCTCGACGGCGACCGGCGCCGTCAGCGCCGACTACGTGCTGATCCAGATGTGCGCGTCGGTTGCCACCGGCGCCGCGACGCCGGAGGCCGCGGCTGCCGAAGCCGAGCAGCGCTGCAAGCGGTATTTTAGGCGGCAGAAGTAGCGACCGACAGCGCGGCCGTCATTGCGAGGAGCGAAGCGACGAAGCAATCCAGACCGCAGCCGCGGAGACAGACTGGATTGCTTCGCTTCGCTCGCAATGACGGCGTGGTGACTTTTAACGACAGGACAACGCCCTGATGTCCGTGACCACCCTCTCCTCTCCTGCACTCGCACAACGGCAGCCATCGTGGCTGGTGCGCCTGTTCGACTACAAGCCATTTCTGGTCGTGATGTGCCTCGCGCCCGCGATCGGGCTGCTCGCGGTGTTCCTGACCTATCCGCTGGGGCTCGGCATCTGGCTCGCCTTCACCGACACCACGATCGGCCGGAAGGGCATCTTCGTCGGCCTCGATAATTTCCAGTATCTGCTCACGGACTCCCTGTGGTGGAACGCAGTGTTCTACAGCGTGATCTACACGGCGATCGCGACCTTCGGGAAATTCGCGCTCGGCTTCTGGCTCGCGCTGCTGCTCAACAACCATTTTCCGTTCAAGAGCCTGTTGCGCGCGATCATCCTGCTGCCCTGGATCGTGCCGACCGTACTCTCGGCATTGGCGTTCTGGTGGATCTACGATCCGCAATTCTCGATCATCTCCTACCTGCTGGTCGACGTGCTGCATTGGCGCACGAGCAATATCGACTTTCTCGGCTCGCCCTGGCCAGCGCGGTTTTCGCTGATCGCCGCCAACATCTGGCGCGGCATTCCCTTCGTCGCGATCTCGCTGCTGGCTGGCCTGCAAACCATCTCGCCCTCGCTCTACGAAGCCGCGATGCTCGACGGCGCCAGTTCCTGGCAGCGCTTCCGCTACATCACCTTTCCGATGATGATGCCGATCCTCGCCATCGTCATGACCTTCTCGATCATCTTCACCTTCACCGACTTCCAGCTGGTCTACGCCATCACCCGCGGCGGTCCCGGCAATTCGACCCATCTGCTGGCCACGTTGGCGTTCCAGCGCGGCATTGCCGGCGGCGAGCTCGGCGAAGGTGCGGCGATCGCGGTGTCGATGATCCCGTTCCTGGTGTTCGCGACGCTGTTCTCCTATTTCGGCCTGGCGCGCCGCAAATGGCAGCAGGGAGAGGCCAATGACTGACACCGTTACGCGAGCCTCGGCCGTCGCCAATGCCAAAGCCGCACCCGACACCATGGCCTGGGATTCCGGGCTGCGCCGCCTGATGATGATCTATCTGCCGCTCGGCTGCTTCGTGCTGATCCTGCTGTTTCCGTTCTACTGGATGGCGATCACGTCGTTCAAGCCCAACGCGGAGCTGATGAATTACAAGGAGCACAATCCGTTCTGGATCACCTCACCGACGCTGGCGCACATCAAGCACCTCTTGTTCGACACCGACTATCCACGCTGGCTATGGACGACGATGCTGGTCGCGATCGGGGCGACCACGCTGTCGCTGATCGCGAGCACGTTAGCTGCTTACGCCATCGAGCGGCTGCGCTTCCGCGGCAGTCCCTATGTCGGCCTCGGCATTTATCTCGCCTATCTCGTGCCGCCGTCGATCCTGTTCATCCCGCTCGCTACCGTGGTGGTGCAGTTCGGCCTGTTCGACTCGCCGCTGGCGCTGATCCTGGTCTATCCGACCTTCCTGGTGCCGTTCTGCACCTGGCTCCTGATCGGCTATTTCAAGTCGATCCCCTACGAGCTCGAGGAATGCGCGCTGGTCGACGGCGCCACGCGGCTGCAGATCCTGCGGCGGATCACGCTGCCGCTGGCGGTGCCCGGGCTGATCTCGGCCGGCATCTTCTCCTTCACGCTGTCCTGGAACGAGTTCATCTACGCGCTCGCCTTCATCCAGAGCGGCGCCAACAAGACCGTGCCGGTCGCGATCCTGACCGAGCTCGTCACCGGCGACGTCTACCAGTGGGGCGCGTTGATGGCGGGCTCGCTGCTCGGCTCGCTGCCGGTTGCGATCTTCTACTCGCTGTTCGTGGATTACTACGTGTCCTCGCTGACCGGTGCGGTAAAGGAGTAACCGCCGCCTGCGGCGTTCGGCCCGGCTTCACAAATCTGCAATCAGCGATCCGCATAACGCGTGCGTCCGCCAACAGGAGACGCACATGCGCGCGACTTTTCTTGCCTCCGTCGCAACGATCATTCTCACCGCGAGCACCGCGCTCGCGCAGAGCGAAGGCGAATTTCCGGCCAAGCTCGCCGGGCACGTGGTGATGCCGGCCGCGACCTTCATCGACGCGCCGGCCGATGCGCCGCCCGATCTCAAGACCTCGGGCAAGTACACCACCGGCAAGCGCGTCGACGCGCTCGGCACGGTGATGGGCAAGTCCGCCGAGCGCCCGACCGGCATCTCGCTGCCGTTCAAGGGCCAGCCGCTGCAGGGCCATTCCGGCATCAAGACCATGCCCGACGGCACCTTCTGGGTCATCACCGACAACGGCATGGGCGCGCGCGCCAATTCGATGGACTCGATGTTGTACCTGAACCACTACAAGATGGATTGGGCGAGCGGCAAGATCGAGCGGCAGGAGACGATTTTCCTGCACGATCCCGACAAGAAGGTGCCCTTCCGCATCGTCCACGAGGACACCGAGAGGCGCTATCTCACCGGCGCCGACTTCGACACCGAAGGTTTCCAGATCATCGGCGACACCTTCTGGATCGGCGACGAGTTCGGCCCCTACATCCTGAAGGCCGACAAATCAGGCAAGATCCTCGCAATGTTCGAGACCATCGCCGACGGCAAGACGGTGCGCTCGCCCGACCATTGGGCGGTGGCGACCCCGAGCGCGCCGGGGGCGACCTACACCAACGTCAACCTCCGCCGCTCCAAGGGCTTTGAGGGCTTTGCGTCGTCGAAGGACGGTAAATTCCTCTACGGTCTGCTCGAGGGACCGCTGTGGGATGCCGACAAGAAGGATTGGGAGCGGGTCGACGGCAAGGAAGCCTCGCGCATCCTCGAATTCGACGTCGCCGCGGAAAGGTTCACCGGCCGCTACTGGCAATATGTGTTCGAGCAGAACGGCAACGCCATCGGTGACTTCAATATGATCGACCCGAGCGCCGGCCTCGTCATCGAGCGCGACAACGGCGAAGGCACGGCCGACAAGGCCTGCCCGGCGGGTACCCGCGGCGAGAACTGTTTTCCGGATATCGCCAAATTCAAGCGCGTCTACAAGATCGAGCTGTCGGACGCCAATGTCGGCAAGCCCGTGCGCAAGATCGGCTACATCGACCTCTTGAAGATCCAGGATCCCGACAAGAACGCGCGCAAGCCGCTCAATGACGGCGTCTACACCTTCCCGTTCTTCACCATCGAGAACGTCGACCGCGTCGACGAGAGCCACATCATCGTCGGCAACGACAACAATTTGCCGTTCTCGTCGAGCCGCGATCCCAACAAGGCCGACGACAACGAGTTCGTGCTGCTCGACGTCGCGGACTTCCTGAAGGCGAAGTAAGGCCCGGCTCTTTCTCCCACGCGCTGTGTCATCGCCCAGCTTGACCGGGCGATCCAGTACGCCGAGACGCCTGTATGAGACGGAGAGGTCGCGGCGTACTGGATGCCCCGCCTGCGCGGGGCATGACAGGGGAGGAAGAGTGAGGCGGGTAAGAACTAGCCCGACGGCACGATCACGGCAACTGATCTTCGATCGCAGCACGAATCGGGAAATCGTGGCCGTTGCGAACGCGTCATCGCGCCGCGGCAGCGAGGAAGTCGAACCTCAGACCTGGTCGGGCGAGCCCTGGCCGAAAATACGGCGGAGCAGATCCGTCACGTTGCGAGCGCCGGCCTTCTTCAGGATGCTGGCGCGATAACCCTCGACGGTGCGAGCGCTCAGACGCATCCGCCGGGCGACTTCCTTATTGGTCAGGCCGGCCGCGAGATGCGCCAGCACGTCGGCTTCGCGCGCGGTCAGCGGCTCGCAACTGGGCAGCCAGCGCTGCCGGCTTGAATCGGGCTGGGCGGACTCGTCGATGGCGGCATCGATCCGGTCGACGACGTCGTGGGTACGAAACGGCTTCTCGATGAAGTCGGCCGCGCCGCTCCTGATGGCATCGACCGCCATGGCGATGCTGCCGTTCGCCGACGTCACCAGCACCGGCGCCATGCAATTTTCCTCGCGCAAGCGCCTGAGCACGTCGAGCGCGGAGCGATCCGGCGGCATCTCCAGCAGCACGCAGGCCGGCATCCGCGTCTTCGCTTCCGACAGCAGCGATGCGCCGTCGGCAAAGCAGATCACGTCATAAGCGCTCTGTTGGAGCGCGTTGGACAATTGTTCGCGGGAGGCGGCGTCAGTATCAATGACGAATACCTCACCCTTGGAAAGCATGTTCCCCGGCATAATCCCGATCCAGCAATATGTCTTGGTCAAATGAAATGGGACGGCCGCGGGGCCAACCGCCCTGCCGCGCCGCCATGAGCACGGCATTCGCGCCAGTGCTTCGTTCTTCCTTATGTATGTTCCACCCTGTTCCCGGATTTGACGGACCGGGACAGAAACTTTACATTTCGGGACATCTGCGGGAATGGCTGACAGGAACGGGTCGCATGACCGACCTCATTCGCAGCGCAGGCTTGAGCTATTACCCGGAGGTCGCCCGGTCGGTCGGGCTCGACCCCAAACAGATGATGCGCAAGGCCAGGCTGCCGCTGGCCATCCTTGACACGCCCGATACTCCCATCGCGGTCGCAAGTCTGCGTCGCTTGCTCGAATTGTCGGCAGAGGCGTCCGGTGCCGAAGATTTCGGCTTACGGCTCGCCGAGCGCGGCGGCCTGACCAATTTCGGCGCGGTCGGCCTGATCGTGCGCGAGCAGGCGACCGTCGGCGAGGCGATCGAAGCGTTCTCCCGCTTCATCCATATCCATCACGATGGCATGAAGCTCGACGTGACGCGCGACAACCAAACCGTCACCATCACGCTGCAGCTGCGCGGGAGGCAGCCGACCGCATCCCGCCAGTCGATCGACATGGCACTCGGCAGTGTCCACCGCATCATTCAGTCGCTGTTCGGCAGCGACTGGCGGCCGCAGGAGGTCCACCTGCACTATCCGCCGCCGCAGGACCGCCAACGCTATCGCGAATTCTTCGGCTGCCGCGTGATTTTCAACGCGGAGAAGGACGCGATCCTGCTGTCGGTCCACGACATGGAGCGGCGGATCCCGAGCGCTCATCCCCTGATCGCGCGTTATCTGCGCAAGCGGATCGAGGCGATCGAAAATCGGCCGGCAAGCTGGGAGGAAAAGGTCGACGAGGTGGTGCGCAGCCTGCTCGCGGGCGGCGACTGCACCGTCGAACGCGTCGCCGAGCATCTCGCCTGCACCCGCCGCACCATCCACCGTCATCTCGCCGAAGCCGGCACCAGCTTCTCGGCCATTCTCGACGCGCAGCGCGCCGATCTCGTGATCCAGCTGATCGAGGACCCCGCCCGGCCGCTCGCGGATATCGCCGTACAGCTCGGCTTCTCTGCGCAGAGCGCCATGGCCCGCTGGTTCCGCGGCCGCTTCGGCTGCACCATCACCGACTGGCGCAAGGGCGTCCGGCCGCTGGCGCAGCCTGACAGCTTAGCGTCGGCATCAGCCGCTTAAGACTCAGCGCGCTGGAGCCGGCACGCCCATGATGGCCAGTGCACGCCGGCGGCTGCCGGCGAGCAACGGGCCGAACGCGGCTGCAAAGCCGAGGAACGCGACAATCCAGCCGCAGGCCGCAATGTGCAGCAGCACATCGCTATACGCGGGCAAGACGACGGCAGAGACCCGCGCCAGTGCCGCGATGATGATCGCGGCATAGATGGCTTGCGTCGCCGGCGATGCCGTCAGCGCCTGTCCGGTATGGCCGAGGCTCGCGCGCGTCATCACCGCCAGCGTCATGGTTCCGGCCGCGCCCGTCATCCAGGCGTGAATGCCGGCGCTCGGCGGCAGTACGCCGAAGGCGGCCAAGGCGTTCAGGAGGAAACCGAGCGGCACGAAGGTGTAGCCGACGTGAAGGATCACGAGCAGCCGCTCGCGCAGCGTGCGATCGCCAGCCCAACGCGCAAGCCGCACCAGGTGCAAGGCGCCGACGAGCGCCATCACCACGCCGGTGATCATGTTTAACGGCGTCACGATCCACGCGATGAGCGTCAGCGCACTCAATCCGATCACCGCGCCGTCGAAACGTCCGAACGGCACCGGCAGGCGGCCGGGATTGAACTTGACCAGCCAGTTGCGGGTGAAGCTCGGGATGATGCGGCCGCCGATCAACGCGATCAACAGCACGACCACGCTGATTCCGACGCGAATGCTGACATCGGCTGCACCTTCGTAATGCGCTTCGAGATGGAAGGCGACGTTGCCGGCGAACAGCCCCAGCACGAGCACCACCACCGGCAGATTGCGCCAATTGCCGCCCGCCAAGATCTCGCGGGTTGCGGCGGCGACGACCAGCGCCAGGAAGGCGGCGTCGAGGAGAAGCGCGAACGCCCAGCCGATCTCGGCGGACAGTGCCACCGCGGCGCGTCCGGCGAGCCAGACCACCAGCAGCGCGCCCAGCGAACTCCCCTGGATCGGCAGCCGTCCGGTCCAGTTCGGGATCGCCGTGAACAGGAACCCGGTGATGACAGCGGGCAGGAAACCAAAGAGCATCTCGTGGACATGCCAGTCCCGCGGCACGAAGGCCGATGTCATCGACAGCTCGCCATAAAACATCGGCAGCCAGACCAGGATCGACAGCCCTGTCTGGATCGCGGCGAGCAGGAAGAACGGCCGAAAGCTGTTCGCGAACAGCGGCCAGCCCTGAAAATTACGGGATCGGGCGCCAGCCATGGGCAACTCCTGCGAATTTGGACCGTTACTTGGATAGTCACTTGGAAAAATACTGCCGCCCGGCCGGCCCGTTTTGCGCTATCGCAAACACCAGGACGATTGCAGGTGCCATCACACTGCCGAGCGCCAAGGAGGCAGAATGGCCAAGGTCGACACATCGCTGGTTGCGCATCTGCCGCTGTTTGCCGGCGTCAAGCCCGAGGATCTCGACGAGATTCTGCGCGAGGCCCGCTCGGCGCGCTATCCCAAGAACAGCGCCATTTTCGAGCAGGGCGCGGATGCGCAATCCTTCTTCCTGCTGCTGCACGGCCATGTCCGCGCCGCCAAGACCACGCCGAGCGGCGAACAGATCGTGGTGCGCTATGTCGCACCCGGCGAGACCTTCGGGCTCGCAATGGCGATCGGAGCGGCGCATTATCCGGCGACCGCGATGGCGGTCGACGACAGCGTGGCGCTGATCTGGCCGACTTCGGCCTGGCCGAGGCTGATCGAGCGATTTCCGGCGCTTGCTGCCAACACGATGCAGACCGTCGGCAAGCGGCTCCAGGAGAGCCACACCCGCATCCTGGAAATGTCGACCCAGCAGGTCGAGCAGCGCGTCGCGCACGCGCTGCTGCGGCTCGCCAGCCAATCCGGCAAGAAGCTCGACCACGGCATCGAGATCGACTTCCCGATCAGCCGCCAGGACATCGCGCAGATGACCGGCACCACGCTGCACACCGTGAGCCGAATCCTAAGCGGATGGGAGCAACAGGGCCTCGTCGAGAGCGGTCGCCAGCGCATCATCCTGCGCGAGCCGCACCGGATCGTCGTGCTGGCGGAGCGGAACCCGGACAGCGGCGCGGCCTGACCATAGGGGTGAGGGCACTTCCGCTTGCGGCGAAAGCTCTCCCTCACCCGGGACTCCGCACGCGCCCCGCGCAGATTCCGATTCCCCTCACACCGGCACGCAGTCGCAGAGTGCGGCGAGGAATTTATCGCGATCGATGCCGTGCTCGCGGCAGGCGTCGTCCACGGTGTGGAAGGTTGCGATCGGACAGCCGACACAGGCCATCCTGAAGGCGAGGAACACGCGGATCGCGTGTGGCGCCGTACGCATGATGTCATCGACCAGATCGTCAGATCGGAAAGGCATGGACAACTCCGTTCCAAAGCGACGATAGCGGAGCTGGCCGGAATCTCTTTGTCGAAGCACAAGCAAGAAGAGTGTCTTCTAGACCACCCGGCTGTGCAACTGCTTCCCCGGATCCAGATGGGCATCGAACGCGGCCGCGACGCTGCGGATCAGGAAGCGCGAGTCGTTCGCGACCGCGAGACGGTCGCCGTCCAACCTCACCACGCCGTCCGAGATCAGCGGCTTCAGGCGCGACGCCGATTGCAACATTGCCTCAGGCTCTGCGCCATGACGCGCGCAGATGTCACCGAGATCGGCGCCGAACTCGCACATGATCCGCTCGATGATGTCGGCGCGCAGCCGGTCGTCGTCGGTGAGCCCATAGCCCTTCACGGTGGCGAGGCGGCCATCCGCGATGCTCTGCTGATACGCACCGATCTGCACCTCGTTCTGGACATAGCCCTGCGGCAAATGTCCGATTGCGCTGGCGCCGAAGCCGAGCAGGATCTCGCCCTGGTCGGTGGTATAGCCCTGGAAATTGCGCCGCAGCGTCCCTTGCTCGAGCGCCACGGCCATCGCATCGTCGGGCCGCGCAAAATGATCGAGGCCGATCTGTACATACCCGGCTTCCTTCAGGGCGTTGGCGATGGCACAGGCTTGGTCATGACGCGCAAGACCGTCGGGCAAATGAAACTCATTGATCATGCGCTGGTGCTTCTTGAAGCTTGGCACATGCGCATAGCCGAACACCGAGAAACGGGCCGGCCCGAGCTCGAGCGAACGCCGCACGGTATCCAGGCAGGATGCGATGGTCTGATGCGGCAGGCCGTAGATCAGGTCGAAGTTGATTCCTGCAATATCGGCCCGTCCGAGCATATCGACGACCGAGGCGGTCTGCTCAAAACTCTGCACACGGTTGATCGCACGCTGTACGACGGGATCGAAACTCTGCACGCCGAGGCTGGCGCGGTTGACGCCGGAGAGCCGCATCGCCTCGACCATCTCGGGGGTCAACGTGCGCGGATCGATCTCGACCGCGATTTCGGCCGACGGCAGCACGAAAAACGCGTGGCGCACCGCCGCCATCAACTCTGCAAAAGCCTCCGGTGCCATGATCGTCGGCGTGCCGCCGCCGAAATGAATGTGCTCGACTTTGATGCGTCGGCCGATGGTGTCGGCGACACGCGCGATCTCGCCAAGCAGGGTCCGCTGGTAGGCCGCAACAAGCTCGTCGCGGCGGACGATCTGGGTATGGCAGCCGCAATACCAGCACATCTCGCGGCAGAACGGAACGTGCAGATAGAGGGACGCGCTGCTACCGCCAGGGAGCGCGGCCAGCCAGCCGGCGTAGGTATCTGCGCCGATCGCCGTCGAGAAATGCGGCGCGGTGGGATAGCTCGTGTAGCGCGGCAACCTCTCTTCCCCGTAGCTTTCTGCGAGATCAATCCTCATGTCTTACCCATTCGTAAATTGATGCCGCTTGCGGGCGGACCGGATGGCACGAGATTACCCGTTTTCCGCCGGACGACCTTGCGCCCGCTCAAAGTCTGAGCGCCGGATTGCGGCCATGGTGACGTTCAATCATCGCCCCCTTGGGAGATAGGCCATTTTGGGAGATAGGCTATGGCGTCGCTCGTGCTCGATCTCGTTCTCTGGCTTGCCGGTATTCGCGGCCACATCCCGCGCTTCGACGATTTTCGTCCCGTCCCCGTCGCGCCTACCACCGGCGCAACTCATGTCGTGCGCGTGCTGGCCATCGTCGCAGCCGTGCTCGCCGCACTGTCGCTCGCGGTCTGGGGCACGGTCTGGATTGCGATCGAGCTTCTCTGATCGAACCCATCCAAGCATTTCAAGATCGAACGCCGCTGAACATGCGAATGATTTGCCGCTGACGCGGGCGATATCGCACGAGGCGCAGTCGTGCCATCCGCGTCACCGATGCTTCGGCAAACCTCTTAAGGAATTGACCGGAGGCGAATCCGGCAAAAGCTTGTCGCAGCGCAAACATACTTGCCGCAACAGGCGCAGACTGCGTCCGTCATCAAAACCCTTTCAGATGAAGGATGCTTCCGATGTTCACCCGCAGAGCCGCATTGATCAGCGCCGCCGCGACCGCCCTGATGCTGGCAACCCCCGCCTTCGCCGCCGACGATCTGAAACTGCCGCGCCAGAAGGTGGAGCTGGTCGCACCACCCTTCGTGCACGCACACGAGCAAGCGACCAAGCAGGGTCCCAAGATCCTGGAGTTCAAGCTCACCATCGAGGAGAAGAAGGTCGTCATCGACGAGAAGGGCACCACCTTCCAGGCCATGACCTTCAACGGCTCGATGCCGGGCCCGCTGATGGTCGCGCATGAGGGCGACTACGTCGAGGTGACGCTGGTCAATCCCGCGACCAACACCATGCCGCATAACATCGACTTCCATGCCGCGACCGGCGCGCTCGGCGGCGCCGCGCTCACATTGGTCAACCCCGGCGAGCAGGTCGTGCTGCGCTGGAAAGCGACGCGGACCGGCGTGTTCGTCTATCACTGCGCCCCGGGCGGTCCGATGATCCCCTGGCACGTCGTCTCCGGCATGAACGGCGCCGTGATGGTGCTGCCGCGCGACGGACTGAACGACGGCAAGGGCCACGCGCTGAAATACGACAAGGTCTACTATGTCGGCGAGCAGGACATGTACGTGCCGCGCGACGAGAAAGGCAATTTCAAGTCTTACGACTCGCCGGGCGAAGCCTTCACCGACACCGAAGAGGTGATGAAGAAGCTGATCCCTTCCCACGTCGTCTTCAACGGCAAGGTCGGCGCCCTCACCGGCAAGAACGCACTGACCGCAAATGTCGGCGAGAACGTGCTGATCGTGCATTCGCAGGCCAACCGCGACAGCCGTCCACATCTGATCGGCGGCCATGGCGACTATGTCTGGGAGACAGGCAAGTTCTCCAACCCGCCGGAAACCGGGCTCGAAACCTGGTTCATCCGCGGCGGCTCGGCGGGGGCGGCGATGTACAAGTTCCTGCAGCCCGGCATCTACGCCTATGTCACGCATAATCTGATCGAGGCCGCGGACCTCGGCGCCACGGCGCACTTCAAGGTCGAAGGCAAGTGGAACGACGATCTGATGACCCAGGTGAAGGCGCCTGCGGACATACCGGCCGCCAACACCAACTAGCGGCGACAAGGGGCCGGCCAGCGCCGGCCCCTCGTTCTTTCGGGGGAATCACCATGCTGATTGCATTCAAGCTCAAACTGGCACTTGCTTGTGCGGCCGGGTTTGCCGGACCGCTCGCCGTTGCGCCCTTGGTCTCGGAGATGACGACGCGGGGCGCGCAAGAGCCGGCGATCGTCGAGATCGCCGCGGGCAACTTCTCTTACCGCGAGGCCGGCGATTTCACGCGCGCCGGACAGCAGGCCGAGGCGCCGCTACGCACACTGCAATTCACGCAGCCGCTTCACATCATGCGCGAGCAGGTCTCCTCCGCCGACTATCAGCTTTGCGTGCAGGACGGCGATTGCCACGCGCTCGATCGCGGGGTCGCGATTGCTCCCGATCGTCCCGTTGTGCAGGTGAGCTGGCACGATGCGCAGGCCTATGCAGACTGGCTGTCGCGCACGACCGGTCACCACTACCGCCTGCCGAGCGATGCGGAATGGGCTTTTGCGGCGGGCTCCAGGTTCAGGGATGACGGCACGCCGGTGGACGCAGACGATCCGGCGAAGCGTTGGATCAGCCGCTATGAACGCGAATCCGAGCGCGACCTCTCCGACACCACGGCCTATCCATTCGGAAAGTTCGGCCTGAACGAGCGCGGCGTGTCCGATCTCGCCGGCAATGTCTGGGAGTGGACGTCAACCTGCTTCGTGCGCTCGCGTGTCGACGAAGCCGGAAAGGCGGGCCACCCGACCGTGAATTGCGGCGTCCGCGTCGCCGAAGGCGCACACCGCGCCTACATCACCGATTTCATCCGCGACGCCCGCGCCGGCGGCTGCGCGCAAGGCGTTCCGCCCTCCAATCTCGGCTTCCGTCTGGTGCGCGAGGAGACGTCATGGGTGGCGAGCGTGTTGGCGCCTTGGATTAAGGTGTAGGCGGCGAGGTCAAATCATCCGCGCGAACATGCGAAACCCCGGTGCACCGATGATCGCCTCGAATGCGGGATCGCGCTTCTCTTCAACGAAGGCAAAGCCGGCCTTGGAGTAGGCGCGCTCGGCAGGCATGTTACCGATCAGGAACGAGACCGTCGCCCGGGCAAATCCGGCCGCCCGCCCCCGATCCAGCGCGTGCACGATCAGCGCCTGCACCAGGCCGCGGCCGCCGTAGGCGGGATCGGTCGCGACATGCTCGATCATCCAATCGCCCTCGCCGCCCTGAACCCAGCAGGTACGCGTGTAGGTGCCGCGCCGGCGGATCGCGTCCAGCTTTGAAGCGGCAAGTCCGGTCGCAGCACTGATCTCCTCGATCGCGCGCCAAGCCGCGGGTCCCGTGCCGGCTGCTGGCAATGCGCATAACGCGGCGGCAGGCTTGCCATCGATCTCGGCGACCAGGAATCGCGAGACATGCCACATCGACGCCGCGCGTGCGACCGCGATCCGCGCGATGAATTCGCGGCACTGCGCATCAGGCCAGCCGAGCGCAACGTCGAACCAGCCACGCGGCCGATAGCCGCGCTGCGCCGACAGGATAGTCTGTGCGATGAAATCCGCGTCTTCGGGACGCGCAGACCGTATCGTCATGCGCGCCCCATTTGCGAAGACCTTACGTATTCTTCAGCGCGACGCGGAATTCGGCTTCGGTCTTTTCCTTGACCTCGTCGAGCGTAACGCCGTCAGCGAGTTCGATCAGCGCCATGCCGCCGTCGCCATGCTTATCGATGGTGAAGACCGCGAGATCGGTGACGATCATATCGACGACCCGCTCGCCGGTCAGCGGCAGGTTGCACTTCTTGAGCAGCTTGGGGCCGTCCTTGGCGGAATGCTCCATCACCACGACGACGCGCTTGACGCCGGCGACGAGGTCCATGGCGCCGCCCATGCCCTTGACCATCTTGCCGGGGATCATCCAGTTGGCGAGATCGCCGTTCTGGGCCACCTGCATGGCACCGAGGATCGACAGATCCATGTGGCCGCCGCGGATCATGCCGAAGGAATCTGCGCTGGAGAAATAGGAGGTCGTCGGTAGCTCGCTCACGGTCTGCTTGCCGGCGTTGATGAGGTCTGCGTCCTCTTCGCCCTCATAGGGGAACGGGCCCATGCCGAGCATGCCGTTCTCGCTCTGCAGGCTGACGTCGACGCCGTCCGGAATGTAGTTCGAGACCAGCGTCGGGATGCCGATGCCGAGATTGACGTAGTAGCCGTCGCGCAATTCCTTCGCGGCGCGCGCCGCCATTTGTTCGCGGGTCCAGGCCATCAGATTTCAACTCCCGTGCCGGCCGCCAACGCGCTGGTCGGGCGCGGGCGGGTGTTGCGGAATTCGATGCGCTTCTTGGCCGAGCCGACCTCGACGATGCGCTTCACGAAGATGCCGGGCGTGTGGATGTGGTCGGGATTGAGCTCACCGGCGGGAACGAGATGCTCGACCTCGGCCACGGTGACCTTGGCCGCGGTCGCCATCATCGGGTTAAAGTTGCGCGCGGTCTTGCGATAGATCAGGTTGCCGGCGGTGTCGCCCTTCCAGGCGTGCACGATGGCGAGGTCGGCGAACAGGCCGCGCTCCATCAGGTACTTCTCGCCGTCGAACTCCTTCACTTCCTTGCCTTCGGCGATCAGCGTGCCAACGCCGGTCTTGGTGTAGAAGGCCGGGATACCGGCGCCGCCGGCGCGGATGCGCTCGGCCAGCGTCCCCTGCGGATTGAATTCGAGCTCCAGCTCGCCGGCGAGGAATTGCTGGGCGAACAGCTTGTTCTCGCCGACATAGGACGAGATCATCTTCTTGATCTGGCGGGTTTCCAGGAGACGGCTGAGCCCGATGCCGTCGACGCCGGCATTGTTGGAGACCACCGTCAGGCCCTTGACGCCGGACTCGCGGATCGCATCCGACAGCGCCTCGGCGATGCCGCAGAGGCCGAAGCCGCCCGACATGATCATCATGTTGTCCTTGAGAACGCCCTCAAGCGCCGACTTGGCGTCGGGATAGACCTTGTTCATGCAAAAACCCTCGAACCTTCGGCTTGCAGGCGCAGCGCCTTGTTGGCGGCGATTATTAGGCGAAATCGTCCGAAGCCGTCAATGATACGGGGTTCTCCGTTCCGGGAGCCGGTGGTAGAAGCTGCCCACGCCGTGGGCAGACCCGCCCGCGGCCTTGAAAGCGACAAGAAAACCCATCAAGTTGCAGCACTTAACATAACAAGGCTTGGGCGTTGGGTACGCAGGTTTCCCGTCCCGCCCTTTTGGCTCCAACGACCAACCCGATCAGGACATGCCATTGACCATGGCCCAAGGAATGAAGCGCCTCGGGACGCCGATCGCGGCGCTGCTCGGCGTCGCGCTGATCGCCCTGATCGCGACCTCCTGGCTCGTCAACCGCGACGCGCTGCGCAAAGCGGTGGAGGCGCAGATCCGCGACGTCACCGGGCTCGAACTGAGCGTCGATGGCGCAATCGACATCTCGGTGCTGCCAGCGAGCTACATCTCCTTCCACGACGTCGGCCTGAAGGGCGGCGGCACCAGCGACCCCGCGCTCCATGTCGACGTGCTCACCGCCAATCTGCGGCTGCTGCCGCTGCTCTTGCAGCGGTTCGAGATCGCCGATTTGTCGCTGTTGCGGCCGCACATCCATGTCAGCCTGAAGCCGGACGGCGAGAGCAACTGGACACCCTTCATCCAGACCATCGCGCGCACGATGAAGCCCGGCGCCGACAACCAGGTGTCGTTCTCCGAGATCAGGATCCAGGACGGCGTGCTCGATTACGAGGACGTCGCCACCCACGCCACCGAGAAGCTCGAGGACATCGACCTGTCGCTGGCCTGGCCCTCGATCTCGCGCTCCTTTGCCGCGACCGGACAATTCGACTGGCGCGGCGAGCGCGTCGACGGCTCGATCAGCTTTGCCGATTTCGTCGCGGCGCTGTCCGGCGACCGCTCGGGCCTGAAGGCGCGGATTGCCAGCGCGCCGCTCAAGCTCGCCTTCGACGGCAGCGTCGCCAACCGCACCAGCCCGATGATGGAGGGCACGCTGACCATCGACAGCCCGTCCTTGCGCAACGCGCTGCGCTGGACCGGGCAACCGCAGCCGGGCAGCGGCGGCTTCGGCCGCTTCGCGCTGAAGGCACGCGCCAATGTCGTCGGCGCCTCGATCGCGCTCACCAACGTCAATGTCGAGCTCGACGGCAACACCGCCGAAGGTGTGATGACCTATGCTAATAACGGGCGGCAGACGCTGCAGGCGACGCTCGCCGCCGACGCGCTCGACTTCACGCCTTATATCTCCACCTTCCGCCTGCTCGCGAGCGGCGCGCGCGACTGGAACAGGCAGCTGTTCGACCTCAATGGCCTCTCGACCACAGACCTCGACATGCGCCTGTCGGCAGCCAAGCTGACCGTCGGGCCCTCGAAGCTTGGCCGCACCGCGATCGGCGCGAACTTACGCAACGGCACGCTGGCGCTCTCGGTCGGCGAGGCCCAGGTCTATGGCGGCATCGCCAAGGGCTCGTTCGGCATCTCGCGCTCCGACACGGTCGCCGACATCAAGGCGCAATTCCAGTTCACCGACGTCGACCTCCAGGCCTGCGCCGCCGAACTGTTCGGCCTCAACAAGCTGTCTGGCCGCGGCAACGTCAACGTGTCCCTCGTCGCCTCCGGCTCGAGCCCGTTCGGCCTGGTGCAGTCGCTCGACGGCACCGCCACCGTGACCGGCCACGACGGCGCGATCGCGGGCTTCAATGCCGAGCAGCTCTTGAAGCGGCTGGAGCGGCGGCCGCTGTCCGGCGGCGGCAATTTCCGCAATGGCTCGACGCCCTACGACAACCTCACCATCGCGGTGAAATTCGCCGACGGGATCGCCACCGCCGAGGACATCCGCATCGAAGGGCCGGCTGCAAAGATCACGATGACCGGCACCGCGTCGGTGCCGACGCGCGAATACGACATGAAGGGCGTGGCGAGCCTCAATACGGCATCGGGCTTTCAACTGCCATTCATGGTGCAGGGTCCCTGGGATGATCCGCTGATCTTCCCCGATCCCGAGGCCCTGATCCGCCACTCGCCGGCGGCATCTCCCTTCCTCGACCTCTTGAAGCAGCGCATCACCGGCGGAAAGCGGCAGGCGCCGGAGGGATCTCCGACGGCGGAGAACGCTAAGGACAACGCCAAATCCAACTAGAGTGACCAACGTCGCTCTTTGGGGTTGGCAGCCTGCGCGCCACGAGTTCGACGTGCCAATACTGCGCCCGATTCATCCAGACGCGGCGTCAAGCGGCGGACTGCGTCGTTGAAATCCAGACCTTGTCCTCCTGCAGCGCTGCTGCCCCGCCAATCTTCGCTCCCGCCTCGACCTCGAGCGTGCCGTTCTGTCCCAGTTCGCGGGCCAACACGAAGCCGTCTCCGAGGGGCTTCAGCGCGGCGCCAAGTTCAGGCCAGAAATGGCCCGCGAGGACACCCAGCATGACACCGATCAGCACCTGAACGTAGAGAACCCGGTAGAACGGCTTTCGCGCGTCGATGCTCGCATGCTCAACCAGCGTTTGCTTCTGCATTCTCGTTTCTTCCATAGTTCTGATTTCTTGATGGCTTCGGAGGCGGCGTCGGCTTCAGGCCGCCAGGACTGAATGAGGAATGTGCGACCGACGGGCGAAGACGTGGCCCTCGAAGATTCGCCGAGCTGTCCGCTGCACCCGGGCAACCGGGCCGGGCTCCAGCCGAACGACGAGCTGGCCGGAGGGATGGGCCAACGTGATCGGCACCGGCGGCACCAGCGGTCCCACCATCTCTGCGACGATCGTTCCGGGCGTGACACAGGCAGTCGCAATCGCGACAGCACCGGTCACCGCCAGCGCGCTATGGCACTCGTGTGGCATAAAGTACCTGACATTCAACGTCGCCTCGCTCGCGGGCGCAATCAGAACCGGTTTCGGGATCACCATTGCCGCAGCATTCGGAAAGCCCATCCGGCGTCCGGCCTCGATGCGCAGGCCTTCGAGACGCGTGCGGAAGGAGCTGTCGGTGAAATCCGAGGGTGCCTCGCGGCCGCTCCAGCCAAGATCCGCCGCGCGGACCAGCATCACGGGCATGGCCGCGTCGATGCAGGTCACATCGATCCCTTCGATGCAGTCGATCGGTCGCCCCGTGGGTAGCAGGCGACCGGTGCGTGCGCCGGCCGCGTCGGGAAACGACAATTCGACGGGCGCGGCCGTTCCCGGCACACCATCGATCCTCGCCTCGCCCTCGTAGGTCACCCGTCCTCCGGGGGTGGCAACCATCGCGTCAATCAGCTTGCCGGTGTTGACATTGTGGATGCGCACATGGGTGCGATCTGAGGCGGCGGCTACCAGGCCGGCTTCAATTGCGAACGGCCCCACCGCCGCCACCATATTTCCGCAATTGGGCGAGGTATCGACGATGCCTTCACGAACCCGCACCTGGGCAAACAGGTAGTCAACATCGGCGCCCGCCACCGATCCGGGTCCAATGATCGCAACCTTGTTGATGACGGCATTGCCGCCGCCGATACCGTCGATTCCAAGATCGTGCCCACCTCCCATCACGGACAGCAGGATGGCGTCGCGCAACCTCGGGTCGGCCGGAAGATCGCTGGCCAGAAAAAACGGCCCGCGTGAGGTGCCCCCGCGCATGACCACACAGGGAATAGCGATCTGATCGTTCATGGATCCGTTCCGTTCGTCGACATCTGCGCTCGAACCGAAGCATCGTTCGTCAGAACTCTTTTGTGAAATGCAAATATCTGAGGTATTGTTTCGTATACCGGTATAATGGAGCATGCCGTGAACGCAGAACTGCTCGACCTCAAAGCGTTCATCACCGTGGCGGAAACGGGAAGCTTCGTCCGGACCGCCAGGGCGCTGAACCTCTCGCAGCCGGCGCTCAGCCGGCGCATTCAAAAACTGGAGGAAAGCCTCGGCGCGCCGTTGCTCGAACGGTCGACGCGCCACGTCAATCTCACCATGACGGGCCGCGACTTCCTGCCGAAAGTGCGTCGCCTCATCGACGAGTTCGAGACCTCGGTGCTCGCCATTCACGATATCGGCGCGCGAAGTTCAGGTCTGGTCTCGGTGGCGGCGGTGCCGACAGCCGTGTTCTATTTCCTGCCGCGTGCGATCGGCCGGTTCGCGGAAGCGTATCCGCGCATCCGCATCCGGATTCTGGACATCGGAGCCAATGAGGGATTGGAAGCGGTCGCGCGCGGAGAAGCCGACTTCGGCATCAATTTCATTGGTGCCTCGCATGCCGAAATCGAATTTGAGAAACTGGTCGAGGATCCTTTCGTCCTGGCCTGCCGTCATGACCATCCGTTGGCATCGCGCAAACAGGTGAGTTGGTCGGAGATCGTATCGCACCGAATTATCACTGTCGGTCGCAACAGCGGCAATCGCGCGCTGATCGACAATGCGCTGGCGCGACACGGCCTGCAGCTGAACTGGTCCTACGAAGTCGCTCACCTCTCCGGTTCGCTTGGTCTCGTCGAAGCAGGACTGGGCATCGCCGTGCTACCGAGGCTTGCGACGCCGGCCGCGGGTCATCCGATCATTCACACCATTCGGTTGATCGAGCCGGAAGTGTCGCGGACGATCGGAATCGTGCGCCGGCACGGGACGACACTATCTCCTCATGCCAGCCAGTTTCTCAAGATGCTTCTTCAGGCGTGGCGCTCTCCTTCAGGGACGAGCGGGCAAGGCAAGCCGCGGTCCCGGTCCGCCGAGGCAAGTTCGAAGGGCGTGTCGATCGGCATAAAGGGCAAGCGCTGATAGCTCGCCCGTGCAGCGGTGCAAGACCGCTTCCCTTTGAACTGGGGCTCCTCGGGTCCGGCCCGCCATATTCTCGATGGCATTTTCGAATTCTGTGGCCGGAGCACTGTGGGCCGGCCACTTGCGTTGCGTTCAGTGCTCATACCGCATAGAACCCGCAGGTCTGTGGACTAGCGGATGTGTCAGACGAAGCCGGAAACGCAAGAGGCGAATTGATTGCCACGAATTGATGCGGCGATCGCATCGATGCGCGCGTTAAGCATCTCCGAGAGCCCGATATCCCTCGACCTAGGTCTGACAACATGCCGCTAGATCGGCTGGCGGCCATGCGCTAGTGTTTTATCCGACCGGTTAAAACGCCGGCGGCTTGAGGGAGAAAAACGTGAAATCCAAAATTATAGGCGCTGTATCACTGGCGGTCGCTGCGGCCGGGCTGTTTGCGGCCGCCGCACCTGCATTTGCGCAGCAAAAGACGATTACCGTGTGGTTTGCCAAGGGCTTCTACAGGTCCGAAGACGATGCACTGATCGAGACCATCAAGAAGTTCGAAGCAAAAACCGGCATCAAGGTCGAACTGTCGCAGTACGCGATCCAGGACATGATTCCGAAGACGGTCGCAGCGCTCGACGCCGGCACCGTGCCCGACGTCGCCTACTCCGATTCCTATGACGTGCAGGCACAGGGCAAATGGGCCTTCGAGGGCAAGCTCGAGGATCTCACGGACGTCATGGAGCCGATCAAGGACCGGTTCGTGCAGAACACGCTGGACGCCTCGATCCTCTATAACGACGTCACCAAGAAGAAGGCCTATTACGGCTTTCCGCTGAAGCAGCAGAGCATGCATGTCCAGATCTGGAACGACATGCTGGAGAAGGCCGGCTTCAAGCAGAGCGACATTCCGACCGACTGGACCGGCTACTGGACGTTCTGGTGCGACAAGGTGCAGCCGGCGATCCGCAAGGCCACCGGCCAGCGCATCTACGCCGTGGGCCAGCCGATGGGCGTGGAATCCACCGACTCCTTCCAGTCGTTCTACACCTTCATGGACGCCTATCACGTCAAGCTGGTCGATGATGACGGCAAGCTCACGGTCGACGATCCCAAGGTGCGCGAGAACCTGATCAAGGCGATGAAGGACTACACCGACACCTACATCAAGGGCTGCACCCCGCCCTCCTCGACGACCTGGAAGGATCCGGACAACAACGTCGCCTTCCATAACAAGACGATCGTGATGACACACAATTTCACGATCTCGATCGCGGCGAAATGGTACGAGGATTCGATCAATCCGGCGCTGACCCAGGAGCAGCGCGACGCCGGCAAGAAGGCCTATGAGCAGGACATCATCACGGCGTCCTTCCCGAAGGCCCCGGATGGTTCGACCATCCGGTACCGCTCCGACGTGAAGACCGGACTGATGTTCGCGGCGGCCAAGAACAAGGCTGAGGGCAAGCAGTTCATCAGCTTCCTGCTCCAGGAAGAGAACGTCCGTCCCTATATCGAGGGTGCGCTTGGCCGCTGGTTCCCGGTGACCAAGGCGAGCCAAGCGAGTCCGTTCTGGCAGTCCGACAAGCACCGCAGGGCGGTATACGCCCAGTTCACCGGCGGTACCGCGCCGTTCGATTTCACCAAGAA